>CACGSI010000014.1 GCA_902575715.1 uncultured SAR324 cluster bacterium
AAATTTTTAATAATACAAATACGATAGCTAAAAAAGAAAAATTTAACGAATTTTTCCAATCTTATCCAATCAAAGATTCTCAAAAAATACTCAAAAATGATAGTACTATTAAGATGGTAAATGTAAATATAAGTTATGGGAAAAAAATAGTCTTAAAAGATTTTAATTGGACCGTTAAAAAAGGAGAAAACTGGAAAATTTTAGGGGGAAACGGTGCTGGCAAATCTACTTTACTTAATCTAATTTATGGCGACAATTTGCAAGTTTACTCAAATGAAATTTATATTTTTGGGAAAAGACGTGGTACTGGTGAAAGTATTTGGGATATAAAAAAAAGGATAGGTATTGTTTCTCCAGAGTTTCATGTGCTCTACCGCGAATCCATTTCTTCGATAAAAGTTGTACTTTCAGGTTATTTTGATTCGATAGGTTACTATAAAACCTCTTCAAAAAAACAAATAACAGAAGCTTTGAAATGGTTGGATTTACTAGGAATTAGTAACCTAGCCGAACAAAATTTTACCAAACTTTCTTTTGGTCAACAAAGATTAATTTTAATTGCTAGAGCCATGGTCAAATCTCCGTCTCTACTTATACTTGATGAACCCTGCCAAGGATTAGATTTGATTAACAAAAATCATATTTTGGAAGTTGTAGATAAAGTTGCACAAATTTCAAAAACACAAATTTTTTACACTACACATATTCCAACAGAAAATTTAAAATGTTTGGATCACGAACTCCATTTTGAATTTATTAGTGAAGGTAAATTTAAAATAAAAATTATATAATTTTTTCTCTGAAACATTATTTAAGAATATTAATTTAAAGAAGAGAAGCAATCGCAAAACCTCCTACAAATGTACCAATTGCACTCCCAAGATTTGCAAATACGACCACTAGCAATACTCGAGTAATATTGTTTCGCCAAAATCCTTTTAAATGAGAAATATCATCTGCAAGATTTTCAAAATCTCTAACTTGTGGCTTTCTAAGAAATGCTTCAACTAAACCCGCAACCCATCCTGCTGCTATTGCGGGATTTAAGGAGGTGAAGGGAGCCGCTACAAAAGCTGTTGCAATCGTAATTGGATGAGCAAAAGCTAATAAAGTCCCTAGAGCAGAAAGAGTCCCGTTAATTATGAACCAACGTTGGATCATTTCTATACTAACATCTCTATCAACTGTTACGAACCCATATGCAATCAAGCCAAGAATAATTCCAGGAATACCCCACTTTAAGAAAAGTCCTAATTTACCCGATTTAGGAACAATATCCAAAAGTTTCAAGTCATGGACTTTTTCTATTTCATCCTTAATTCCTTTAACATGACCTGCTCCAACCACAGCAACAATCAGTTTCCCCTCTGCTTTTCTAATTTTTTCTGCCATATATTGATCCCTCTCATCAATCAAAATATTTTTTATTTCAGGGGATTGTTCAGAAAGCATTTGCATAGCCTCAGAAAGTGCATCATTTTCTTTAAGTTTTTCGATCTCTTCTTTACTAATTTCTTCATTTATAAAAAAACTCGCCAAAAGTTGGCTTATTACTTTAATTTTTCCAAAAAAAGAGATACTTCTCCAGGCCCTCTGCAATGTAGTTTTTACATCTCTATCAGCTAATAAAAGTTCTGCACCTATTCTTTCAGAAATCTTTACTGCCTCAAACATTTCGGCTCCAGGCTTAACTCCTATCTTAGACCCTAATCTCTTTTGAAATGCCGTCATGATTAAATTTGCAAAAAGCAAAAATGATTTACCTTCACGAACAACTTTAAAAATGTCCATATTTTTCCACCTATCTTTATCCATCATAGCTTGGTATCGAGAATTGCATAGTTCAACAAGAACTGTGTCTGGATTCTCATTTTCAATTAATAGCTTAACCTCATCTACACTAGATTGAGAAATATGAGCCGTTCCTATAAGAAAAACCTGCTTATCACCCAAAATAATGTTATGGACATTCTCAGAATAATTCATTTTCTTATGTTATTTAAAATTATGTAGTTGATTATTAGTTTATTAGAAAGATACGAAAGGCGCAAAAGGTTTATCTTTATTTTATTACTTCAAAAACATTGTAAATGTTTCAATTTTTTAGAAATATAAAATATTAAATAAATTATTTTTTAAGTCCTTATTTTAATATTTCTTGAGAGAAACATTTTACTAATTCTTATCCACAAAATTAAAAAATTAAACAAATATCCATTTTGTGTTTAAATTAAAATTATAATAATTTAACATTATTGCACATTAGAATATTTTTTTGATAGAATTAAGATCAAAACTTTTTTAAAATTATTCTCTTCAGTGAAAACATACGATTTTTCTAAACTATTTTTTATAAAATAAATTTAAAACTATTATGCTTCAAAATTATTTTAAACGTCGCGATTTAATTAGAAAATCTGCCTTTGCTGGGGTCGGATTTATGATTGGAGTTTCTCTTGATAAAAAATTTATTTTTGCTGATAAGTACGAACATGGAGAAAAACTTGGAATTTGGATCCAGATTAATCTCAATGGAGATACTACTTTAATTGTTCCTAGCTCAGAAATGGGACAAGGAGTTAATACATCTCTTCCAATGATATTAGCGGATGAATTAGATGCAGATTGGGACAGAATTAAAACCGAAACTGCACCAGTAAATCCTGAATATAAGAATCCTGAAAGTCGCGGATCTCAAATGACCGGAGGTAGCAATAGTATCAAAGGATTTTTACCTCTTCTAAGAGAAGTTGGTGCTGCTGCAAGAGAAATGTTAAAAACTGCTGCATCTCTAAGATGGGAAGTCCCTATAGAAGAATGTAAATCGCAAAAAGGTCAAATTTTTCACAGTAAAACAGGTAGAAAATTAAGTTATGGAGAACTAGCTGAAACAGCTGGGAAACTTGACATTCCGTCGAATCCACCTTTGAAATCAAAAAAAGAATTTTCCTTGATAGGAAAATCAATTCCACGTCTTGATATACCAATAAAAGTTAACGGCCATGCAAAATTTGGAATAGATATCAGATTACCGAAAATGCTTTTCGCAACTGTCAAACAATCTCCTGTTTTTGGAGGAGAGATACTTTCATATGATGAAAAATCGGCAAAAAAGATTAAAGGGGTAAAAGCTATCCTCAAACTTAAAGATGGAATTGCTGTGGTTGCAAATACCACTTGGAGTGCAAAAAAAGGAATGGAAGCACTTTTACCAAAATTTCATGAAGGAAAAACTGTTGGACTCAATAGCCAAAAAGTAAAAAAAGACTTAATAACTGCCCTTGATAAAGAGGGAAAAGCAGAAATTAGTGGATACAAAGTCTTAGATTTAGAATACGAAGTCCCTTTTCTTGCTCACGCAACATTAGAACCCATGAATTGTACCGCGGATGTTAAAGAAAAATTCTGCGAAGTTTGGGTTCCTACACAAAATCAGAGTAAGTCTATGGATGTAACAAAAGAAATTACAAATTTAGATGAAGAAAAAATCAAGATTCACACAACTTTTTTGGGAGGAGGTTTTGGAAGGCGTTCAGAAACTGATTTCGTGGAGCAAGCAGTATCGATTTCTAAAATGGTTAAAAAACCTGTTCAATTAACTTGGATGAGGGAAGAAGACATTCAACATGATTATTATAGACCTGCTTGCATTAGTCGTTTCCAAATATCTTTGGCTAAAAATGGATTACCTTTAAAATGGAAAAATCAATTAGCAGGATCGTCTATTCTAAAAAGATTCGTCCCCGCTATGGGTTGGTTAGGATTCGACCCTACTTCGACGGAAGGGGCAAAGGAATTACCTTATTCTATTCATGATTTTGACTTTGATTATTCATTAGTAGACTCTGGTATACCAGTTGGATTTTGGCGATCAGTCGGAAATTCTTATAACGCTTTTTTCACTGAAAGTGCCCTTGATGAAGCAGCACACCTTGCTAAAATAGATCCTTTAACCTATAAAAAAAAAGTTTTAAAAAAGCAACCTCGCTTCCTTGCCGTCCTTGAAAAACTAAGAATAAACTCTAATTGGCGCAAAAACCTACCTAAAGGACATGGCTTAGGAATAGCCATACAAAAATCATTTGGAAGTATTACAGGCGCAGTAATTGAAGTATTTTTGAATGATTCTAGAGTTCTTAAATTAAAAAATGTTTGGATCGTCATTGACTGTGGTGAAGTAGTCAATCCTGACACAGTGAAGTCTCAAATGGAAGGAGGATTTATATTCGGTCTATCTTCAACAATTAGTGAGCAGATTACAATAAATGAAGGTAGAGTTGAGCAATCTAATTTTCATGATTACCCTATTTTTAAATTAAGTACCTGTCCCAAAATATTTGTTGATATTATAGAAAGCGGCAATGAAATAGGCGGAGTTGGTGAGCCTGCTGTCGCTCTGGCTGCACCAGCTTTAACAAATGCAATTTTTTCTGCATCAGGTGAAAGAATTCGCTCATTACCTTTAACAAAACATGGGTTTACTGTTTCTTAAAGGAAAAAATTAATAAAAAATGCGGGATTATTCCCACATTTTTTAAACAAATATTATCCTATAAGATCATGAAACATAGTCCCATGATAACAGTCGGGACAAGAGCTGCTAATGCTAAATACGCTGGATTAACCCCATTATTGAAAAAACGACTAAGGATAGATTGCCCTGCAGGATTTGGAGCATTTGCTATAACGGTAAGTCCTCCTCCTGTAACTGCACCAGCTACAACAGCATATTTAGAAGCTTCACCTAAGTTCGGAACCAAAGTAGCAAGATATGTAATTGCCGCATTATCATTAAATGCAGTTAATACTGTAGCAGTAATCATCAGCTGAACTTCTGCAAGAGATCCCAGCACTGGTGCAATCCACCAACCCTGTAGACCTCCATGTGTTATCAAACCAGCAAGAAAAAAACCAACCAGTATCGGTGATTTTAGTTCAACATTATTTTGATGAGTTTTGGTCAAAGTTACAAATCCCAAGAAAAAGAGAAACCCACCAATAAAAAGTGCTGGATAGTGAGCATTAAACACTGTCCATGCAAGAAAAATTATGTGCACTAAAGTAACCCACCAAGGAATAGGAGTATCCCTCTCAGCCCACATTTCTTCAAATTCCTCGTGGCTCATCTGACTTGGCTTGAGATTTTTCTTTTCAGGGCTATCAAAGGATACCCCCTCATTTTCTTGACTACCTTCACTCATTACTTTGAATTGAGTTCTAAAAACCATATAAAAAAGCAGGTTCGAAATAAGAATTCCGATTGCAGCTTTCCAACCAAAATTGGTTGCCATAAATGCTATATCCCAATTCCAAGGGGCCGCAACCATAAGCACAGGAGGAGCGGCAAAATGTGTCAAAGTTCCTCCAACTGAAATATTAACAAATAGAAGACCAATTGTGGCATAACAAAAACCTGTACTAGGATTATGTTTATAAAACTGGTTTGCAAGTAAAAGTGCTGCAATTGTTATTGCAGCAGGTTCTGTTATGAAAGATCCTAAAAGTGGCGCAATCATTAAGATAGAAAACCACCATGCAGCAGGGGTATGTCCTCCTAACCCCGCGACAAGGCCCAGTATCTTTTCAGAAAATTTTACTACAGGTCTAGTCGAAGCAATAGCCATAATTACTACCACAAACATTGGCTCTATGTATACTCGGTCGTAAACAATATAATTTTTAAATGTCGTCCAATCGTAAAAATTAATTGTAACAGCCATTAGAGCAAGAACCCAAATTCCAAAAATTACTTCAACCTCCCCGAGAAAATGAAATAACTCCGCTTTGAAAGGTATATCATGATTTATTTCTTCCTCAGATGCACCCTCTTTTTTCATTCTTTCATCGTGTTCCTCGTGAATCAGATGAGCTTTAGCAGTCAGTTTATTGGCCAAAAAAGTGTGAATAATTGCTAACAAAAATATAATAGAAGCTACTAGATTAAATGAGTTAGCACTTATTCGACTAGATAGGATTTCTCCAACACTTGCTCCATCAGGATCTTTAAAATTTTCAATTCCCTTTACTCGATTACAATTTTTCTCGATGAATTGAATAGAATTTTGATCCTCAACATAACAATCAAGTGGAACTGGGAATGGAGATAAGTCAGAGTTACTTACGCCCGAAACACTACTTATTCCTATGAAACACAAACTAACTGAAATTAAGCAACCTTTTACAAATCTCTTCATAACTCTCCTTGACAATAGTTCTGTTAATCGAAAAATCTGTTATTAAGACAAAAATTTCTGTGTAAATTACTTTCATAAAAGAATTTTCAAAAGAATTTCCAAGTTATAGCTAAACCCGAATACATACACAAAGTGTTCCTATTATCTTTATTTCTATCCTTAAAATATTTTTATTCTTAACAATTTTATTCAAAAAATATAATAACAGATGTAAGAAAAAAAAATTAATCTGTATATTTTTTTTCAATTACAATGGCTTTTTGTGGATCATTTAAATCCTGCGGAATTGCCATATAACAAAAACCCAAAATAATAGTAGGTATCATTGCTCCCATAGCAAGTTTAACAGGATTCACTCCACCGGGGAAATATTTTGACAATATCGATTGTCCAGCAGGATTCGGAGCATTTGCAATAACAGTCAATCCTCCTCCGGTTACCGCTCCAGCAACTACAGCATACTTAGCATTTATTGACAAATCTGGTACAAGTGTACTTAAATAGGTAATCGCAGCATTGTCATTAAACGCAGTTAATAATATTGCTGACAACATCAAAGGAATCTCTCCCAGAGATCCCAATACTGGAGCAATCCACCATGCCTGCAAACCTCCATGTGTAACCAATCCCGCTAAAAAAAACCCTACAAGCATTGGTGGCTTCAAATTTATATGGCTTTGGTATTTTTTAGTCGCAAAAGCAAAGCCAAGGAAAAATAAAAAGCCTCCTATAAATAGCGGAGGATAATGGGCATTAAAAACTGTCCATCCCATAAAAGAAATGTGAACAATCGTAATCCAATTTGGAATATGAGGTTCACTATTTTCAATATCAATTTTAACGTACTCAACATATTCTCCAACATCTTCTTTAACTGCAAGAGAATAGAATTCTTTCTTAAATGTTATATAATAAACTGTATTAGAAATAATAATTCCCAAAAGTGCTTTCCACCCAAAATTCAATGTCATAAATGAAAGTGTCCATTCCCAAGGAGCTGCGACCATAAGTACTGGGGGCGCCGCAAAATGAGTAAAAGTTCCCCCTACAGAAACATTAACAAACAGTATCCCAATAGTAGCATAAGCAAGTTTGCTAGTTGGAGAGTGTCGGTAAAACTGCTCCCCCAAAAGAATAGCTCCTATAGTCATTGCTGCTGGCTCAGTAATGAAAGAACCAAGCAATGGAGCTATAGTAAGAATAGACAGCCACCATGCTCCGGGAGAATGTTTTCCAATACCTGCAAAAAGCCCTAAAATTTTCTTTGAAAATTGCATAATAGGCTTAGTAGAAGCAAGGGCCATAATTACTACTACAAACATTGCTTCAGTATAATTAACTTTATAAGCAATGTAATTTTTAAAAGTAATCCAATCATAAAATGAAACTGTAACTGCAGCCAAGACCAAAACCCAAATACCAAAAATAGCCTCTACTTCACCAAAGAAATGAATAATTTCTGTCCCTACAGGACTATTACGTTCTATTTCTTCTTTAGATTTACCCTCCACTCTCATTTTTTCTATATGATTACGTTCTAATCTTTTTGCGAATGCAGTAATTTTTGCTGCAAAAAAAGTATGAATAATGGCTAAAAAAAATATTATTGATGACCAGAGATTAAATGGAGTATGATAAATACGGTTTGTTAAAACTTCAAAAATTTTTCCACTTTTTATTAAGTCATCATCTCCATATACTTCAAGAGGATTTGGGAATAGAATATGGTCAGAAACTTTTTCTGAAGCAAAAATAAATGGAGTCAAACTTACAAAAGTTGTTAACACCAAAAAATAAATTCTAAAATTTTTCATTAATATAATTTAGTATATTTAAATAGTTAATGTGATATCAAATTGTTATGTATATTTTTTTTATAATATTAAAAAAGTAAAAAGGTATTTACTTGTAAAATAAGGCCTTAATTTGTGGTGATTTTATCAGATAATTCTGCGATAATATATTCTTTAATTCAAAACAATTTTTTCTTTAATCTTATGGCTAAAAAAATAAAACAAAAAAAATCCGGAATGATTAGGCGTCAACAAAAAAAACGTCATCAAAAGAAAATCCGTAGACGCTCATCAATGTCTTCAAGAAATCAAAATAATCAAGAATCCTCGGAAAAAATTGAACAGTTATTATCTGCTTTACCGACACTTGCATTCGAACCAGAATTGACTGATTTAAAAATGAATGAATCCGAACTTATAAGTTTATTGAATAAAAGTTTAACAGAAACTGAAATTTTTTCAAAATTACTAACGGATTCTTTCATCTCTGAATTTAAATCACGACTAACACAAATAATAGAATCAAATCCAGAAAAGTCAATAAAATCTATTTTAGCACAAGCAACACAACATCAATTGGAAAATGGAGAAAAATCATTATATGTTTCAAACCCTTTATTAATAGCAATTTTCCTTAAAAATAAGGCCGCTTCAGAAGGTAAAGAATTAGAAATGAAGGACTTAACTAATGAATTAAAAAAATTTAATGAACGCAACGAAAAAGCTCTTCGCAATTCTACAGAAAATTTGCCAGATAATGAAATTGCAAATCTTAATGAAGAGTCGGATGACCAATTTGATGAGTACACATCACCCAAAAAACTTTTGCCTTTAATTGAACCATCGGTTTACAAGAAATTTTTAGAAAATTTACCGCGTCACAAAAAACAAAGGATTGAAGATGATTTAGAAGTTTTTTTAGAAGATTTTCAGCCTCCTGCCCTAGAGAAATGGGACAACGATTTAGTGAAAAGTTTTTTAGAAAAATGGTTTATTGAAAATGCCAATCCCATGAAAGAAGACTTGGAAAGTATGCATGAGTCACTTATGTATCTATTCCAATTTATGAATGAAGAAAACCTACTTTCAAAAGATTTTTTTAATGAAGTTTCCAAATATTTGAAGAAAGAATAAAATAACTGACTTAAATTAAATCGTTATTTTATCAAAATTTTGATATAAAAATTAGAGAACAAAAAAATGCAAGATTTTTTGAATGGTCACAAAAATAAAGATCAATTTCAAATTTTAATTTTAGATGATGAAAAGAGCATTCGCTGGGTTTTGCACAAAACATTAACAGCAGCAGGATATATTACATACTTGGCTGAAAATGTCTCAGAAGCACGAACCATACTACTTAAACATCCTATCAGATTGGCCCTAATTGATATTCATCTTCCAGAAATAGATGGCATTTCATTTACTCGAGAAATTTTAAAAAAACATCCATCTTTAATAACGATCGTAATGACTGGTCAAAGTACTGTTTACTCAACAGTTGAAGCAATTAAAGCAGGAGCCTTCGATTTTATAGATAAACCATTTAATATTGAAGAAATAGAAGAACTTGTTGAAAAAGCATTACGAATTCCATTTGAAGTTAGAGAAACAAATAGTATTTTAAAGAATAATGAGAATTCAAAAGAACTTTTAACTGGTCAAAGCAGAGAAATGAGAGAATTATATAAAGCTATAGGAAGAGTTGCTGAAACAGATTTAACTGTACTTATTCAAGGAGAAAGTGGAACAGGAAAAGAATTGGTTGCGCGCTCCATTCATAATCATTCTCTTCGAGCTAATAAACCTTTTGTTGCTATTAACTGTGCTGCTATACCTTCTGAATTGATGGAGTCAGAGTTATTCGGTCATGAAAAAGGTGCCTTCACTGGAGCGACATTTCAAAAGCAAGGGAAATTCGAACTCGCTAGTGAAGGAACTTTGTTTCTTGACGAGATTGGAGATATGTCTATAAAACTTCAGAGTAAGTTACTAAGAGTCTTGCAAGAAAAACAATTTGAACGCCTTGGAGGTCACAAACTTATTAAAACAAATATGAGAGTAATTTCTGCAACTCATCAAAATCTTGAAAGTTTAATTAAAAATTCAAAGTTCAGAACAGACCTTTTTTATAGAATCAATGTCTTCCCAATTTATATTACACCATTAAGGAATCGTAAAGAAGATATACCTTTACTAGTTGATCATTTTTTGAGAAAAGGAAGTAAAGAAATGGCCGTTGGCCACAAAGCAATTGATCCCAAAGCTTTGAATGTTTTGAAACATTTTGATTGGCCAGGTAATATTCGTGAACTTGAAAATACCGTAAAAAGCCTAATGATAACAAATATGACTGGTACAATAACTTTAGACTCATTACCGAAGAATCTTTTTAAGAAAAAAACTTTGAACAATATTAGCAAAAGTCTAGAAGAAATTGTAACTGAAAAAATGGAGAATATTGTTAGAGATTCTATTGAATTTGAACACAATTCTTTGATGGAAGATGTTATTTGCCAAATTGAAAGGCCCCTATTAAAGATATTGTTATCTAAAACTAACTGGAATCAACAAAAAACTGCTAGAATTTTAGGCATCAATAGAAATACACTTAGAAAAAAAATTGAATTATTAAATTTGAAAAATAATACAAAAATTACTTTATGAATGCAATTTTTTCTGAAAAGATAATAGAGCAAGTATATAATTTAATCATTGAAAGGAAAAAAGATTCTCCTAAATCATCATATGTTTCTAGCTTGTTGAATAGCGGAACTAATTCTATTCTAAAAAAAATTGGAGAAGAATCTGCAGAACTTTTAATTGCATCAAAAGAAGAAAATACAGATGAACAAATTCATGAAATAGTTGACTTATGGTTTCACATTCTTGTCTTGATGGTAGATAAAGAAATTTCATTAGAGTGTACACTTCAAGAACTAAAGAATCGTTTTGGTAAATCCGGATTACAAGAAAAAGCTATGCGAAAAAATAACAATCAACCAACACAATAAACAATGACATCAACATCTAAATCCAATTTAACTATTACAAAAAAAGAGCCCTCATCAATTGATTCACTTTTTGAATCTTTTTCTTTTAAAAGTAAAAATTTCAGGAATAGAATTCTTGCCCCTCCAATAACGAATGATCAAGCTGATATCGATGGCAGAGTGACTCTTTCTCAATTAAAACATTACCGGACTCTAGCCCGTCAAGGAGTAGGCACAATTATAGTAGAATCAGCTTATATATCCAAACAAGGACGCAGTCATGTAAATCAATTAGGAATATCAGAAGAAGAACATTTGGAAGGCCTTGAAAACTTAGCTCGAGGGGTTAAGCAGGAAGGATCTTGTATTGGTATTAGAATTACTCATGCTGGGGCACAGACATCAGAAACCATTTGCGGAGAGCAACCCATAGGCCCTTCAGTATTAAACTTTGGTCGAGATTATGATGTGAGCAGAGAGTTCGATCAAGGAGATGTTGAAGAAATTATTCTAAATTTTGTTCACGCTGCCGAACGTGCAGAAGAGGTAGGAATGGATTTTATTGAAATAAATGGAACAGAACAACATTTACTTGACCAGTGTTGTAATGTTAAATATAACTCTCGTTTCGATGAATATGGATCCACAAATATTGAAACAAGGAATCGGTTAGCTATAGAAATTGTTAAAGCTATAAAAAATCGTAAATCAGTTAATTTACCATTAAGTTACTACTTTGCAGTTTTTGATAAAATTGAAGATGGTTTTAAACCAAAAGATCTAAATTCAATGATAAATTTGTTAGAATCCGCAGGAATAGATTTATTTCACCCCTACGCTGTTCATGCAATGAACAAATGTTTTGAAAACAGGGATCCATTATGTCAATGGACATCCAAATTTACTAAATGCCCAATAATAATAAATGGGAACCTTAAATCTCCTCAATTGCTAGAAGAAGCCGCAGAGTTAGATTGTGCTGATTGGTTTGCTTTGGATCAAAGTATATTAGAGAAATCTCAATGGTATCAATTTCTAAAAAGGAAACTTAATCAATAAAAAGTCTATGAGTAAAAAAATTATAAAATCTTCAAGAGCTGCTGCACCAGTTGGCCCTTATTCTCAAGCAATTAGTTTTAATAAAATATTATTTATCTCGGGACAAATCCCAATTGATCCTAATAGTGGAGAATTTGTCTGTAAAACTTTTATTGAACAATGTCATCGTGTAATTTTAAATCTTAAATTAATTCTAGAAGAAGGTGGTTCTAACTTAGAAAATGTTCTTAAAATAACTATTTTTATGAAAAATATAAAACAATTTGATGAATTAAATCAAATTTACTCGCAATATTTTGAAAAATCAAAACCTGCGAGAACCTGCATAGAAGTTAGTGAATTACCAAAAGGTGTAGATTTGGAAATGGATGCTATAGCCGAAGTAATTTAAACCACAAATATTAACAATTGTTAAGCAAACTAAACTGTGAAATCACTTAACGTCGCAATTGCTGGACTTGGAACAATAGGAAGCGGAGTTGCTCACGTTTTAGAAGAACATGAGAAATATTCTGATTCTAAAATTAATCTAGTAAGAATTCTTGAAAATAATTATAACAGTAAAAAAGCTCAGATTTGGATGAATAAAAAAAATGAACTTTTTTGTAAGGATCCTAAAATTATTATCGAAAATCCAGAAATTGATGTGATAGTTGAAACCATTGGTGGTAAAGAATTTTCTCGAGAACTAATAACTAAAGCGTTGGAAAATGGGAAACATGTGATTACTGCAAACAAGGATCTGATTGCAGTCCATGGGAAAGAGCTTACAGATATTGCAAGAAAAAATGATCGGCACTTGCTCTTTGAAGCAGCAGTTGCCGGAGCAATTCCTGTTTTACGTCTTCTAAAAGATTATCTGCACGTTCAAGATATTCGGGCAATGCGAGGAATACTTAATGGAACCACTAATTACATTCTTAGTGAAATGGAAGAAAAAAGTATTTCTTTTGAATATGCTCTTTCTGAGGCTAAGCAAAAAGGGTTTGCAGAGCAGGACCCAACAAATGACATTAAAGGTATTGATGCAAGATATAAATTAGTAATACTTACTTATTTAATTACGGGACAATGGTTCGATCCTGAAGAAATAAAATTAGAAGGGATTGACCATCTAGAGCTTGCTGATTTTGAATATGCAGAAAGAATGGGGATGAAAATAAAGCTAATAGCAAATCTTCATAAAAATAATAATGCACTACAAGTTTATGTATTACCTCTTATGATCGAAAAAGATGATATTTTAGCTAAAGTTTCAGGTTCTACAAATGCTGTAACACTTTCTGGGCAGTATGCTGATGATATTACGCTTATTGGGAAAGGAGCCGGTAGCCTTCCAACGGCTTCAGCAATTGTTTCTGACTTGAAAAAAATTCAAGGTCATCCCCATCCTTTCCCAGCACCTCCCAATTATAAAGATCTGGAAATAGAATCAATGGATGAAATTGAATTTCGTCATACATTACGATTTGAAGTTCGTGACCACCCAGGAATCTTTGGTCACTACGGAAAGATTTTTGAAAATCATTCAATAAACATATATGCACTAGAGCAGTTACCACAATATCATAAAATTAATAAACAAGGTGAGGAAATTGTAATTTTTACGTTAACACTCCAAAACTGCAAAGAGGGCCTCCTCCTAAAAGCTTTAGAGGAAATAAATCAAGCAGAATATATGAAAAAACCTGTTGTTCTTCTTAGAGAAATTATCTAATGCAAAAAGTTATCATCCATTTTTTAAAGGTTAAATAAATTGATTTAAATATGATTAAATTTTTTGTTCGATTCCGTCTCCAAATATCAATTATAGCAGTCCTTATTGGCTTATTTTTATTAATGTTCCAAACTCATTCAAATAGGACCCCCTCATATTTACAAAGTGCTATACAAACTTTCACATATCCAATTCAAGCCTCTGTCCACTCATTTGCCTCTTCAATAAGGAATTTATGGTCTTCCTACATCTCACTAGTTGATGTAAATGAAGAAAATAGGCAACTCAGAAAAAAACTACTTGAAATGGAAGAGAAAATTAATCAACACATTGAAAATTCTGTACAGTTTCTACGACTAAGAGATCAGTTACTATTTGCAAGTAAAAAAGCTAAAGACAAAATTTTTGCAGAAATAATTGGTGAATCTTCAGACAATACTCACAATATTCGATTGATCAACCGTGGGAGTAATCAATTAGTTCTAAGAAACTATGTAGTTCTTAGAAAAGAGGGATTAGTAGGTCGCATCAAATCTGTATCTTCTTTTCAGTCTATTGTCCAATTAATTACTGACCATAGAAGTCGAGTTTCTGCTCTTATCCAACGCAATCGTAATAGAGGTCTAATTTATGGTACGCGTGATGGAATAGAAATGCGCCAAATAAATTTACATGCTAAAATTAAAATCGGTGACCGTGTAATTACAAGTGGCCTTGGAGGACTATATCCTAAAGGGATTCTGATAGGGTGGGTTAAAGAAATCCGACACCAACAACATGAGCTCTTCAAAACTGCAGTTTTAGATAGTGCAGTAAATTTTAATCAAATTGAAGAAGTTTTTGTCATAGTACCATCTACATCTGATTCTCACTTATTTTTTGATTGATGCGATTAATCTTTTTTTGTTCGGTATACATTATTTTAGGATCATGGATGAATATAGTTTTAAATAATTATTTTCAAATAGCAGATTTGAAAATAAATTGGGTGCTAATATTTATACTAGCACTTGCATTTAGATACTCCAAATTATTCCTGCCTTTTTTTGGAATTGTTGCTGGACTAATTTGTGATGCTCATTCTCACGGTATCATGGGACTCTACGGAGCTTCATTTTTTTTGACATTATTAGTAGTAAATCAAATAAAAAAAATTTTTTATTCAAATACTCTTTTTTCAATATGTTTAGCAATTTCGGCAATGACCTTATTTGAAGGTTTGGTTTCTCTGTTCATTTTAGGGTTATTTGAAGCAGATATTGAAAAAACTTCATTAATTTTAAATACAAGTTTAATTTTGGCGATTATACACGGAATTTTAGCTCCATTAGTTATTAAATTAATAGATTGGGGAGAACATCTATTTTTGCGGGAATTTTCATGAAAGTAGAGTCTCTAGATTTTGAAGAACTTGATAGGATTCGAATTCGTTTAATAATTTTGGGTGGAGTAATAATTATTATTTTCTCACTCCTTGCGTCTCGCCTTTGGTTTCTTCAAATTACTGAGGGGGAAAAATATGAAGAGTTTTCTCAGGGGAATAGAATTAGACTTGTACCTGAACCTGCTTTAAGAGGTATAATTTATGATAGGAATGGTATAATTCTAGCCGAAAATCGTCCCGCCTATCAACTTCACTTAATAAGAGAAGATACTCCTGACTTAGAAAAAACTTTAGGTAAAGTTTCTCATTCTCTCAACTTACCATATAGTGAATTAAAACAAAAAATATTGGAAAAAAAAGATCTGGCTCAGTTTAAACCAATAATATTGCATGAGGATTTAAATTATGAGAAAGCTATGTATTTAGAAACTTATCAAGATAATTTCCCTGGTGTTTCAATAGTTATTCATCCGCGAAGATATTATCCTTATAAAAACCTCGCATCTCATCTAATTGGTTATGTTGGAATAGTACAAGAAGATTGGACAGAATTACCAGAAGAAAAAAGAAGTTCCAGTCAAGTAGTAGGTCATTCTGGGATTGAATTACTTAAAAACGATCACATGATAGGACTTGATGGGGGGAGACAAGCTGAAGTCGACCATATGGGAAGAGAATTACAAATTTTAGGAAAATCTGTTCCCTCTGTGCCCGGTAAAAATATTTCATTAAGCATAGATATACGTCTCCAAAAAGTCATTCACGAAGCAATGAAAGGGGAAAGTGGAGCTGTTATAGTTATGAATCCTAAAACCGGTGATATTTTGGCTTTAGCAAGCTTCCCTGACTTTGACCCAAATTTGTTCTCCGGAGGAATTGATCAGAAAAATTGGAATACTCTATTAAATAATCCTGAAGACCCGATGGGTAATAAAGCCATCCAAGGGTTGTATGCACCAGGCTCTATTTTTAAGGTTGTTACAGCATATGCTGGACTAGATTTAGAAGCCATTTCATCGAAAACAGAACATGTTTGTAAAGGTACTTTTTCTGTAAAAGGGAGAGAAGAACCATATAAATGCTGGAAAGAAGAAGGGCACGGAAAAGTTTCATTATTAGATGCCATAAAGGGTTCGTGCAATGTATATTTTTATAATGTTGGAATGGAAATTGGAGTAGACGTAATGCATAAATATGCCAGTTTATTTGGACTGGGTCAGTTAACTGGACTAGGATTAATGAATGAAAAAGAAGGATTAATACCCAGTAGCAAATGGAAAAAAAGGGCCCTAAAAGAACAATGGTATGAGGCAGAAAATACTGCAATGGCAATAGGCCAAGGATATATCATTGTAACGCCATTACAGGTAATTAATATGATAAATATTCTTGCTAATAAAGGAACACTCATGCCCCCCAAACTTTTCCTAGAACAAGATGGCCTTTTACAGCACCAACTAAATTTGAAAGAAGAATATATGTCTTTAATAAGAGAAGGTATGATTGCAGTAGTTAATGAGAACGGGGGTACCGCTAGAAAGGTTCAGTTTGAAGAGTTTACTGTTGCTGGAAAAACTGCAACATCTCAAGTTGTTAGTCACAAAACACTAGAAACAATGGATAATGAAACCAAAGCAAAAAGATTATATCAGAATCATGCTTGGTTCGTAGCCTTTGGACCTGCGAAAGATCCAGAAATTTCTGTTTTAGCTCTAGTAGAACATGGAGGTGGTGGATCAAAAGCAGCTGCTCCAGTTGTTAGGAAAATTTTAAGTTATTATATAGATAACATCTATAAACCTAAATCTGAAAAAACAACAAAAAATAAACCTGAATCGAAAAATCTAGATTTTACTGAACTCCTTCAAACTACATTTAACGGAAATTAATTTTCAATAAAATTTTTTAACAAAATTTACTCCTCAAATTTAACTAGGATGATAAATATAATGCAAAAAAGACCTTTGTGTCTTGCTTCATCTTCGCCTCGCCGAAAAATGTTTCTGGAAAAATACAATCTCCATTTTGAAAGTCATTCACCAAATATAGAAGAAACTCCAAAATCAAATGAAAAAGCAAAAAATTTTGTAAAAAGAATGGCAAGAGAAAAGGCTCAATATGTGATGAAAAAATTCTATAAACCCCCAAAAGATATCGTTTTTCTTGCAGGTGATACAATTGTCTCTATAGATTCACAAATTCTTGGGAAACCACTAAATTCTGATGAGGCAAAGAAAATGCTAAAACTGCTCAGTAATAAAACACATAAGGTATTTTCTGGTTTTTCAATATTAGATTTTAAAACGGGAAAAGTTATCACTGAAGTTATCTCTACTGAGGTAAAATTTCAAAAACTCGATAAAAATATAATAGAATGGTACGTTGAAACTGGAGAACCTTTTGGGAAAGCAGGTTCATATTCAATTCAGGGATTGGGATCTATTTTAATAGAATATATTTCCGGATCATATAATAATGTTGTTGGATTTCCAATTGAATATATTTTTCCCTACTTAAAAAAAAATGGATGTATTATTTTTGGAGTTAAAAAGAAAATATGAATTTTCTAATAAAATTAATTTTTTTTAAAACTTATTTATTCGCATATTTTCTTACAGCAATTTTATACGCCTTTGAAATTGAAAACAGGATCCCTAAGTCAATTTTGGAAGTTGAAATAAATTTTAAAAATACTCCAGAATATAATATGGCATTTGATGGCTACGGCAAAAAAGGACCTTTGCATAAATTAATATTGTGGAATTTCGAATGGCGAGAAAATGTGGAAGGCGAGATTAAACGTGCAGAGCAAGTTCTTGAAATAAACGTATCATATGCTTTTGATGAGAACTGGTTATTTAAAGCTTACTTGCCATTAGTAAATAAAAAACAAGTATCATCACTCAATTTTGAATCTGGTAATTCTACTCAGAAAAATATACTTAAAAATCTTGAATCAGAAAAATTGAACGGACTTGGTGACATTATTTTGCAAATTTCTAATGACATAACTTTTGGAACTACATGGCATAATAGAGGAGGATTAATCTTTAAGATACCCACTGGTAATACTGGTAATAGAAGAGGGACATTACCTAATGCCATTGGAGAAGGACATAGTTCGATAGGAGGATTTATCCATTTTAACTGGTTTCCAATTATAAGCGGCTTAAGGAGTGGTTTCAGAATACAAGGTTCAAATGAGTTAATAGGAAATAAAAGAGAAACCCTTGATGGCATAGAGAGTTATTATGCTGCTGGGAATACTGCTGATATCTATTACAATTGGAGTTTTGAAAGAAAGAACCTTTTTTTGGGAACAGAATTACATTATTTTCAGCAGTCAGAAAGCAATTTACCCACTGGAGCATCAAATGATTCTTATCTCAAAGAACTAAAATTTGAATTGGGTTATGGAAATTTGAGTGATTTAGAGAATCAACCTTTAAAACTCCCTTGGCAATTACGTTTTGGTTATGTACATCCTATTTCAGGACAAAATATTCCATTTACAAAACGTTTTGAAATTAATTCTAATATTTTTTTCTAAAAAAAATTTTAAACTCAATTTAAAATAGTATAAATTATTGTTGACAGATTCTTTAAATTTGGTATCTTTACTCATTTAAACACATTAATAAGAACATAAGGAGAAGTTAGAATGTACAAATTTAAATTAAAATTATTTTCAGCAATTATTTTTTCAGTATTTTGTTTAAATTCAATTGCTTTTGCAGATTTAAAAGATATTCTCAGTTCTGGGAAAGTTAAAATCGCTGTCCCCGAGAGTTTTTCACCATTTGGTTCAATTGGTCCAGAAGGAACCCATGTTGGTTATGATGTTGATGTTGCCAAGCTGGTAGCAAAAGACCTTGGTGTCAAACTAGAACTTGTCCCAGTTTCATCCAAGCAAAGAATCCCTTTTCTTGAAACAGACAGGGTTGATTTGGTCATTTCTACAATGGGAGCAAATCCTACCAGAGCTAAATCAATTAATTTTTCTAGTGCATACGCACCGTTCTTTTCCGGAGCCTTTGCATCTTCAAAGTTATCAATTAAAAGTCCTTCTGATTTAGCAGGCCTTAAAATTGGACTAACAGGTGGTTCCCTTGAGGATTTGGAAATAACAAAAATTGCTCCAGAAAGCGCAAAACTTGTTCGTTTTGGAGATAATGCTGCAACATTAAGCGCATTTACTTCAAAACAGGTAGATGTTTTAGTCACAGGGAATACTGCCGCTGCTGCTTTGTCTGCAGACGATCCAAATCTTGATATCCAAACAAAGTTTATTATTAAAGAATCACCTTGTTTCATTGGTATAAAAAAAGGTAATGAAGATCTCCTAAGATGGGTCAATGTATTTATTTTACATAAGAAATTAGGTGGTGAACTTAATGCCATTTCAAAAAAATGGTTAGGTCAGGATCTACCTCCACTTCCAAGTCTTTAACATCAGCCTTTTAGAATACTAAAATTCGGGCCTGAGTAGGCCCGAACCTCAACTGGATCAGTTTTCTTTATTTTTGATACTTCTTTGAAAAATTTGTTGCTAGTTCAGGTGAATTGATATCTATATAGAATTTTTTCAATTAATTTTAAATTAAAAAAAGCAATTAAATGGAATTCAGATTTTTTGAAATTTATAGAAATGCAGATTATATACATCTACTCATAGAAGGAATTACAACAACATTTTTTTTGACTGTTTTCGCAGGAACAATAGGTTTTTGTCTAGCTATTTTACTCGCGGGTGTAAGATATGAAAAAATAAGTATTATTGCTTCAATTTCAGCTTCCTACACCGAGTTTATTCGAAATACACCACTTATAGTACAACTTTTTTTTGTTGCATTTGGCCTTCCTCTTCTTTTTAATTATCAATGGCCTTTCTGGGCACATGCTCTTCTTGCACTAATCTTAAATTTTTCAGCTTATTTTGCAGAAATTTTACGAGCTGGTTTTGATAATATTAGCAAAGGGCAAATAGAAGGAGCTTTATCAATAGGATTATCAAGGAAAGTTATTTTTTTTAAAATTATACTTCCTCAAGCTGTCGCAAAAATGTACCCATCCTTAGTGGGGCAATTTATATTCCTTTTTCTTACTACAGGTATTATTTCTGAAATCGGTGTTCAAGACCTTACTCATGCTGGATTATTCATAGATAGTAGAACTTTTAGATCTTTTGAAGTCTTCTTAATTTTGACGGTATTGTATATTCTTATATCTTTATTTTTTAAGTATGTACTTGCTAGATGCAATCTAAAATTTTTCCCCTACTTAAGAATTCAATGAATGATTTTTTCGTCTCATTATTTGGGAAACCATTTGGACATGTAATTTTTCAATTAATAGATGCAACTCAATTTACTATTTATCTTTCGCTGATTGCTTTTTTTGGTGGAGGGATTGTAGGAGCTCTCATTACATTACTCAGGGTGATGCCAAGTAAAATAACTAAAAATTTTGCTATTTCATACATCTGGCTATTTCAATCCGCTCCACTTCTGATGCTCTTTTTTATATTAGGTTTGGGAATTCCAAGATTTTTTGAAATTGAAGTTAACCCTTGGATTGCTGCAATACTTTCTTTGACTATTTTTACAAGTGCATACTTAGCGGATGTTTGGCGTGGAGCAATAGAAAGCATACCTATAGGGCAATGGGAAGGCGCAAAATCGTTAGGCTTAAAGTTTTTTTCTACTCTAAGATTAATTATTTTACCTCAATCATTTCGTATTTCATTGGCTCCAACAGTAGGTTTTATGGTACAAATTATCAAAGGTTCTTCTCTGGCATATATAATTGGTTTTCAGGATTTGATGTTAATTGGTAAAAGATGGGCTAATGCACCTGTTTCAGGAACTGAACCATTCATAATTTTTCCTATAATGGCATTGATATATTTCTTTTTATGTTTCCCTCTAACGGTTTATTCAAGAAAACTGGAGATCCAAATGGGCACTATTCCAAAAAAATCACTTATTCTAGCAGACTAAAATAATCTTTATGGAAACTCATACATACTTTTCACTTAAAACTATTTTGATTTAGTACTAATTTTCATTATAAAATAATTATACGTTAAATTTTTTATCAAAAATATTTTTGAAATAAATCATAAAAAAGGAGAATAAAAAATGCCCTATCCAAAAGGATTCTTAGAAAGTCGAGCGGTAATAAAACCAGGAATATATACCCTCATTCCTCCAGAAGGTAGAGTCATCAATTCCATCCCTGGTTTTGAAAAATGCAAATTAACTATTATTGCTTCACCAAAATATGGTGCAAGTTTTGTTCAGTATGTTGGAAGTGTCGATTCAGGAGGAAAAACTACTACAAAATTTGTTGATGACCCTGAAGTTGAAACATTCATTTTTGTAATGGATGGAGAAGGAGAACTTCAAGTAACGATTGGTAATCAAACTGAGAAACTAAAATCAGGTGGATATGCTTTTGCCCCACCAGAAAATGGCATTGAATTCGAAAACATTTCTTCTGAATCTGTAAGAATTCTTCTATACAAACAGAGGTATGTTCATTTAGGAGACCTAAAACCTTGGACTGTTTTCGGTAACATCAACAATATTGAAGAAAATATCTATGATGAAATGGATAATGTGTTTCTAAGAGACCTTTTACCAAATAATTTAGAATTTGATATGAATATGCATACATTAAAATTCATGCCTGATGGTTGTCATCCATTTGTAGAAACCCACGTTCAAGAACACGGAGCTTACTTACTTGGGGGACAAGGCCTTTATCTGTTAGGTGAAGATTGGCTGCACGTAAAAAAGGAAGATTTTATTTGGTTTGGACCATTTACTCAACAGGCGGCATATACAACTGGTCGCGAACCTCTTTGGTACATATACAGTAAAGATATGAACAGAGACGCAGAAATATAATAATGTAATTATAAATTATTAAATAACATCATTACAGATTAAATAGACATGACAATTACAAGTAACTTCGAACCAAACGATATCTTCAAGCAGATTGAAAAAACAAATATTAAGGGAAAACATTTAATTTTCATAGATGATTTTTCCTCAACAGAACTTGAAAATATTTTTAAAACAGCTTTTATGCTTGAACCATTTTGGAGATTACGAATTCCCTTGCTTGAGAACAAAGTTCTATGTACACAATTTTTTCAACCTAGTACTAGAACGAGATTTAGTCACGAAACTGCAATGATTAGACTTGGTGGAAGTGTTATAACTGAATCAAATCCTTTGGTAAGCTCTTCAGCAGCAAAAGGAGAGTCTCTTTATGATTCCCTTAGAGTAACTTCTCAATATGCTGATATAATAGTTCTACGTCATCCTGATGCTAACATAATAGAGACAATAAAGGAATTAGGAAAAGATTCATCTCCTATCATCAGTGGTGGATATGGAGATGTAACTCACCCCACTCAAGGGCTTCTAGATATGTATACTGCATATAGAGCTCTTGGAGAAGACTTCAAAAAAATGACAGTAATGATTGCTACCCCAGATTTATCTCGTGCTAGATCAGGACAGTCTTTTGGTCTAGGATTAGCTAAAATGGGAGCAAAACTTATATACTCTGGAACAACAGGACTCGAAATTCCACTAGTAATTCGAGAAAAGCTACAGAAAATGAATGCAAATTTTAGTGAAGTCAACAATTTAACTATCAAACAGCATGAAGAAATGCTAGCTGATGAAAAAGTTGATCTTCTTTACCTTCCAGGTTGCTCAGTTAAAAAAGGAGATCCCGGAAGAGATGAATTTTTGAAGAAAATGGACGAATACTATTTTACTTTAGAAGGTCTTCAGAATATCAAAAATAAGAGTGGTAAGATTATTGGTTTAATGCATTCTCTCCCCAGAAACTCTGGTGAGTTTGATTTTAAAATCGATGCCAGTGAACATGAATTATATTTTAAACAAATTGGTTTCTCAGTTCCTCTAAGAATGTCTTTGTTAGCTAATATCTGTGACTCATAATTCACCATAAAAGACGCTTTAATAAACCTATGAATTCTAAACCAACAATTTATATAATAGGTACTGGAGGGACCATTGCTGGTGAAGGTTCTAATGCTACAACAGCAAGTTATAAATCTGGACAAATAAATACAAAAAGACTAGTTAATGCCATTCCTGGTCTAGGGAAAAAAGTTAATATAAGAACTAAAACTCTTTTTTCTACAGGTTCTGAAAATCTTGGTCCTGAAAATTGGAAAATTTTGGCACTTAAAATCGAAGAACTTTCAGATGATCCTGAAATAAATGCTTTTATAGTTACGCACGGAACGGATACCCTTGAAGAAGCTGCATTCTTTCTTGATTTGGTAGTAAAATCAAAAAAACCAATAGTTATAACAGGCGCTATGAGATCCAGCACTGCTCTAAGTGCTGATGGCCCAGCAAACATATACCATGCTACATTAGCAGCTATCTCTCCAAAACTGAAAAATCAAGGTGTTTTAGTTGTGATGAATGGACTCATTATTCAAGGAAGACAAGCAATAAAAACTGACTCATTAACCTTGGAATCATTTTCGTCTTATCCCGGAGGTCCTATAGGCAAAATTGTAGGTGAAGAAGTTTTTATTTTTGGAATACCAAGACCATCACCGATTATGGGGAGATTTCATAGTCATTTGTTAAATCAAATGAAATTGCCATTCGTTGAAATAATTTTTCTGCGCGGTGGCTACTCTGAAAATCTAATTAAAATTTTTGAAAACAATAATTCAAAAGGCATTGTTGTTGCTGGATTTGGTGCTGGGACTATGCCAAAGAATCTTGCTAAGGTTATATCAGAAAAAGCAAAAGCAGGAAATATCTTCATTGTTTCTTCTAGAGTTTCAAGAGTTGCAGTTTTACCAGAAACAATGACAAGTATTGACAGTAATAATGTTTTACCAGCAGGGGTGCTCAATCCTCAGAAATCAGCAATACTTCTGTCTCTAGGTCTTAAAGAAAATCTTAAAGCTTTCGAATTAGTTAAATTTTTAAAATTATTGGAAATTCAATAATTAAATTCTATATTTTATAAAATTTTTGTTTAAGTAAAATCTCAAAATTATCAAAAATTTAATAATAAAAATTCTTATTTAAATTATCTTTTACTAAAACACAAAACATGAAAAATTTAATACAAACTGAATATAATGCCAAAATTTTATCGAAACTTTCTAAAGCTAATCATGAATTCGAAAAAAAATATCTTGGAAGATCACTTATGCGTCAACCTGTTCATACTGTATATGGAGGAGCACATTTGTTTAAGGCTGACACCGCAAAAAAAATTGGTACCCTCGCACTAAATAGTTTGAAAGACTTTGCTCCTAATTTTGTAATATTCGCAAGAGCACTATCATTAGAAGGAGCAGATACCCTTCCGAAGAATATCAAAGATATCGATTCTTTAGTAAATGAATCTCTGAAAAATGGAGTAACCCCTTCTAACTTCCCTATATGGCTATCGTGGAGAGTCTATGATCAAGTTATAAAAAAATTAGAAAGAGAAGCAATTGAAGATTTCCGTGTAGATTATGAAGATGGCTTTGGTATTCGCCCTGATGATGAAGAAGATGCTATTGCAACTAAAGGAGCTAAAGAAGTGGCTTTGGGAATGAAGCAAGGCACGCTACCACCATTTATAGGTATTAGGATTAAGCCATTTAATCAAGAGTTCGTCAAAAGAGGGACTAGAACATTAGAAATATTTATTACTACTTTACTCGAAGAAACAGGTGGTAAATTACCAGAAAATTTTGTAGTAACCTTACCAAAAGTAGAAATCCCGGAACAGGTAACAGCATTAGTAGAAATTTTCGAGTTAATGGAATCAAATTCTAGTCTGAAAAGTGGTGATCTAAAAATGGAGATAATGATAGAAACTACTCAATCAGTTTTTAATTCCAACGGTGAAGTTACAGCTAGAAAAATCGCCAACGCTGCCGATAAAGGTGATTCCAAATTTAAGAGATGTATTGGAGCACATTTTGGAACTTATGATTACACTGCATCGTGTGATTTAATAGCTGCTTACCAAACAATGGATAGTAAAGTTTGCGATTTTGCAAGACATGTCATGAAAGTAGCTTTTGGAGGCTCAGGAATTTTCTTGTCTGATGGTGCAACAAATATTATGCCTGTATCTCCGCATAGGGGAGAAAAACTTTCCAATCTTCAGATCAGGGAAAATTTAGAAAGTGTTCACAAAGCATGGAAACTTTCTTACAAACACATCCGTCATTCGCTTGCCCAAGGTTTCTATCAAGGTTGGGATCTGCATCCCGCTCAAATTCCTATCCGATATGCAGCAAATGCTGCCTTTTTCCTTGAACAGGTTCAAGAATCAACAACAAGACTAAAAAACTTCGTTGAACAAGCATCGAAGGCAACTCTAAGTGGTGATGTTTTTGATGACGCAGCTACTGGACAAGGATTACTTAATTTCTTTTTTCGTGCACTTAACAGTGGTGCTATTGATCCAGAAGATGTTGAGAATGCTGGAGTAACTGTCCAGGAAGTCCAAGCTAGATCATTCCGTCAAATTGTAGAAGCAAGAAGATAGAGGGTAATAAATTCGATTACCCTCCATAAATTAATAAGTTAAGATTTGTTTTTGGGAAGAACAAGATTTAGTATTAATGCACACAAACCACCGGAAGTTATAGCGGAACCAAAAATTTGCTGAATTGCTTTAGGCATGTGACTAAGTACTTCTGGTACAAAAGCAAGTCCAAGTCCTACTCCTAGTGAAACTGCAATTATCAAAATTTCCCTGCGACCTAAACGCCCCATCGAAGCGATAATATTTACACCGGCTGCAGCAACTGTTCCAAACATTACAATAGTTGCTCCTCCTAAAACCGGATTTGGAAGCGAACGAAAAAAACCCCCCACAACCGGAAATAAACCAAGAATAACTAGGAATCCGGCAAGATACATTCCTACGTACCTACTTGCAACTCCCGTCATTTGAATTACACCATTGTTTTGACTGAAAGTAGTATTTGGAAAAGTATTGAAAATGGCTGCAATAGCTGAATTAATTCCATCTCCCAAAACACCTCCCTTTATACGCTCCATATATTTATCACCTTCTACAGGCTCTCCCGAAAGCATTGAAGTGGCCGTCAAATCTCCTGTAGATTCAATGGCAGTAATTATATAGATAAAAGCTACTCCAATAAAAGCTGCCCAATTGAAATCAAATCCAAAATTAAAAGGAATTGGAATACTAATTATATCTACTCCAGACATATGCCCAAAATTAACTTTACCCATAATAAGAGCTACTATGTAACCAACCACTATTCCACCTACTATAGATCCCAATCGAATCATTGGATTTTTACTTCTATTTAAAATTAGAACAACTAACAAAACAAGTATTCCCAAACCCAAATTTCCGGCTGTACCAAAAAATTCTGGTTTATTATCCAATAACCATTTACCTCCAGCCATATCAGTAATCCCTACTTTGACAAGGCTGAGTCCTATGAGCATTACAACCGTACCAGTAACAACAGGAGTAATGACCTCTTTCAATACGTGTAAAAAACGACTAATTAGCATTTCAATAAAAGCGCCGACAAAACATACACCAAAAATTGTTGCTAACATTTCATCTGGACCACCTCCCTGTGCTTTTACGATAAATCCTGCTGTAAGAATAGCACCTAAAAACGCAAAACTTGTCCCCTGAACACTCAATAAACCCGATCCAACTGGACCAAATCGTCTTGCTTGAATAAAGGTTGCCACGCCTGAGACAATCAAAGACATACTTATTAAATAAGGAATATTTTCTCCTAAGCCAAGGACCCCTCCTATAACTAGCGTAGGAGTTATAATACCAACAATTATTGCAAGCAAATGCTGTATAGCAGCATAAGATGATTCTACTGGAGATGGCTTGTCTTCTACGCCATACACCAGTTCTAATTTGTCATTTTCTTTTTCCATATCTTCTCCATGATTGATTAAGAAAAAATGGCGCTAAGATAAGCACCAGGACAAAAAAAGGACATTCTAACAAAATCAAATTTGTTCAACAACAAAATAATAAACTTTTTTTAGCAAATGATTATTGGTGGTGTCTTAGCTGATTTTTATTACAATTTTTTAAAAATTTTTTGAATGCATTGTTTAAAGTATACAAAAAATATTTATTGATCTTTTATATTTAATTTTAAAAAATTTACATTCTCACACGCTCACTCATGGGATCGTAAAATGCTTTCAAAGATGCCTTTGCACTATACCTTTCACCAGCAACTTCAATTTCAAATTTACTGGATCTTATTAATTCATCAGTTACTCCTCCCTTAAAAAAAACGTATCCCATACCTAAACAGGTTCCGATTGTATGGCCATACATTCCAGATGTTAGATCCCCGACTATTCTTCCATCGCACCAAATAGGTTCATTATGGTAAAGCATTGGAGTTGGATCTTCTAGAGCAAATTGTACAAGTCTTTTCTCAAAAGCTTCCATTTTTGATTCTAATAATGAATCCTTTTTCTCTAATAAAGCTTCTCTTCCGATAAAACCACCTTTTTTATCATATTTAACGGTAAAGTCCAGCCCCGCCTCTAGAGGAGTATCCTCATCTGTTATATCATGTCCCCAATGTCTAAAAGATTTTTCTAACCGGAGTGAATTTAGAGCATGCAATCCTGCTAATTTAATTCCATAATCTTTACCAGATTCAATAATTTTATCAAAAATGTCTTGAGCAAACTCTGTAGGCACATATATTTCCCAACCTAACTCTCCTACATAAGTAATACGAAGCGCCAAAGCCTTACCATAACCTATTTCAATTTCCTTTGATGTACCAAATGGAAAAAATTCATTAGACAAATCAGTAGGAGTAAGTTTGGATAACAAATTTCTTGATTCAGGACCCATCAAACTCATAACGGTGTATCCTGAAGTCACATCAGTTACTGTTACATTTGCCCTATCTGGTATATTTTTGTTTAGCCAACTTAAATCACGAGTATGGCTTGCTCCAGCGGTTACTATCAGAAAAACATTTTCTTTTAACCGCGTCACTGTTAAGTCTGATTCGATACCTCCTCTCTCATTAAGCCATGAGGTATATACAACTTTTCCAGGATTTACTTCAACATTATTAGCACAAATTCGATTCAAAACCTTTAAACTATCTGAGCCTTGAAATAAAAATTTTGCAAATGATGACATGTCGAAAAGTGCAACTCTTTCTCTGGCCGCAATATGTTCTGAAGCAGAAAAATCAAACCAATTTTGACGACCATAACTATATTCATAATTAGCTTTCTTATCCTTAGGAGCAAACCAATTAGCTCTTTCCCAACCACTCAATTCTCCAAAGCAAGCACCAGAACTTTTTAGACGATCATGCAACACAGATTTTCTCACACCTCGGCTCGTTTCTGGTTGAAGATATGGCCAGTGCATTGAGTATAACAATCCTAATGTTTCCTTTGTACGATCCTTTAGATAACGAGCATTACCTTGGAATGTATGAAATCGACGAATATCAACGTCCCACAAATCCATTGGAGGATAACCATTAATAATCCATTCAGATAATACTTTGCCGGCTCCGCCTGCGGATTGAATTCCAATAGAGTTGAATCCTGCCGCAACAAAAAAATTTTTTATTTCAGGGGATTCCCCTAAAATATATCGGTCATCTGGAGTAAAACTTTCTGGTCCATTTAGAAAAGTTTGAATCCCCACATCTCCTAATTTTGGTATCCGATGAATAGCATTAAGCATTGCAGGCTCAAAATGATCCCAATCCTCAGCAAATGTTCCAAACGAAAAATCATCTGGAATAGAATCCAATGGTCTTGGTTTAGAATTTGGCTCAAAACAACCAACTAACATTTTTCCAGCATCCTCTTTAGCGTATATCCATCCATTAGGATCTCTCAAAACTGGCAAATTGGAGGGCAATCCCATCTCTTCAGTAACAATATAAAAATGTTCTGCAGCATGAAGGGGAA
>CACGSI010000015.1 GCA_902575715.1 uncultured SAR324 cluster bacterium
TTTTGCATCATACTCAGAATATCCTCGTTTATTTATTAAAAATTGCTCTAAAGCATAAATATAATATTGCTCATATTCTTTATTATATCTATTTGTAGTTTTTGGCATTCTAAACAATAAAATTTAAAAAGTCATATTATTATAAAAGTTTTTTCAATTTAATTTATTTTTTTATACTTAAATTCCAAGTAACAATATTTTACTATACTTAACAAGACAATTAAGCCTCCTATAAAGTTTTATAAGAAATTTTTTCTTTTAAAAATATCCAAACCCAAAATGGTCCTAAACAGAACACAAGCAACATAAATTAAATAACTAATAATTAATAAAAATACGTTTTTAGAGCGATTCAATAAAGATTATAGTTTATTCTTTTACAAAATTTAGTAAATCTAATATAATTCAAAAGTTTACTAAATAGTCAATCAAAATTAATTATTTTTAAAAGGATGAAATATATGTCTACTTATAAATGCAATATATGCGGTATGGCTGTAAATGCATCATGCGCTAAATGTAATACCCCTCTTGAAAATGATCTATTAAGTAAAGATGATGGCAGCCAGGTACAAATCTCTAAATGCCCGAATGAACATGGCAAAATAAAGTCACCTTTGTGTTGTGGTCAAGATATGATCTGCAATTCATAAAGAACTTTCAGGGTTAATTATTGATTAATTTTTAATTGTGTACAAGCCTAACTAAATTTTTTTTAAATAAAAAGATCTTGATAAGGTTTGTTTTAAAAAATTTTTCAATTTTTATAAAATTTCTAATTTTAATAAATATTTTTGGAATTGGGGAATAAAAAAACTATTTATTATTTCCAAACTTCTTATGAATTGAAATATTTGAAGAAAAATTTTTAAAATAAAAATCAATGATCGTAACTGCTTTTTAGATAATTTAAAACAAATTTTATATGAAATAGATCATTTTAATATTTTATTTAAATTATTGATTAAGAAGTAAAAAAAATAATTAGATAAATTATCATGGCAGAAAAAAAAGAATTTACTCAGGAAATTCAGTCTCTAAAAAATGATATAAAATCACTTGAAAATTTAATTTTAGAACTTATTAAACTTTTAGAATTAGAAAAAATAAATTTTCAAAAAAAAAATAAGCATGTTTTAGAGTCTCTGGAAAAAACTAAAAATTATCAAGAACTAAAAGAAAAATTACCAAACAATTTTCAAAAAAACGAAAAAGAAAATAAAGACGATGAAAAATATGATTGGATAGAGGATACTATTTAATCAAATAGCAAAGGAGATTGAACTTTTATTGCTTAAAACATTTTTTGAATTTTGTATTTAGTTTAACAAATCAGTTATTATTAAATTTTTTTTAATATCGAATTTGTTAAAAATAAGCACACAAATATTTTCTATTTGGGATATATTGTGCATCTTTAAAAAACTCTCCAAAAAACTTAAAAAAGATTTGAAAATGCAATTTTTAAAAAAAAAAATTTTCCCACAAACAAGCTACTGTCATTACTCAAATAATAGAGTATGTCCATTCTGCATGCAGTCTTCCAAAACTGTATTTGTCCACGGACATGAACAATGTATTGTCTGCAAAATTAATGTTGAACCTTGCTGTCAGGGTGATTCACTAAAGGGAACTGAAATATAAACTTTCATAAGTTTGATTTTAAACTAGACCTCAAATATAAAAAACATTTTAAATTGTAACTATTGCCTATAGTTCTATGAAACTTAGATTTATATGATTAGAAAATATTTTAAATATAGTTTTTTCATATTTATATTTTTTTTATCTATCTTATTAATTTTTATGGTTTACATAAAAATAAAAAGTTTGCGGGGAAATAACTCAGATTTATCTCTGGCAATTAGGTGGGAAGGGTTTTATCATGATATTAATCATAGAGACCTAGGAAAGAGCATTAATGATTGTTTAGATGAAAAAATTTTCAAAGAAAATTTAATATCAAGGTCCGCAGGATGGTTTTCTGGTTGGAGTTGTAGTAAAATTGGGAATCCTGATGTCTTATTTTCCTTAAATTTTTCACCCAAAAAAAATGAACATTTTTTTTGTCATAATCCTGAAAGTAAACTTATTGGCAAATCATTTCAACAAAAAATAGTTTTGAACGACTTAGAATTTATCGAGAATTGGAATAATTCTGAGATAAGAGAAACGGCATGCTTATACATTGACAATATTTTTAATGATCTTCTTTCAGGAAAAAAAGTCCATTTTCATTGTGATGCCGGAAGAGATAGGGCTGGTACTATTTCCGCCTTAATTATTGGATTAATTTCTGAAAAATTAAACTTGTTAAATACTAAAATGATAAATGCAATCGAATGTGACTATAGAAAAACAAAATCTTTAACAATTGAAAAATTTGGAAGAATGGAAAAATTTCTTTTTGAAATACAAAAAAACAGCTCTATCGAAAATTTTATCATAAAAAAATGTTCGATCTCAGAAGATAAAATTGATGGTGTAACAAGAAAATTATTGAATTAGTAAAAAATTTTAATATCATCATAAAGATAAATGAAAAATTGTGAAAATTTTTGTAATTGAGTTTAAACTACAAATTTTATAAATTTTTTTCATTAATTTTTAAAAATGACTACTATTACTGAATTTGCAAATTCTTAATTTTTTAAGCATTATCGAATTACCCTCAAAGTTTCAATTGAGTTTGAAATAACTATCCCTAAACCTAATTCTTGAGAAATAATCTTTAATCTGTTATAAACAGATTTCACTCTCAATACTATTTGGAAAAAATTGAAATTTTTTATAATTTTCATAACATTTCTAGCTTTTCCTCTTCCTTTGTTTGGTCTAGAAAAAGGTATCCTATTTAAATATGTAACTTCTTCTCGTATTCTGTGAAAATTAATTGGTGATGACAATAATCAATCTAAATATGAAGGAGAAATAAAGAATAATAAACCGCACGGGAACGGGACTTTAAGTTATCCAAGTGGAAACACATATATTGGGGAATTCAAGAAGGGGAAAAGAAATGGATTGTTTACAGTCATTTTTGAAGATGGTGATAAATTTGTGGAAAATTACAAAAATGGGAAAAGAGATGGATTTTTTAAAGTTAATTTTGCTAATGGTGACAAATTTGCGGGTGAATACAAGAGTGGGAAAAAAAACGGCAAAGGAACTTATACTTTTGATAATGGTGAAACATTTGTTGGAGAATTCAAGGATGGTAATATGCATGGGCACGGGACTAGAAAATTGGCAAATGGTGATAAATTTGTGGGCAAATTTAAGGACAACATAATGCATGGAAAAGGAACATATACTTTTAAAAATGGTGAAAAATTTGTAGGTAAATTCGAAAATGGGAAAAGAAATGGTCATGGTACTAGAATACTGACAAATGGAATAAAATATGTTGGAGAATGGAAAAATGGATATGAGTGGAACGGCAAAGTTTTTAATAGAGAAAACCAATTTTTAATAAGATATTTTAATGGAAAAAGAATAAAAAATAAATTCTAATGTATATATAAAATATTATGAAACACCAAATAATAATTTTCTATTTCATAGTTATATCTACTAATGTATTTGGAAAAAATCATAATGGTACAACTCTTTATGTTTTAGGAAAATTCCCTGACTGGGAATGGGTTCAGTTAAGAGACAAAAAACATCAGCCAAAATATCAGGGTGAAGTAAAGAACGGGAAGCCCAACGGCCTTGGAGTTTTGACTTCAACTAATGGATGGAAGTATTTTGGAAGTTGGAAGGATGGTCAAATATGGAACGGAACAGAATTTGACAATTTAGGAAACATCATTTTTAGGTGGGTAGAAGGAAAAAGGAAATATCATAATCTAAATACAAAATTCAGATGATATTATAAAATTGGATTGCTTGAATGTTCTATCGATATATTTTTTCGTTTATAATTGGATTATTCATTTTGTTTCTTGTGAAAGAATACTTGATTTAATAATTTAATCCAGATCAATTCTTTGTTTTTTTGATTAGAAAAAAGACTAAACGAAAATGAAACAATTAATAGTCCCATACCTTTTAATGTAAAAGTTAATAAGGTATATTTTTGAGAACTGTGATTTTATAAAGGTGGCTAATTCCAACTACTTACAGACCAAAAGGTCAAGTAGATGGTCGGGGTGGAGAGATTTGAACTCCCGACATCCTGCTCCCAAAGCAGGCGCGCTACCGGACTGCGCTACACCCCGAAATCATTTTATTTATCTAACACTATTTTTTATCCAAATTAAACTCTTTAAATTGTGAGGCAGACTTAGTTCAAAAAAAGTACTAAGCAGACCTTTAAATATTAATAAATACCTAAACATTTATCAACCATATTTTGTTACAAAATAATAAAACTAACAAATTTAAAATATTTTTTTATATGCGAGGGTAATTATTAACGTTTTATTTAAAATTATTTAAAACTATGAGTCATAAAGTGTATGATTTTTAATAAATAAATAAATATAAAAATAATATGTTCCTATAAACTGTATGTATATTTTCTATTATTAAGAACAAAAATATAAAAAAAATAATAAATATTTCAAAAGTCATAAAATCATAATATAATAAATTTATTAGTTTTTAAACAGTTTGATATATTACCAGCTTTATCATGCACTCAAAGCTCCCCTTAATTATACTAAGTAATATACAGTACCCACTATCCAATTTACTTAAATAATTATTTTGAAAACAAGATAAAATGCAATAAATCTACATACAGCTTAATAGAACACATAAATATGAGTAAAAGTATAATCAATACAGAAATAAACAAAATAATTAAACAAACGCTAATAGAAAGAGAAATTATTAACTCAAAAAGAATAATTTATTGTGGAAGATGGTTTAACAAAATAAACAAAAATTCTAAAACCCCTCAGCCTGTTATTTTTTACTGTAATAAATGGGAATGTAGAGTATGTCGAAATATCTTAATAGACGATTTATCAAATAAACATTTACAGATTAATTCAAAGTGTTTGAACAAAGGATGGAATTTAGTATCTATATCATTAAATATCAGTACGAAAAATGGATTTAAATTTGAGGAAGTTTTTCGTTTATTCAAAAATTCAATTCGCCTATTAAAGGATAGTAGAGGTTGGTTAAAAATAAAAAAATTGCTAAATATAAGATATCACTATGACAGTACCGAAGTATTTTTCATCAATAATGAATATAAATTTTATAACAACATAATAAATGGAACTAAAGAAATTAACATTGAAAATAAAATAATTGAAGATATTATTTTGTCTTACTGGTCAAAAATTGCAAGAAAAACAGGATTGATTATAAGCCCTTCCAATTCTTTACAAATCTATAACTATTATAATAATCAAAAAAATAAAAAAGATTCTAACGCTGCCTTAATTAATTTCAAAGAAAAAAATATTTCCGAAAGAACAAAAATTGAAGGATCTTTAGAAAATTTAGAAAAAAGATTTTGGGAGTTAACTAATAGTCCTCCAACTAATTTGAAAACAATAAAATATTTAACTAAAAAAGAATTAGAAGAATTAGGAAATGTAATACAGAATATTTATTTACTTAATAAAATATTTAGACGTGGAAGAATTTGGCACAGTAAAATATAAAATTTAAACGGTTACACAAGATGCATTATACATTGCATATGCCCGGTAATTTTTATTAAAGTTGTAAATACTTTGAAAAAATAGATAAAGCCCAAATAATGCATGTATTAGTATTCTACAACCTGTATTATATGTATTCACTATTATGTATTGTATTAATAATATACATTTTGTATATTCATTATACAAACTTAGTATTTTAATTTTTATTAAAGAGCAGACTAAAATTGATCATTCAGCTTAATCATGGAGTCAATTATTGTATTATTTTAAAAAGCATAGTAAGTTACGTAGTACTCGTTATGAATAGATTTAGCTATAAATTTTCGTGAAGCAGTTGATTGAATCAGTTCCCGTTGTTATTTTTGCTATAGTTTATTTCTATACTCGTGAAATTTTTTTTGCAACTATAGTTCTTATGATTTGTTTATTTGGGAGTTTAATCATCGAGTACTCTTTTGAAAAAAGTGTATCCAGAAAAACATTAGTTGTTTTTGTAATAACAATATTTTTTGGTGGTTCTGCATTATTATTTCAGAATAAACAATTTTTATTTTGGCGACCTACTGTCATTAATTGGAGTTTTTCTATAGTACTTTTAATATTTGAATTTTTATTCGACAAGAATTTAATTAAAATATTGTTTCAAAAACACATTTCGCTACCTAATAAATGCTGGAAGTTGCTTGTTATTGGCTGGTCCTTAGGTTTTTTTATTTTGGGTTTATTAAATATACTTGTAGCATATAATTTTAGTATTGATTTTTGGGTTACTTACAAGTTAATTGGAAGTTTTTTAGTTACATTAGTTTATATTTTTGTTACGATAATTTATTTGTGGAAGTGTGGATATTTAAGTAATTCGAAGAATGAATGAAACTTCATTGTTATCTTAAATTTCTATAGAATTAACTAGTAATGCTTGATAAAATCAAACTTTTAATAATTATTTTTTTACCCACCCTTTTTTTTATTGGATATGTTTCCTATATCCTTCATTACGATTTAGGTGTTCTCAGATAAGTCTTAGTCTTTCTTTTTATTAATAAAAATAAATTAGTTTAATTTATTTTTTTATTATTTTTTTTGTGTGTTTTTCAATTTTGGAATGTGTATAGTCCTTCAAAAATGGAATTAAAGATAAAATATTGTTAAATTGTTTGAGTTATTATTGGGTTTTGAAAAACTTTTTGGTGCCGAGAGGGGGAATCGAACCCCCACGGGATTGCTCCCGCCAGATTTTGAGTCTGGTGCGTCTACCAATTTCACCACCTCGGCAATTTATTAATTTAGTAAATAAAAAAAATTATTTAAACGTGTTAATATAAATTTTGAATAGCAAAATAATTTTTTTTTGTAATTTTTTATTAATAAATAAATACTACATTTTTTGAAAGACATTTTCAATAACTAGAAATTTTTTTGAATATTATAGATTTGATCTAGTTTTTTTAAATATTTACCAATCCTTGTATAATGTTTACAAAGATGTTATATTTTCATTTTTATGAACTTCAAATTTAGGCTGTAAATTGAAAATTATATATTATTTTTTATTTTACTTAATAATTTTTTCTTTTCCATCTTCTTTAAAATCAGATGATAATAAAATACTATTCGGATGGAAAACGTCATCCGGTTTTTTACTAAAAACTTTTGGTGATAAGAACATACATCCCCAATATGAAGGTGAATTAAAAACAGAAAAACCTAATGGACTGGGCATAATGACCTATCCTAGTGGTAAAAGATATTTAGGTGAATGGAAAAATGGTAAAAGAGATGGACATGGTACGGTTACGATGCCGGGCGGTATTAAATATATTGGAGAATATAAAGACGATAAAATGTGGAATGTTACTAAATATAGTGAAGAAGGCAAATATTTGGGTGAATTCAGGAATGGATTCGTTTGGAATGGAATTGTCTATGATAAAAATGGTACATTCCTTGGAAGATGGATTAATGGCATCAAACAATAATATTCAGTCTAATTAATAAATTAAGTCTCACCCTCAGAGCTACGCGCCTATAAAAATAAACGCACAATTGAGCGTCGGCACTGTCCGACTCTCCCACCGGGAATCCCGGCAGTACCATAGGCGCAAGGGGACTTAACTTCTGTGTTCGGGATGGAAACAGGTGTGGCTCCCCTGCCAAAAGCACCGGCACTCAATTGTAAGTTTATTACTTTTTTCAGAGATTTTTGGTTATTCAAGATACTTTGTGAGAGTCTCTTTTAGTTGATCTTGCTTAAAGTCAAGTCGCCCGGCCAATTAGTACCAGTCAGCTTCACATGTTACCACGCTTCCACTTCTGGCCTATCAAACAGGTAATCTTCCTGTGGCCTTAGGGGACCTAAAGGTCCGGGAGATCACTCTTGGAGCCGACTTCCCGCTTAGATGCTTTCAGCGGTTATCCGTTCCAGACGTAGCTACCCGGCAATGCTCCTGGCGGAACAACCGGATCACCAGAGGTCTGTCCACCCCGGTCCTCTCGTACTAAGGGCAGACCTCCTCAGATCTCCTGCGCCCGCGGCAGATAGGGACCGAACTGTCTCACGACGTTCTGAACCCAGCTCGCGTACCGCTTTAAATGGCGAACAGCCATACCCTTGGGACCTGCTTCAGCCCCAGGATGCGATGAGCCGACATCGAGGTGCCAAACCGCGCCGTCGATATGAACTCTTGGGCGCGATTAGCCTGTTATCCCCGGCGTACCTTTTATCCGTTGAGCGATGGCCCTTCCACACGGGACCACCGGATCACTAAGACCTACTTTCGTACCTGCTTGAGCTGTCGCTCTTGCAGTCAAGCTCCCTTATGCCTTTGCACTCTACGCCGGATTTCCAAACCGGCTGAGGGAACCATTGCGCGCCTCCGTTACTCTTTAGGAGGCGACCGCCCCAGTCAAACTGCCCACCAGACAGGGTCCCTATCCCGGATAACGGGAGGAGGTTAGAACGCAGAAAAAACAAGGGTGGTATTTCAAGGACGACTCCAAAGGAACTAGCGCTCCCTCTTCTCAGTCTCCCACCTATCCTACACAAATCTTTCCCAGGTTCACTGCCAAGCTGCAGTAAAGGTGCACGGGGTCTTTCCGTCTTGCCGCGGGTTGACGGTATCTTCACCGCCATTTCAATTTCACTGAGAGTCACATTGAGACAGCGCCCAGATCGTTACGCCATTCGTGCAGGTCGGAACTTACCCGACAAGGAATTTCGCTACCTTAGGACCGTTATAGTTACGGCCGCCGTTTACCGGGGCTTCAGTTCGAAGCTTCGATCCGAAGATCTAACCTCTCCCATTAACCTTCCGGCACCGGGCAGGCGTCACACCCTATACATCATCTTACGATTTAGCAGAGTGCTGTGTTTTTGCTAAACAGTCGGCTGGGCCTGGTCACTGCGGCCTGCCTCAGCTCCAGGAGCAAGTCCTTTCACCAATGCAGGCACTCCTTCTTCCGAAGTTACGGAGTCATTTTGCAGAGTTCCTTAACATGATTTCTCTCAAGCGCCTTGGTATTCTCTACCCGCCCACCTGTGTCGGTTTGGGGTACGGTTTGCTTATGCTATGCTTAGAAGCTTTTCTTGGCAGTGTGGAATCGACTGCTTTGCGAAGCAAAGCCTCTCGTCATCAACTCTCAGTGTTAAAAAGTCTCGGATTTGCCTGAGACTTACACCTACAGTCTTGAACCAAGATATCCATCACTTGGCCAGCCTATCCTCCTGCGTCCCTCCATCACGCGCATACGCAAGTACCGGAATATGAACCGGTTTTCCATCGACTACGCCTTTCGGCCTCGTCTTAGGTGCCGACTAACCCCGGGCTGAATAACATGGCCCGGGAAACCTTGGGCTTTCGGCGTGCGAGTTTCTCGCTCGCATTTTCGTTACTTATGCCAACATCCTCACTTCCCTACGCTCCACTAGCCCTTTCGATCTAGCTTCACTGCATAGGGAACGCTCCCCTACCGATCTGTATAAATACAGACCCCATAGCTTCGGCGCATGACTTGAGCCCCGTTAAATTTTCGGTGCAGGCTCGCTTGACCAGTGAGCTGTTACGCTTTCTTTAAAGGATGGCTGCTTCTAAGCCAACCTCCTGGTTGTCTAGGCACTCCCACTTCCTTTCCCACTTAGTCACGACTTGGGGGCCTTAGCTGATGGTCTGGGTTGTTTCCCTCTCGACAACGAAAGTTAGCTCTCGCTGTCTGACTTCCGTGAAACAACTCGTCGGCATTCGCAGTTTGGTTGGGTTTGGTACCCTGGTGAGGGCCCTAGTCCATCCAGTGCTCTACCTCCGACGGTCTGTCACGAAGCTATACCTCAATATATTTCGGGGAGAACCAGCTATCTCCGAGTTTGATTAGCCTTTCACTCCTACCCCCACCTCATCCGAGAACGTTTTAAGGCTCAGCGGTTCGGTCCTCCACCTGGTCTTACCCAGGCTTCAACCTGGACAGGGGTAGATCACTCGGTTTCGGGTCTGTTGCCGATGACTATAACGCCCATTTAGGACTCGCTTTCGCTATGGCTCCGTTATAAACTTAACCTGCCACCGACAGACAACTCGTTGGCTCATTATGCAAAAGGCACGCGGTCGCACATGATCCGAAGATCAGTATTGCTTCCACTGCTTGTAAACACAGGGTTTCAGGATCTATTTCACTCCTCTGTTCGAGGTACTTTTCACCTTTCCCTCACGGTACTGGTTCACTATCGGTCTCTGGGTAATATTTAGCCTTGGAGGGTGGTCCCCCCAGATTCAAACGGGATTTCTCGTGTCCCATCCTACTCAGGGTACCGTCTCGGACATCTTTGAACTTTCGTTTACGGGGGTCTAACCCTCTATGCCGTGCCTTCCCAGACACTTCAACTAGTCCTCCGATTATCCTTTATTGACGGCCCTACAACCCCGTTGAGCTCACTCAACGGTTTGGGCTCTTCCACGTTCGCTCGCCGCTACTAGCGGAATCTCGGTTGATTTCTATTCCTTCGGGTACTGAGATGTTTCAGTTCCCCGAGTTCGCCCTATACACCTATGTATTCAGTGAATAGTGCATGACCTCAGCAGTCATGCGGGTTTCCCCATTCGGAAATCCCCGGATCAAAAGATGTTTGCTCTTCCCCGAGGCTTATCGCAGCTTGCCACGTCCTTCATCACTTCCCAGAGCCAAGGCATTCGCCCTGTGCCCTTGCTACTTGACTTTAACAGTCAAGATTTTGTCAACCCTTGGAGACTCTCACAAATGATCTTGAGTCACCAAAATCTCTGATTCAATTTTCTAAGAATTAAAAAAATATCAAGTAAAAATCAAGTATTATGATTGCTACTTGAAAATTCTTCAACACAATACAAAACTTATAGTATGGTGGAGGATAGCGGGGTCGAACCGCTGACCTCCTGCTTGCAAAGCAGGCGCTCTACCAACTGAGCTAATCCCCCTTTTTACAAAAAACAAAAAATAATACCTGGTGGGCCTGGGTGGACTTGAACCACCGGCCTCATCCTTATCAGGGATGCGCTCTAACCAAGCTGAGCTACAGGCCCTTTCTAAAATAGATATACAATACAGTCAAATCTGAAGTAAAGAGTTTATTAATTCAAGGATCAAATACATAGAGTATACGATGCAAACAACAACTCTCTAAACAATTCTTACTAAAATTATAAGCACAAATATAAATAGATCATTAGCATCAATAATAAAATGATATCCTAGATTACTAATAGAGACTCTATTAAATTCTTACTATGGCATTAAATTAAGAACTGACTTACCGGTATAAATAACTTCAAGAACTGGGATAATTTCTGAACATCCAGAAAGACTTATAAACTATAATAACAGGAGTAAAAGGGAAAGAAGAGTAAAAAACCTGCTTCGACTTTGACTTCCCGAAAAAATTATTAATTCTTTCGGCGTCCTTAGAAAGGAGGTGATCCAGCCGCAGGTTCTCCTACGGCTACCTTGTTACGACTTCACCCCAGTCGTCAACAACAGCTTGGGCGCCTGCTTCCCGAAGGTTAGCTCGGCGACTTCTGCCCTTGTCAGCTCCCATGGTGTGACGGGCGGTGTGTACAAGGCCCGGGAACGTATTCACCGCGGCGTGCTGATCCGCGATTACTAGCGATTCCAGCTTCACGCAGTCGAGTTGCAGACTGCGATCCGAACTGAGAAAGCTTTTCTGGGATTGGCATGGCCTCACGGCTTAGCTTCCCTCTGTAACTCCCATTGTAACACGTGTGTAGCCCTGGTCATAAAGGCCATGAGGACTTGACGTCATCCCCACCTTCCTCCGGCTTGTCACCGGCAGTCCCCCTAAAGTGCCCAGCTTAACCTGATGGCAATTAAGGGTAGGGGTTGCGCTCGTTGCGGGACTTAACCCAACATCTCACGACACGAGCTGACGACAGCCATGCAGCACCTGTCACTCGGCCTCCGAAGAGGAAGCTCCATCTCTGGAGATGTCCGAGGATGTCAAGACCAGGTAAGGTTCTTCGCGTTGCATCGAATTAAACCACATGTTCCACCGCTTGTGCGGGCCCCCGTCAATTCCTTTGAGTTTTAGTCTTGCGACCGTACTCCCCAGGCGGAGCACTTAATGCGTTAGCTGAGACACCCAAAGAGGTCGAACTCTCCAGACATCCAGTGCTCATCGTTTACGGCGTGGACTACCAGGGTATCTAATCCTGTTTGCTCCCCACGCTTTCGCGCCTCAGCGTCAGAGTGGTCCCAGCCAGCCGCTTTCGCCACCGGTATTCCTCCTGATATCTACGAATTTCACCTCTACACCAGGAATTCTGCTGGCCCCTGACCCTCTCTAGATTAGCAGTTTCGAAAGACCCTCCGGGGTTGAGCCCCGGGCTTTCACCTCCGACTTGCTATTCCGCCTGCGCGCCCTTTACGCCCAGTAATTCCGAACAACGCTCGCACCCTACGTATTACCGCGGCTGCTGGCACGTAGTTAGCCGGTGCTTATTCTTGGGGTACCGTCATCATCTTCCCCCATAAAAGAGCTTTACGACCCAAGGGCCTTCTTCACTCACGCGACATTGCTGCATCAGAGTTGCCTCCATTGTGCAATATTCCCTACTGCTGCCTCCCGTAGGAGTCTGGACCGTGTCTCAGTTCCAGTGTGGCGGATCGTCCTCTCAAACCCGCTACCCATCGTCGCCTTGGTAAGCCATTACCTTACCAACTAGCTAATGGGACGCAGACTCCTCCTTCAGCGTCGGAGCTTTCAAATGTTACACATGTGTGATACATTATTATCCGGTATTAGCTCTCCTTTCGAAAAGTTGTCCCAGACTGAAGGGCAGATTATCTACGCGTTACTCACCCGTGCGCCACTTTAATCGTCACCGAAATGACTTTCTCGTTCGACTTGCATGTATTAGGCATGCCGCCAGCGTTCGTCCTGAGCCAGGATCAAACTCTCAAGTTATAATCCTATGCTTTTGCATTGTTTAAAAAAATTAACGTCTACTTAACAAATAGTTAAATAGGAACAGGCTTTTTTGTCTCTTCAGATTCCCTTTTCAAAGAACTTGCATTCAACTCCTGCAAAGCCCATTATAATAAACTTAGATAAAATTACTGTCAATACTAATGTAAAATTAGTAAGATAATAATTATTACAATTTGAAAATTATAAATTATAAAATGTTCTTTTTTAACAAAACATATATAGAATTCAAGAAATTATTTGTTTTCATCGTTTTATTATCAAGCTTTGTATTCTCATCTACCTTGATCTTTGGGAATACCTCGAAAGCCATAATTGGACCATTATCGATATTTGGAGAAATATCAAATTTTGAGAAAAAAATTTTATTCAACCGCTTTCGCGAACAAATGAATAGGAAATATCACATTGTTTCTCATAAGGTATTAGACTTAATTTCTGAACAAGGAATTTTTAGCTTTAATATTGAGGATTGTAACAATAGTAAATGTGTTAGAATAATCTTAAATTTTTTAAATAATTTAAGAAAAAAATATAATGCTGAGGATCTTTTTATACTTCAAATAGTTAGAGGGGAATCTGAGACACAATTAAGCCTTAATTTAGCTTCATTATCTAGACCTGAGGTTACAAAAAGTATTGTCAATGAATCATGTAGTAAATGCAATATTGTAAAATTAAAAAACTCAATTGATTTTATAGTAAATAAAATGTTTTCAAAATTAGGTTTCAAAGAATTGGATAAAAAGAAAATAAAAGAAGTAGATTTATCTGACAAAAAACTAACTCCTAAGAAAAATGATTTTATAGAAGATAGTCTCAGAGACACTGAACTTTCTAGTAAAGAAAAAACTCCATTACCTGAATCAGAAAAAATTCCTCAAATTGCCAAAGAAGAAATTGTTACAGACCTAGAGCCTGATCCTTACTTAGTTGAACGTGATCTTTACAATCAACATATTGGAAGGTTATTAACAGATGTCACATATGCTTTACAAATTTTTCGAAGTGGAATGTTTGTTCAAATTGAAGTAAGCATTGATCCTTCAGGAACTGTAGTAAATCAAAAAATAGTCACTTCAAGTGGTTCTCATGATTTTGATGAAACAGCATTGATGACCCTAGAAGAAATTCAATTCAAACCACTTCCAGAAAATATGATAAAATATGGTAACTATGTGGTCAATTTGCAAATACATAACTCAAGATAAATTTCTTCAATTTAATTTTAAAAACAATATTTGTTATGTTTTATAGTTTCCCGAATTCACTAAGAAATTATGGTCTTGACGCAGATGTAAGATTTCTAATGGATTTATATCGAACGATGGAAATTGGACTGGTTACAAATCTAGGTTCGCTTTTTGATGTAGGAAAACATTTAATTTGTAAATCTAGAAGAGAAATAGCTCCCTACACCCTTGCTTTTTGGGATCATTTTTTGGGAATAGATGTTAAAAATTATGATACTGTCAATGACTCAATTCGAAATTCTCCCTCTTTCCAATATTGGCTCAGTCAAAAGATTGATACTGGTAAAATAAAAAAAGAATTCGATTACGAAAAAATTATAGACGAATTTTTAAATGAAACATTACAATCAGACTTAAAGGAAAATATTCAAAAAGAGTTGGATGCCAGACAACATTTAAATAATGATAATCCTGAAATGGAGGATAGACGTCCAAAAGAAGATTCCGTCTCAACGCAATTTGGCGACAAAATGACAGATTATTCTAAAATATCCCACGATGAGCTTTTTGAAAGGATGGAAAGAGTAATGAAAAAACAAAAAACACAACATAGCGGTGGCGGTCATTGGGTTGGTAGTCGTGGGTTTTCGCCTTATGGGCATTCAGGTTATGGCCTAAATGGGATTCGTGTCAAAGGACAAGCTCATTCAGGTACAGCTAGAAAAGTCCTTGGGGACCCTAGTTTTTTCCCTATAGATTTTGATGCTCCAATTAATGATAATAATATGGATGCCGCAATACAAGCCCTTCAAAATTTAGAAGAAACTCATGCTCATAGAAAACTAAATGTGCAATATACTGTTGAAGAAGCAGGTCGTAATGCAGGTATAGTAATACCTCATTTCTTAAAAGAACAGCAAGATCGAACGCAAATATTACTACTTATTGATAACGGAGGGAATTCAATGTGGGTTCACTCTCAAAAAGTTCAAACTCTTTTTTCAAAGATAAAACGTAGATTCCCTCAAGACTTAAAAACTTATTTTTTTCATAATACTATATATCACCAGTTATATGAAGATGAGTCTAGAAAGAAGCCAATACTACTTCACAAAGTTATGGAAAATAGTCCTAAAAATAGAGTCTTTATTATTGGTGATTCATATATGGCACCACATGAACTACTTTCTCCATTTGGGTCAATAGAATTTAGAGAAGAATCTTCAATTCCGAGTATAGAAAATTTAAAAACTTTAAAAAAACATTTTCCATATTTAGTTTGGATAAACCCCACACCTAAAAAGTATTGGAATCGTACTATTGCTCATTATATCCAGAAAGTGGTAAAAATGGTCCCTCTTACAATCAATGGGATCCTTAGTACTGCTAAATATTTTAAGGAAATAAAACATTTTTAAGTTTAAATAAAGACTAATGAAATTATTTTTAATATTTTTTATTAATATTACATTAATATTTTTAAATTCAGTTTTAATTGCAAACGAAAGAAATGGTTTTGGATTAGCTATTGAAGGAGGATCCTTTAAACCCGTTTACGATTCTGCTAGGAAAAATCTTGAAGCTTCAAAATCTTATGGGTTCTCAATTGATTACCAATGGGATATCATTGAATCAATGTCATTTTATGCTATTGGAGTCGAACATGGAGGGGAATCTACTTCCCCTCCAAAGCAGGGTTTTGAGTATTATAAATCAGGATTTTTGGGCGGTGGTATTAAAGCATGGATTAGTTCTTTTTACATAGGAGTTCACTTTGGTGAATATTATCTTACATGGATTGAAACAATTAGCAGTTATACTGAGATTATGCAGACCAGAGGTAATGGATTTGGATTCGGATTTGAAACTAAATCAGGAATTATCATTGCCGCATATAGAGAAAAAAGTGGAATTTTTAATTCTGATGATATGCGGAAACAAAAAATTGTTGGAGATCGCATCCTATTAGGATACCGATGGTAAAATAAATATGATTTTTATGGGATTGGATTAGGGAATCGCATATGAATTTTTTCAATGCCCTCAAGAATTTCTTCAGATAATTCTATTTCCAAACTTTCAAGGTTTAATTCAAGTTGTTCAATTGAAGTAGCTCCGAGGAGAACGCTTGATAAAAAAGGACGCCTCCTAACATATGCCAATGCCATTTGAGTAGGATTTAAGGAATGTTCATTCGCTAAACGAACATATTCGCTCGTGGCTTTCATTGCATTCTTTGTCTGATATCTCCTAAATCGCGAATATAAGGTCAAACGTGCTCGAGCCGGCTGGAGTCCATCATTATATTTACCTGTTAGCATTCCAAAAGAGAGTGGAGAATAAGCCAACAACCCGATAGATTCTTGATAAGATATTTCAGCTAACGATTGCTCAAAAGTTCTATTTAGTAAATTGTATTGGTTTTGAATACTTACAATCCTGCTCCATCCTTTTATCTTGGACAAATTAAGATAATTCATTACTCCCCATGGAGTTTCATTCGAAACACCAAAGGCTCTAATCTTTCCTAATTCTTTCATTTTTTCCAAAGTTGCAAGAGTTTCTTCAATTTCAACATTATCTGATATTTTATTTTTAGGATATTTAAAATTTCTTTTCCCAAAAATATTAACATTCCTGTCTGGCCAGTGGATTTGATAAAGATCAATGGTTTCTGTTCCGAGACGCTTAAGGCTTCCATGTAGAGCATCTATAATATTTTTTTTATTTAAACGATTTATACCATCTCGAATATATCCTGAAATAGCTCTAGAATCTGATGTAGGACCAACAACTTTTGTCGCTAAAATGATTCTATCTCTAGCTTTTCGTCGTTTTATCCATTTTCCAATAAATTTTTCTGTTCTAGTATAAGTTTCTTTTCTTGGAGGAATTGGATACAATTCTGCAGTATCTATAAGGTTAACCCCATATGAAATTGCACAATCCATCTGAGCAAAAGCATCTTTTTCTGTATTTTGTTCTCCAAAAGTCATCGTACCTAGCCCTAAGCAAGTAACTTCCATTTCAGAATTTCCAAGAATTTTTTTCTCCATTTTTGTAATTTATTTTTTTGATTAATTTGTTTTTAACATCATTTTCTTTGCCCTTTTTGAGAAATTAGAATTTGGGAATTTTAATATCAAATCATTCCACAAAACTTCTTTTTTATTTTTTTGACCAAGTTTTTCTAAGGCTTTACCTAAATAATATAGAGCTTGAGGTAGTCTTGGACTTTTTGGGAATTCTTGTATAAAAGTTCCATAATGGGAAGCTGCTTGCTTTGTATAACCATGATTGAAAAAACTATGCCCAATCGCCATTAAGATTTCACCTTTGATCTTAGTTTTCTCCCCGTCGAAAATAATATCATTAAAATACTCCTTTGCATTGTCGGGATTACCTGCCTGCAATGAAATTAAACCAAGAGTAATTTTCATTTGATCGCCTTCTAAATCAGTCCCAAAGGTCTTAATTTTTGATTTTTTGACCTGAAATTCTTTCAACTCCTTGGTCATTAGCATTAATTGTTTCTCCAGACTATCAGTTTTGTTTTTCAATTCTAAAGATAAATTTTGTAATGATTCTAATAAGTCTCGTGGAGGGATAGATTGTTCTAGATTATCACTATGTAATATTTGATCAGCAATTAGAGCTTGTAATCTTACCAACAGTTCTTCTTGTTTTTTTAGGGTTCGTTGAATCTCAAAAATTTCTTTAGAAGTTTTTTCAGGATTGAAATTTTTACTTTGATTTGCGCATCCAATTGAAAGATTGCAACAAATAAACAAAAATAAAAAAAATATTTTATTTTTTTTAGATAAAAAGATTATCTCTTCAATATTTTTGTCCATTTCAAACAAATTTGAACCAAAATGTTTTAAACTCTTAATCAATCAAACTTCATAAACAAAAAATAACTTATTTACTCCAGACAGGATTGGTCTCTGAAATGTTTGCCGCACTTTTTGTAACACGAACCGTTTTTCCACCAAACGCAGATATGTAGTAAAGTTTTGGAATAATTTTTTTTTTGGAAGAAAAAACTATTTGCTTACCATTGGGAGACCAATCCGGTTTTTCCGAATCATATCTTCCAAAAGTAAGTTGATTATGTCTTCGAGTTGGAAGTGAATACTTAAAAATTTGAAAAAACCCCTTAATTTGTCTTTCATAAATAATTTCTTCTCCATCTGGAGACCATTTTGGAGAACTATTGTAATTACCTCTAAAAGTAACTCTTTCAGTTTTTTTATTATTTAAGTTGTGTATATAAATTTGAGGACTCCTCGCAATAGCACTATCAGATACAAAAGCTATTCTATCTCCGTCTGGAGACATTTGAGCAGAAGTCTCTAAGCTCTTCCATGCAAAAATTCTTTCTAATTTAGCATCTGCCAAATTATAACTGTAAATGTCTGCATTACCCTGTTTCATAAGAGTTATTAAAATGGATTTCCCATTAGTATACCAACTCGCAACTAACGGCTGAAGACCGGGCGGGAAAGTAAGAATTTTAGCACGTAATCGTTTGGCAGGTTGAATAGTAAGCTGAACGCTTGACCTAGTAAAAGTTGTATAAAGTATATTTTTGTTATCAAAAGACCAACTAGAAAGGTTATTAGATCCCAAATTATATGAAAATCTTTTTTGCAAAGTCCCATCATAACTACTTAGCATAATATTTTTTCGTCTATTAAATTTTTGTGATGTGTAAGAAATTTGGGTTTTAGAAATCCCCTCGAAATTAAGAGTATTACTTAAAAACCAATCGGTGATTTTAAGACCATTTTCTCTTAAATCTAAAACCTCCTCCATTAGCGAATAGACTTTATTGAAATATTTATTTTCTGCATTATTCCAAAGTCTGACTACCAAGTTATTCATATCTTTTTCTAATTCTATATCGATTAAAAAAAGTACTTCTTTATTTTTTGCAAATTTTTCTTTTGTGCCCTTTGTAATTTTAAAGAAAATTAGCTTTTCTAAGTTTGCCTTAAATACATTTTGTATCGCGACTACCTCTGGTTTACTATTTGATATAATTCCTATTTGCACTGGAACAAATTTCGGATTTTGAATTTCATAAAAATCTATGGCAAACGCAAATCTAAATCCACTGCTCAAAAAAAATATTATTATTAAAATAAAAAAATATATTTTCATTATAAATTTAATCATAAAATAAAAATTTTTTTGATTTTTTCGTGCCAGCTATTCTAAGTTTAATGGAGTAAATTTGATACCAAATTTATAAGAATTTTCATGATAGGACTTTGGCAATGCTGGAAGAAATTGCAAGCTTTTAAGAAGTTTTTTCAAATTTTTTTCAAGCAAAATATTTGATGATTGTTTAATTTCCCAATTGAGCAAACGACCATTTTTCTCAATCTCAAGCTGAACAAAAACTGAATAATCACTTTCACGTAAATGCATAGGAACTTCCCACTTTTTTGATAGGAAATCTTCTAATGCCTTACGAAACTTTTTTAACTCATTTGAATTTAAATTTAATCTTCCTAATTTTGGTAAATTATCTTTTAGTCTTACAGGCACTAAATTGTCAATTAATTCCCCAACCTTCCCAGAAAGTTTTTTGTTTGAAAATGCTTCTAAAGTGACCGTTTGGGGGAATTTATTAACTTCTAAAATTATACTTTTTATAGAAATTGAAGGAGCTATATTTTCTTTTTTAATTATATTTTTCGAATCTTCTTCAATTAAAACAATATCAGGGAAAATAATTTTACTAAATGTAATTTTTTCCTTAAGTTTAACATTTTTTTTATTATAAAATCTATTTTCGTAGTTTTTTTTATTTGGAAATTGATTCCAACTTCCCCATTTCCAGTTCTCATTAATTGACAAACCAGGGTATAGCCTCAAGAATCCAACAATTAAAAAGAAATGTAAAGTTAATGAAAAAAGTATTCCAATTGAAAAACGCAATCTCATACTCTAAATATTTTTCAAAAATTCATTCTTCACTTCTGAACCATGATAGACGAGATGATAGGTTATGAAAAAAATAATTATTTTCCATAAATATTAATCTTGCTCGTCTTTCAGATTCTTTAATCCAAACCTCATCATCTTTTTTTAGTGGAATTTTTTCTTTACCATCTACTGACAAATATATTTCTTTTTCATGAGTTTGAGGAATTACTGAAAGTCTAACTTGAGAATTAATAGATATAACTAAAGGCCTTGATCTGAAATCATATTCATTTAGTCCAGTTACAATCATACACTTTAATTCAGGCATTATTATAGGAGAACCTGCTGCAAGTAGATATGCTGTACTACCAGTGGCTGTTCCAACAATTATACCATCCCCCCTTACTCTTCTTATATGCTGATCATTAATATTTAGATCAACTGAGATTAATCTTGTTGCACCACGAACAACTACTTCGTTTACAGCAAAATCTATCCCATATGGGTGTATACATTTAAGCACTGATCGCTCACTTATTATATAATCACCATCAATCACTTTTTGTAACATTTCTGTTAATTCTTCTCTCTCTCCTGCACTTAAAAATCCTACATTTCCAAAATTGACAGCTAGTACCGGACACTCTGGGAATAAGCTCAATGCGGCTAATACTGTGCCATCTCCACCAAATGAAAGAACTAAATCTAAATCCTTTTTTCTAGTTGAAAAATTTTTCAGGGTAGTAATTTCAATTCCGTGTGGAACAAACCATTCTTCTAAGAATTCATTTACAGGATGTTCGAAATGTGGGGAAAAAATTCCTATTTTTCTCAAATTAATTTTATTTTCAATCACTACTCATTACTTTAAAAAAATTATCAACTCTTTAAAGCATCTTCTGGTACTTTTAGCTTTTTTGTCAAGTGAAAAAACTCAGACTTTTTACAATTAAGCAAGTTGATAGTTCTATCTATTGAAAAATTTTTGTATTAAACTATTTTTTTCTAAGAGTCTATCTTGCATTTCCTTGACAAATATGAGAGCATCAGTTGATAAATGTACAAAAGGAATAAAAAGTGAACTCAATTTTTAGAAATTTAGGTATATGGCTCGTAATTGGATTACTGATGTTAGTAGTCTTTAATTTTCTTGGGCCAAAAGAATCCAACAGAAATAAAGTAACATTTTCTCAGTTAATTTCACAAATTGAATCTGGATCAGTACTCGAAGTCACTATTCGTGGTAGCGAAATTATAGGTATTAGTGACACAAATGGTTCTTTTGAATCGCAAATTCCCAATTATCCGGCATTATTTGAAATTTTAGATCGTCATCAGGTTAGGGTTAGAATTGAACCCCCTGAACAAACTAATTTGTTCTTAGCGATATTAAATAGTTGGCTACCAATGATTTTAATAATTGGTATTTGGTTGTTTTTTATGAGACAAGTTCAGAGCGGAGGTAATCGTGCAATGGGTTTTGGGAAAATCAGGTCACGGGTAACCAACACTGAAGATAATCCAATAAAATTTGATGATGTACAGGGAATAGATGAGTCGAGAGAGGAACTTGAAGAAATTGTAGATTTCTTAAAGGATCCCAGTAAGTTTGAAAGACTTGGAGGTGAAATTCCTAGAGGAGTTCTTTTAATGGGTGAACCAGGTACTGGAAAAACTTTACTGGCTAAAGCAATTGCTGGTGAAGCGGGTGTCCCTTTTTTTAGTATTAGTGGTTCAGATTTTGTAGAAATGTTTGTTGGTGTTGGAGCAAGTCGAGTAAGAGATATGTTTGCACAAGGTAAAAAACATGCTCCGTGTATTATTTTTATTGATGAAATTGATGCCATGGGACGTAGCCGTGGAGCAGGACTTGGAGGAGGTAATGATGAACGAGAACAAACACTCAATCAATTGTTAGTTGAAATGGATGGTTTTGAAGTTAATGAAGGAATTATAGTTATTGCGGCAACAAACAGGCCTGACGTCCTAGACCCAGCATTATTAAGACCAGGAAGATTTGACCGTCACGTGGTAGTCCCGACACCTGATATTACTGGTAGAGAAAATATACTGAAAACACATAGTAAAAATATTAAATTAAACAAGGAAGTAAATCTAAAAACCATAGCTCGAGGCACACCAGGATTTACGGGGGCTGATTTGGCCAATCTGGTTAACGAAGCCGCTCTTTGGGCAGCCAGAAATGATAAAAAAACAGTGGACAATGAGGATTTTGAGCATGCGAGAGACAAAGTGATGATGGGTGCTGAAAGAAGAAGTCTGCTAATGTCAGATGATGAAAAAGAAACCACTGCTTACCATGAAATAGGTCATGCACTTGTGGCAGCAAACATTGAAGAAGTAGACCCAATTCATAAAGTAAGCATAATACCAAGAGGCAGAGCATTGGGAGTAACTATGCTCATTCCTGAAGAGGACAGGCATAGTCACAACAAAAAAGCGTTACTTGGTCAAATATCTATGACAATGGGAGGAAGAGCTGCAGAGCATTTAGTTTTTAAAAGATTTACAACAGGTGCAAGTGATGATTTGAAAAAGGCAACAGAGCTAGCACGGAAAATGGTTTGTCAATGGGGAATGAGCGAAAAGCTGGGACCACTTACTTATTCTGGTGATTCAGGACATGTTTTTCTGGGAAGAGATTTGCAAAAACAAAAAGAATTCAGTAATGAATCTCTTCGAATGATTGATGAAGAAGTACTTAAAATTTTAAACACATGCTATAAGCGGGCAAATGAGATCTTGAAAACTTATAGAAAAGCTCTTGATTTTCTAGCTAAAACATTACTTGAAAAAGAAACAATTGATGGGCAAAGTGTTCTTCATGCAATGAAAAAATTTGCTCCTAAAACTAAAAAATAGTTCTACTTAAAGGCAAATTTACAATAATTTTTAAGCTTTGCTAAGCCCTATAAAGCCAAATTTTTCTTGTATTTGTTTTTTTAAATTATTTTTGAAAAAACAAGTTCCCTTGTCATCAAATAGCCTTAAATAGCAAAAATTCATTTTAAACAATAAATAGAATATTTTTCTGAATTGGCCTTTTCCTAAGTAAAATTAATAAACAATTCCGAACAAAGGGAATTAAATGGAAACATTTTTGACAATCTTTTCTGGAAATTTTTCCCTCCGTTGGCAAGATTTGTTCGACATTGTTCTACTCTCTTTAATTTTTTACCGCATACTCATCCTTATTAGAGGTACGCGAACTATTCCTATGTTAATGGGTTTCGTTTTGTTACTAGCTCTCTATTTAGTGTCGCTAATTTTAAATTTAGAAGCTACTCAGCTCCTTCTTGATAACTTGGGCCAGTCGCTTGTTTTAGTACTTGTGGTACTTTTTCAAACAGATATAAGAAATGCACTTGCACAAATAGGAATTTTTACGCTTTTTCGAGAACACAACCAGCAAAAAAAAGATGTGGTAGATGGGATTCTTCAGGCTTGCTTAGCAATGTCGCAACAAAGAATAGGGGCGCTAATAGTTCTGGAGCAAGAAGTAGGGCTTAAAAATTTCAGTGATAGAGGAACTCAAGTAAATGCCAAAGTTAGCGAACCTCTACTTTTAAGTATTTTTCATCCAACATCACCTCTACATGACGGGGCTGTAATTATCAATAACAAAGGTAACTTAACTGCCGCTCAATGCATTCTTCCAGTTTCCATGAACAGTCGATTGAGTAAATCTCTTGGAACTAGACATCGTGCCGCTATTGGTTTGACGGAAGAGACTGATGCCGCTGTACTAGTTGTATCTGAAGAACGAATGGAAATAAGTTTAAGTTATAAAGGACAATTAATTAAAGGAGCAAATGAGGATATTCGTAAAGCTCTTCTAGAAGTTATTTCGGGAAAAATTCCAAAAACTTTTCAGGATAAAAAAATTAAAGGCTCTATAAAACAAAAAAATAGTAAATAATGTTAAAAAAATTTAGATTTTTTACGTTTACAATTAGTTTATAAAATTAAATTAATTCAAATTTATGAGAACAAATATATCTTTCAAAGTACTCGCAGTTATTCTTGCTACTTTTGTATGGTTCCTAGCAAGACAATCAGGAGAAACAATTCAAATGAGTTTTTATGCACCGGTTGTTTTTAAAAATGTTTCTCCTGAATTTCAAGTTAATTCTAATCCCCCTCAAATTAATATAGTGGTATTAACTGATAGCAGGCAATCTTTTAATCCTCAAGAGATACAAGCAGTTTTAGATCTCAAAAATGCTGAAGAAGGTACACTTTCTTATGTACTGACTGAAAGAAATATTTTGACACCTGTAAAAGTTGAAATTACAAGAATCCATCCTTCACAAATTACTGTCAACATAGAAGAGCTTATTGAAAAATCATTTTCTATAAAACCAAGATACCAAGGGACTCCCAAAAGAGGCTATTTGCTAGGAGATATAAAAATAGTACCTGATACTTTGATGATGCGGGGACCACGGTCTATTTTAGAAAAACTAGAATACATTTCTACACATGAAATAGAATTAGAAAATCTTAAGGAAAGTGTATCTATGAGAGTAGAACTTGAGCTTCCTGAAGGGAATATACAGATAATTAACAAAAATATTGATTATTATTCTGCAGAAGTAACGATTAACAGTTTACCAATCAGAAAAAGATTTGATAATGTTCCAGTTTTTTTGAGAAATGTTGAATACGTAAGCATTATAAACCCTAATACTTTTAATATTTTTGTTGAAGGGGCCGAAGATTTAATAAATGAGATTAAAATTGATGATCTTCTGGGAGAGATCGACCTTTCTTCTTATGAGCCTGGAGAATACCCTAAAGTTTCACCAAAAGTAATTACTCCTGCTGGAATAAACGTTTTGCAACAATGGCCTATAGTTTCGCTATGGGTTAAAAATGAAAAAATTAAGCCGTTTGATCCATAGCGCCCTTTAAAAAATAATAAGTATGAATTTTTTAAGAATAGGTATAGAATCTATCACCAATAATTATTAAATTCGAGATCAATTAATTTATAAAAATTATATTTTAAAAGTAAAATCTTTGTAGAATTATGATTGCCCTAAATGTAAATATCGATCACGTAGCAACCGTTAGACAAGCTCGTAAAATTTCTGAACCAGACCCTATTGTTGCAGCAGGATTGGTTGAAATCGCTGGAGCAGATGGTATTACAATTCATTTACGAGAAGATAGAAGACATATTTTAGATAGAGACGTTAAAATCTTGCGTGAAACAATAAAAACAAAAATGAACTTGGAAATGGCAGCTACTGAAGAAATGTTTAATATAGCTTTGGAAATACAAC
>CACGSI010000016.1 GCA_902575715.1 uncultured SAR324 cluster bacterium
TCTTTTTATTTATATTCTATTAATCCTTTTATACTTTTTAACGAAAAAGTGTTTGCTCTTACAGGAAGAGAAGTTATGGAAAAAGTAAATGCTCGTGAAGTAGGAAACAGATCAATAACTGATATGGAAATGATTTTAGTTGATAAAAAAGGAAAAAAACGTGTTAGAAAAATTAAAAGTTATGGGTTAGAAAAATTAGGGGAATCAAAAAGTTTAATGTTTTTTATCGCGCCATCTGATGTGCGAAATACAGGATTTTTGACTTTTGATTATGATAAATCTGGACAGGAGGATGATCAGTGGATGTATCTTCCTGCTCTAAAAAAAACTAAACGTATAGCTTCAGGAGATAAGAGTGGAAGCTTTATGGGATCAGATTTGAATTATTCCGACATGACTTCTCCAGATCTTGAAAAATATGATTATATTTTGATGAAAGAAGCAGAAATTAAAGGTAACAAAGTTTGGCAAATAATGACTATTCCAAAAACAAGGGATGAAGCTAAAAAAAGTGGTTATAGTAAGTCTATAATTTTTATCAGACAAGATAACTATGTAATGATACGAGCTGTTAGATGGATATACAAAAAGAAGCGCTATAAATATTTAGATATTAAAAAATTAGAAAAAATTGACGGAATCTGGGTCTCTATTGAGATGCATATTACAACAAAATTTGGTAAAAAAACTTTACACAAGACCATTTTAAAAAGAAAAAATTCTAGATTTAACCAGGAAAATGTAACTGAAAGTACATTCTCGATAAGAAATTTGGAAAAGGGTTTTTAAAAAATTTATTAATTAGTAACAAAATTCCCCAATGAATAATTTTCATGCTTTCGTAGATTTTAAAAAAATTAAATTAATTAAAATTTTTTTTTTAAAAGTTATTTCATTTTCAATTTCTGTTTTTATAATTCATTTTGGTGAAATTGAACAGTTATTCGGAAAGGAAAGTTTGGATGATGATAACTTAGAGGAAATCCTCTCAGGATTTGATGATGAGGAAAAAAATTTAGAAAAAAATACTGAAAATGTTGAGAAAGAACTCAGCAATATATATGGGAATATAGGCTTAAAACTTAGTTATTCTTATATCGAAGAAGAGTCTTCAAAAAATGGTGAAAATGTTTGGAGTGGTTTAAACAAGTTTCAGACTTTCTTGTATTTAACATACGATTTGGAACTTGTAGAAAATTGGAAATCACGTATTTCAGGAAAATTTTTTTACGACTTTATTTATGGATTTAAAGGTCGTGAAAATTTTTCTCAAGAGGTTTTGAATGATTTAGAAAAAGAAGTAGAGTTTAGAGAACTATATATCGAAGGAACTCTTTTTAAAAATCTTGATATTAAAATAGGTAAGCAGATTATCGCTTGGGGAGTTGCTAATAGTTTAAGAGTAGTTGATGTTTTAAATCCTACGGATAATCGAGAATTAGGAATGGTAGATTTAGAAGATTCAAGAATTCCAATAAATATGACAAGACTAGACTACTTCTTTGGGGACATTAAACTGGAATTTGTTGCTGTACATGAGATAAAATTCAACAAATCTGCCCCCTATGGAAGTGATTTTAATCCATCAAATCAAATTTTATATGAGGTAATTCCTGAAAGTAATGCTGAAAATACTGAATATGGTCTATCAATAGCAGGATCATTTAGCGGATGGGATTTGTCTATGCATTGGGCAGATTATTTTAATGATAATGCTTATTATAAAATTGGTAGTATTTCAGTTGTTACAGGTATAGGTGCAATACCAAAATATGAACTTCATCATAGTCGGATGAATATGATAGGAATAACTTTTAGTATTCCTTTTGGGAATTTATTATTGAAAGCAGAAACAGCTAAGTTAGAAGGCATAGAAGTCTCTCTATTTCCAGAAAAGTCTTTTTCACGCTTAGATTTACTTTTTGGCATTGAGTATTCTGGATTTACTGAAACTTCAATTTCAATAGAGTCTTTATTACAACATCTAAATGATTTTGACCCTCGTTTACGAGATATACCTGATTCCATGCTAGAAGATAATTACGTAACTTCATTGAATTTTGTGCAGGATTATCTAAATAATAGTTTAAAGTTAACTCTATCAGGGATGATTGTCGGGCAAAGAGGCCAACAAGGGGGAGTAAATCAGGCTTTTTTAAAACATGAAATTTTTGATTCTTTTTATGTGAAAGGAGGAATGATTGTATATCAACCTGGTAAAAGTGAACTTTTTAAAAGTTTGAACAGGAATGATCGATTTTTCTCTGAAATCAGGTATTTTTTTTGATAACAAATATTTTTTAAAATAATATAGTTTTTTTTATATTTTTTGAAGTGAATGTATCTTGCATTTTTTGAAATGATATTTGAAAATTGATTATGATTTAATACTTATTAAATTTCATTACTAATTTAACAGAATTTCGAAAAAAACTTATGTTACCAAGTGCGACAAAATACCTAATCATTGGTTCAGGAATTCATGGACTAAGTACTTCATATCATCTTTCTATAGAATTAAAGAATAGAGGACTTGGAAGTGGTAAAGATATCCTTGTAATTGATAAATCTGGGATTGGAGCTGGTGCTTCAGGAATTGCTTGTGGGGTTGTCAGAAATAATTATTTCCAACCAGCTATGCGAGAGTTGATGGCTCATAGTGTTGAAGTTTGGGAAAGTGATCCCAAAAATTATAGTTATCACCCTGTTGGTTACATGCAAATTAGTCCTGAAGTTATGCGATCTGATGTTTCTACTATTTTTGAACAGCAGAAAGCTATAGGGTACCCATCAGATTTTATAGAAGGTGAAGTAGATTCAATGAAATATATGCGAGGAATTTTTGAAGACTGGCAAGCTAAAGGAATCACATCTGTACTTCATGAGAAAAAAGGTGGATATGCAAATAATAGAAAGTGTTTACAGGGTCTTGCTGCAAAAGCTGAAAATGAGGGAGTTAAAATATTTGGGAATGTAGAGGTTACAGGATTTGAATATTCAGGAAGATCTGTTTCGAAAGTTTTTACTAATAAGGGAGAAATAAAAACAGACTATATAGTTTTGGGGGTTGGACCGTGGATAAATAATTTTTGGACAATGTTGGATTTACCTAATAAGATTGATGTTAATAATGGAAAAAAGACTTTTAAAAATGTTGAGATGTGGAGATATTACTGTTTACAGGAGGGCACTCTTGGTGTTGATCCAAATATGCTTAAAACTAATGAAGGTAAAATGCCTCCAGTTGTACATGTTGATTCCGATGAACCTCTTTACTCTGATACCAATGGTAGTTTGATTACTGATAAAATGTGGGGTATTTATTACAAGCCAGACTTTAGTTTCGATGGTATTCAAGGGGGTTCTGCTCCTTATGATGTTGATAATACAGGAGACGATTTTAGTGTTGACCCATATGGGACAGAATCCCCAGATTTTGTAGTTGGTAAAAACTTCATAGATATGTGGTGCTCTGCTCTCGCTTTCTGTCAGAAACGTTTTGAAGGTAGTAGTCATCTTTATCGAGATAAACCTTCAGGTGGACTAGGTGCTTTAGCACCGGATAGTTTCCCAGTTTTTGATGTTTTTCATGAAAATTGTTATGTTATTGCAGATTCTAATCATGGTTGGAAAATGATTGGAGTTGGTAAACTGGTATCAAAAGAAATAATGGGTGAACCAAGTGTTTTATTAAATCCTTTTCGATTTAAACGTTTTAAAGAAGGTAAGTTGCATCCTATCTCAAATAGTCCTTTCCCATGGAGTTAGAAAAGTTATCATCATTTATGACTAAAAAAGTCAAATTGTAAGATCATGAAATCAGAATTAATGAATGATAGCGACATTCATCAAAATCTCGATATTAAAAATAATTTTATTGGATGGCAGTGTCGGGTTAGGGAATATGTAATGAGAAATAATAATGGTCGCCCTAATTTTGGAATATCTCCACGTGTCCTCAGTCAAAGATGTGAAGAATTAAGTCCTTCGATAATTTTGTTACTAATTCCGAAGAATAAAAAAGATATTTTAAAGCATTTACGTTTCATAGCAAAAAAGACTAATGATCCGCATGAAAGATACAAAAAAGCAATTCAATTTTTGTCATCGACATTTTTTCAAAAAATTGACGATTTTGAAGGGGATCTGACCGGTCTTTTCCCAAACAATTCTTTTACCGCTTCAAATATTAAAAAACATAAAAAATGTTTTCTAGATTTTTTTTACCAGAATCAGTATTTCAGGATATCATGTAGGGTTAAAGAATTAAATAAAGAAGAAATAGATTATCAGTTTACTTTTTGGCATAATTTTCTTTTTAATTCTAATTTATCACCTGAATCAAGGGTATTAACTTTCATACCTAATTGGTCTGATTCAATTGCAAATCCAATTTCAAATTAAACAATATATTTAGATTATATTAATTAGATAATGAAAAACAATATTCGAACGGTATGTGGGTTGGAAAAATACGATGAGCTTTCCAAAAAAAAAGGATTTTTTAATCGAATACGTTTTTATTGGTTTGTTTTTGTAGCATCATTGCGAGACCTTGGTAAAAAAAGAATTTCTTAGAGAAAAAATGAAATTTTTCCTCCCAAAAAATGTTTTTACATATCCCGTAAAAAATTAATTGCATTATTTAAAATATAATTGAAATTTTTCGTACAATTAAAAACTTGTTGGAGTAAAATTGAATAATAATATATTTATTTTTTTATTTTTTTTATTTCCTCCTTATTTAGCCTTTTGTCAAGATGGAGAGGTATTATTCAAATGGGAAACATCATTAGGAGTAGAGTGGAAGAGTTTCGGAGATGAAGAAACACAACCAATTTTTAAAGGAGAAGTAGAGAATGGTTTACCAGAGGGGTTAGGTATATTAATCAAACCTAATGGAGAAAAATATGTAGGAGAATGGAAAAATGGTAAATTTGAAGGTATGGGTAAATTTACTTTTTTTGACGGTAGTAATTACAATGGACAATGGAAAAAAGGTGAAGCTAACGGTAATGGAACTAGAAAATATTCTGATGGTGGAAGGTATGTAGGTGAATGGAAGGATGGAAAAAAACATTTTAATGGAATTTTTACATGGCCTGATGGTAGTAGATATGAAGGACAATTTAAATATGGAAAAAGAAATGGTCAAGGAACATTTAATAAATATAAAAGCTGGAAATATGTTGGAGGATGGAAAAATGGGGAAAAAAATGGTTTTGGGGAATTCACTTCTGACAATGGAATTTTTTACAAAGGAGAATACAAGGATGGAGTTTTCAATGGGGAAGGAACGTATAATTGGGCTGATGGTAGAAAGTTAGTCGGAAAGTTCAAGAATGGGGCATTTTGGGATGGAAAGGAATATAACAAAATTGGGAAGGTTATCGGAAAGTATATCAATGGAGTTTTTCACGAATAATTTTAGCACAAAAAAAATTGTGAATGAAAATTAAAAAATATTTTAAAAATAAAATTCAATTTAAAATTTTCAAAATAGATTTCATAGAATTTAAAAATAATAAAAAATGAAGTTTAACATCGCATGTCTTCAAGTAAGGTCAAAACCTGATTTTAGTTCTTCTTTAGAGGAAGCAATTTTTTTTGCTGAAAATGCTGTTAATGCGGGTGCTGATATACTTACTCTTCCAGAGTATTGTGGTGGATTAAAAACTGAAGGATCCTCATTTTTACCTCCTCATAGTCCAGAAGAATCTCATCCAGTTTTAAAAGGACTTATAAAATTTGCAAAAAATAAGAAGAAGTATATACTCATTGGATCAATAGGAATAAGCGGGCCAGAAGGGAAAATTTTTAATAGAAGTTATATTATTAGTGATGATGGAAATATTATTAGTAAGTATGACAAAATTCATCTATTCGATATAAATTTGTCAGATGAAGATTATTTTTTAGAAAGTCGAACTGTTAAAGGAGGAGAAAAAGCGGTTATTTCAAAAACTCCATGGGGATGTTTTGGACAGACAATTTGCTATGATTTGAGATTCCCTAATCTTTATAGAGAATTAGCTAAAAAAGGAGCAGAAATAATTTTTGTTCCTTCAGCATTTACAAAAAAAACAGGACAAGCACACTGGCATGTTCTAAATAGAGCTCGTGCCATAGAGAATGGTACTTTTATAGTAGCTCCTTGTTGTGTTGGAGAAATAGTCGGAGGTGGAGAGAGTTATGGCCATTCTTTGATTATCAACCCATGGGGAGAAATACTTGCTGATGGAGGAGATAAAGAAGGTTTTATAAATGTTAATATTAATCTAGAAGAGGTTAAAAAAGTACGAAGTTTTATTCCCAGCCTAAGTAATGAAAAATTATTTAGATTTTAAATAATTAGTAAAAAATAAAATAAACTTCATATAATTAATATTTTTATTGATTGATCCCAAAATCAAAAAATCTTTTTCTTTCTTAAAAATATTTCTATATTATAACTGGTATCTATAAACCTTTTCAATTAGAAGTCGTAGGAGGTTATATATGGAAAGTATAAACGGCATTTATATTTCATTTTTTTTTATCCTCCCTTTTTTTCTATCATCTTGGTTTTTGTATTAGGATTTTTTTTAATAATTTGGTGGATTAAAAATATTTTTAATATGAGGGGAATTCACAATCGTCTATTGGAAATTGATTTCAAAAGCCGATTGATGAATGAAAGTCTCGTTCAATAGAACAATAATTATTTTTAAAATAATAAAAATTAATTTAGTTTTAAGCAGTTATATTTACTAATAATTTATTAAATGAATGTTTTTGAAAAAAAATTATATTTTTTTAATTTCAATTTCTGTTTTTATATACCAACTTGTTTCTTGTAGGGTGGAAGATGATTCTTCTTCAATAAATAAACAAACATCAGAAGATTTGGTAATGGGGTCAGATAGAATCCAAAGTAAAAATTCAAATTATTTAAAAGAGGGTTCAAAAAAATTTAAAGCAATTAAAGAACTTAATAAAAATCGTAGAAGTTTTAAATTTAAGGAAAAATCCAATAAAGCGAAAAAAAGTATAAAAAAACTTTTGCCTGGAATATCACCCCTACCTGATTAATGCAAACGAAAAGAATCTCAAGGTACAAAAATTGATTTTTTTCAAAACTTCCCGTATGTTTCTTCAAGTACTACCATAGGATGGCGCTTAGACATTTGGAATTTGATCAACAATTCTCTGGCTATCATGTCACGATCTTGTTGATTATCAGGTAATTCCATATCTTCTGGAACAGTTACCCAACCATTTATATTTCGATCAAATACTGCGGCCCGGTCTTCCTCGTAACCCATATGAACGTCTTCCAACCAATTAAGATCTTTCCATCCCATTGTTTCTATATAGCTTTTTAGAAAAGGAGTAAGTTTTGTGTAGTCAGGAACTAGGTTTACATCATATCTATAGCCAATATGCTGGCCAATCTCTTTTTCTCTTTCTGTTCCAAGATCTTCGGGAACTAAGTCGTCTTTTTTTGACATATTATATTTAAATGTAAAAGTTATTATTTCTTAGCATTATATTTATAAAAACTTAAAAGATTTTGAATCATTATTTAACTCTTTTTAGTAACGATTCATATCCGGTCTTCCTACAGTATGCTGTGAGCCAGCTAATGGTACCTGAGCAAGTGCGGATGCTTCCATGGTTAGGGCAGCCAAATCTTCAGGTTCCAATGAATGAACGTTGGTTTTACCACACGCTCTTGCCATCATTTGACATTCAATAGTTAAGCAGTGAAGGAAATTATAAACTCTTTCCGCAGCTTCATCAGGATTCAGTCTTTTTCTAAGTTCAGGATCTTGCGTTGCTACTCCAACTGGGCAACGTCCGGTATGACAGTGATAACAATCTCCTGGATCAACTCCCATTTCTTTTTGGTAATCAGCTTCTGGTATATCTTTATTGCAATTAAGGGCCATCATGGCGGAATGACCTATGGCAACTGCATCTGCCCCAAGCGCTAATGCTTTTGCCACGTCCGCTCCATTTCGAATTCCACCAGCATAAATCAATGATACTTTACCTGTATAGCCCAAATCATCAAATGCTTTTCGAGCCTGTCTTATAGCTGCAATTCCAGGGACACCAGTTTCTTCTGTAGCAAGGTGAGGGCCAGCACCAGTTGAACCCTCCATTCCATCAATATATATAGAATCAGGACCAGTTTTTAAAGCCATCCGGACATCATCATATACTCGCGCAGCCCCAAGTTTTAATTGTATAGGAATTTGACAGTCTGTTGCTTCTCTAATCTCTTGAATTTTTAATGCTAGATCATCAGGTCCTAACCAGTCTGGATGACGTGCAGGGGAACGTTGATCTATTCCTGCTGGAAGTGATCGCATTTCAGCCACCTGATCTGTAACTTTTTGTCCCATTAAATGTCCACCTAACCCAACCTTACATCCCTGACCAATAAAAAATTCGCATGCATCGGCAAGTCTTAAATGATGAGGGTTAAAACCGTATCTGGATTGAATACATTGGTAAAGCCATTTTGACGAATATCTTCTTTCGTCTGGAATCATACCTCCTTCACCAGAACAGGTTGCTGTTCCAGCCATTGTTGCTCCTCTAGCGAGAGCAGTTTTGGCTTCGTAACTCAAGGCTCCAAAGCTCATACCAGTTATATAGATTGGAATATCTAATTCCAAAGGTCTTTTGGCTTTAGGGCCTATAACAGTTTTTGTTAAGCATTTTTCTCGATAACCTTCTATTACAAATCGTGTCAGCGTTCCTGGTAAGAATGTCAGGTCATCCCAAGTGGGTATATTTTTGAATAAAGACATACCTCTCATTCTATATCGTCCCAGTTCAGCCTTGATGTGGATATCATCAATTACTTCAGGTTGAAAAATAAAACTCTTTCCTAATACTGATTTATTTCTTGACATAATATTTTTTTAAAATTAGTTAATTTAATTTAAAAGTATTATTTTATAACCTATAGAACAATTTTCTTTTCAGAAGGTTCAAGGTTATCATAATTCCAAAGTTGTTTCCCTGCTACAATCTTTTTTAATTTAGAAGCACCATTTGGGGCATGCAGATCATATAGGGAAAGTTTACGTTCAATCCATTTAATTTCTAGATTTGTAATTTCTGATTCAACAGCATCTACTCCTAAAGAATCAATTTCCCCTCCAACATATATCGTACCATCGTACATAGAATCTCCAAGATTTGGACCAGCATTACCAAGAACAATCATACGACCTCTTTGCATCATGAAACCACTTAAAGTACCTGTTCGCCCTCCAACTATAATATTGCCTCCTTTCATGTCAATTCCGGTTCTTGATCCTACATCTCCTTTACAAACCAGATCTCCCCCGCGAATTGCTGCTCCAAATGTAGATCCAGCATTCTTTTCAACAACTACTGTTCCAGCCATCATATTTTCACCAAATGACCATCCAACTCTCCCCGAAATATGAATATTTGGACCGTCAATTAAACCACACCCGAAATAACCAAGGCTACCCTCGAATTTAAGTGTAAGTCTATTTAGAATCCCAACTCCTATAGAGTGCTTTGCACGAGGATTTTTTACTACAATATGCCCATAACCATCTTTCATAAGATCACGAATTTTCAAATTAATTTCCGTGCTCTGCATGTCTTGGGCATCAAATTCTGTTTTTTTTGAAGTGTCAACTTCAAATCCATTATAAGGATAAATGAAATTTTCTTCTTCGGTAGCCGAAAAAAAAGTTTGTTGGGTTCTCCCCCGGAGTTGTTCTGAGTGTAACCCAGCTTCATATGATTTTTCTATAGTTCCCATACCCTAACCTCTCCTTCATATGGATCAAATGTATCAATTTCATGAGGAAAAATACTTCGAATTGCTACTTCTTCAGATGCAAGTGCAACAAAATCTTCAGATTCGTGCAACACCATAGGCTTTGCTGCCATAAAATCTTTAGCCATCCCAAGCTTATCTGAAGTAGCTACAACATAAGTAAATACCCCATCAAGTTCATCCAAAGATTCATGCATAGCGTCTACTAAATCAATATCTTGCTCCATTTTATCAGCAAGGTATACTGCAATTAATTCCGAATCGCAATTAGACATGAACCTATGACCGCGGTGCTCTAAATTCCGCCTCCAGTTCCAATAATTTGTTAACTGTCCATTATGGACAACTGAAACATCATTGAAAGGGTATGCCCAATATGGATGAGCGGAGCGAATATCAACGTCTGATTCTGTAGCCATTCTAGTGTGTCCAATAGCATGACTCCCTTTAAAACTGCCTATACCGTACTGGTTAGAAACAACGTCTGCATCTCCCAAGTCTTTAATCAGTTCCAATGCTTGTCCAAGTGACATAATTTCTGCCCCTTCAATATCTTCAATATAATCTGCCATATGGTGCATATCTCCATCATAACTTAAAGTATATCGAAAAGCGTACTCAGTTGCGACATCTTCTGATAAAATTTTTACACCAAGCTCCTTTAGACGGTTATTTACTAAATTACGTCGATTTTTAATTTCCTGATGAATATTAAATCCTTTACTTATATCTTCCTGTTCAGCAACCTTAAATCGCATCACACATTTATTTTTACCAGGTATCCCATATACTGCTAGGCCAGTCGAATCAGGTCCCCTGTGCTTCAAGGATCTTAGCATTGATGTTATTTCATCCCCAATGTTTCCCGGTTTACCTCGGTGGATGATTCCTGCAATACCACACATAGTTCATTTCTCCTCTATTGAAATTATAAATTTTAAAATTTTAAGGTAAACAATCAAGATATGTATCCAAATCCCATTCGGTTGTAGTGTGCATAAAACGCTCCCACTCATCATTTTTATACCAATGGAAAATCTTATACATTTCGTCTGGCATTGCGGATTTGATGACATCATCTTTTGCAAGGCGATCAAGAGCCTCCCCTAAAGACATAGGTAATTTTTTAACTTGTTTTCCTGCTTCCATAGCCTGATAAATATTTCTATTTTCTGGCTGACCAGGATCAATATCATTATCAATACCATCTTCAAAAGCCTTTAAAAGTGCTGCTCCCATCAAATAAGGATTTACCATTGAATCAACAGCCCTGTATTCAAATCTTCCAGGAGCAGATATTCTAAGGCCAGTTGTCCGGTTTTGATAACCCCAATCTGCAAAAACAGGAGCCCAAAATCCTGTGTCCCATAGACGTCTATAAGAATTAACAGTAGAACACCCCAGGGCTGTTAATGCTCCTAAGTGAGTAACTATTCCTCCGACACACTGTAAGCCAACCTTTCCAGGTAATTGTGGATCATCTGTGTCTGGCATAAAGGTATTTTCTCCGCCTGTTCGGTATGTAAATACATCTTGCATTCCAGGAAGAGATTCATGGTGAAGATTATTAACGCTCTGGCTACCGCCCTTCCAAAGGGAGATATTTGTATGACAACCTGATGCAGAAACACCCATAAACGGTTTTGTCATAAAACAGGCTATTAGATTGTTCTCACGAGCTACTTGAGCACATATTTGCCTATAAGTAGAAAGTCTGTCCGAATTTCTAACAACATCGTCAAAGGTCCAGTTTAGTTCTAATTGACCAGGGGCATCTTCGTGATCTCCCTGAATCATGTCTAATCCCATTGCATTACAATATTCTATAACTTTGAGAAAAACTGGTCTTAGAGATTCGAATTGATCAATGTGATAGCAGTAAGGTTCAGAAAACCCTCCGTCAGGTTTTCCATCTTCTCCTTTTTTCAACCACATCATTTCAGGCTCAGTTCCGACTCGGAAATCCATTTTGTATTTTTGCTGAAATTCTTTGTGAAAACGTTTCAGGTTCCCTCTGCAATCAGAAGTTAAAGCCATCCCGGGATTTTCTCTTTCCTCGCGATTTCTAAAACATACACAAAAAACTCTAGCAACTCTTTTGTCCCAAGGCAATTGACAGAATGTTTCAGGATCAGGTATACCTACCAGTTCCATAGCTTCAGGTCCATATCCAATATAATCACCATGTCTATCTATGAAAAGGTTTGCAGTTGATCCATAAACTAATTGAAACCCTCTTTCCGCAGTTCGTTCCCAATGATCAGCAGGTATTCCTTTACCAACTATTCTTCCGGTAACTGAAATGAATTGATAATAAATATAGGTTATGCCAAGTTCTTTTATTTTTGATCTAACTTGTTTGACCAAATCATTCCTTCCTTCAGTGTTAACGTATGCTTCTAAATCCGTCATATTTCCTCATCATTTTTTTTGTACGATTTTTTCAAAAAAAATCGGTTAATTAAAATCCTAATAATCTTAAAGGGTTTGAGTAATATTTCTGCTTCTAATTGTTTTCTTATTTTGGAAGAGAATCTACTCCAAAAAAATTAAGAAGTCAAGATCGAGGTTTTAGTTTATCAGGATCATAAAATGGAAAAGGGACGACAATGGCTGGAATCCTTTTTTGATGCCCATCAAGCTTACCTACCTCAACTTCTGTTCCAAATTCTGAATATTTTTCATCCAATCTGCACAAAGCGATGTTTTTCTTCAATATTGGAGAAAGAGTTCCACTTGTAATGACTCCTACTTGTGCTCTACCCACATGAATGCAGTCACCATGAGAACCTTGCTCATTCCCTTCTAGTTCAAGGCCTACAAGTTTCCTCTGAGGATTCTCTTTGCGTTTAATAAGGGAATCTCTTCCAACAAAATCATCTTCTTTGGTTTTTAATGGTACTGTAAATCCGATTCCTGACTCGTATGGATCAATTTCATCATTGAATTCATAATCGGCGAAAACTAGTCCTGATTCTATCCGAAGCATATCCAAAGCATCTAAGCCTAGTGGTAAAATTCCAAAAGGTGTGCCTTCTTCCCATACGACTTCCCAAACTTGCATAGCATCTTTTGGGTGACACCAAATTTCGTAACCTAATTCTCCTGTGTAACCTGTTCTAGAAATCATAATTGGAGCACCATTCAAATCGCCAATTCTTCCGATAGTGAAACGAAACCAATCTATTTCTTCCAACTTTGGTTGAGTAGGAGGAGTCCATACAAATTTTTTAAGTATATCTCTACTTTTTGGTCCCTGAACAGCTATATTGTGTATCTGATCAGTAGACGATTTTACCCAAACCTTTAAACCAAGTTTTTCTGCCTGTTCTCTTATCCAGAGACCTCCATAATCATCTCCGCCAACCCATCGGAAATTATTTTGACCAAGCCTCAAGAGAGTTCCGTCGTCCATCATTCCTCCATGGGGATAGCACATCGATGAGTAAACAACTTGTCCAATCGACAATTTTCTAACATTACGAGTAAGCACCCACTGCATTAGAGCTTCTGAATCTGGTCCTAGAATTTCAAATTTTCTGAGAGGAGAAAGGTCTGTTATAATTGCTTTTTCTCGACAAGCAAAATATTCTTCTATAGCTCCGCTGTTTCTATAGGAAGTTGGCAACCAGTACCCTCTGTATTCGGTAAAGTTTCTGGTAAGTAAAGATGTTTTCGGGTGAAACGCTGTTTCTTTAGTAAATTTAGGTTCAGAATCTGGAGTCATTCTAGTTGTTATTGCTTTAGTGAAATTATTCTTATTCGGGTATACCCTTACGTGAATGTCAGTTGGCTTCCACCCGTTAGCAGGGCTAGTATCGTCTGGACAAGCTGATGATACGCAAACTAAATCGGTTTGAGCCTTCATTAAAACATAGTCTCCTGGACGAGACCATGGTTCATCGGAGTATAGGACATTATGATCATCTATACCAGTATTAAAGAAAAAATTTGCGGCAGCCCATCCTTTTCGTGCTTCTATACCGTAAGGATTCAAGGCATTATTAAAATTGTCTGAGCAATTTATGTGACCAAAATATCCCATATCTTCATAGTATTTTGAAGCACATGCTAAACCAAAAGTATCATGCCTTCCCACAGTGTCTTGAAAAATTTCAACTAGAGGTTGCATGTCTACGTCATAGTATTTTGAGTAAAGTCCGGGACTTGGATAATTTGAGCCCATTAGAGTTCTAGTTGTAGTTACATCGATACTTCTTTCTATGCCTAGGTCTAATTTTCTTCTATTAAATGCTTGAAAATCAGAACATTCTCTCCCCATTACATCAATTATTTGTATAAACTCTCCTTCTTTTACTTCAAATGCTTTAGCCGTACATCTATCAATCCTAAAATCGAGACGAGGATCAGCTAGGGGTTCAGGAATTTCAGCATTAATTTCCATTGAAGTCGAAGCTCTTTGTACAAAAACTACCAAATCTGTAGCGGGGAAAATCATACCTTCAACGGGCATATCTTTTCCTGGAGCAGCAATAGCACAGGTTGTTCTTGAAGTTGCTGTAAAATTAAATTCTTCTTTAGCCTCAGAGTCTTGGGAAAAAAGTAAAGCTGCTTTTGCATTAGATAGATCAAATTTCCTTGATTCCATTGAACTTTTCATCTTTATTGCACTTTCTGAATTACCAGAAAGGATTTCTTGTGTTCCAAGTGCTCGCTTAGTTTCCCTTATGCCAAGAAGGCCTGGATCTCCCTTCCCTTTTTCTGTAAAAGGAATAACTTCAGCGGTTTGCGCACCTTCAGGATTTTGAATAGTTAAAACATCATCTGGATATAGCTCAATGGCTATCATTCCGCATGCAGGAACACGATATCTCTCTATTCCTTTTTCCGACTGCCATAGACCAGGTTCTAATATTCCTGAGGTAGATCTAGGATCTGCTATATTCATATCTCTAAAGTAATCAACGTAGACTTAATATTTCATAAGTATCATTTACAAATATCATTAATTCAAGACAATAAATTTGAGTAATTTTTGTTTTACAAAGTAAAATTATTTATATTTCACTACCATTATTAATTTTTTATGTATAACATTTTTAATTATATAAGTAATGATTTTGGTAAAATAATTTTTTAGAAGATAAAATATTTTTTACAAACTCTAAGTGAATTAATTCATTTTAAAAATAAGGAGAAAAAATGAACACTAATCTTGAAGAAATAGCTAAGAAAAAGGGGATTCGTTATTTTTTAATAAGCTTTACGGATTTGTTTGGAGTTGTTAGGTCAAAATTGGTACCTACTAGTTCAATTTCTGGAATGCAGAAAAACGGAGCAGGATTCGGGGGTTTTGCGGCACATCTTGATATGAGCCCAGCTGATGCAGACATGTTTGCTATTCCTGATTCTGAAAGATTAGTTCAGTTACCATGGAAGCCCGAGGTAGGATGGTTGCCTAGTAATATTTTTTTAGAAGGAAAAGAAGTATCTCATGGTCCAAGAAATGTCCTTAAAAAAATTTTGGATGATGCTGATTCAAAAGGCTATTTGATAAATTCCGGAGTTGAATGTGAGTATTTTGTTCTCGATCACGATGGAGAAAATGTAGCAGATTTTGCCGATATTCAATTAAAGCCTTGCTATGATCAGCAATCACTTATGAGGCGTTATGATTTAATTGATGAAATATGTAATTATTTGGATAAACTTGGGTGGGGTCCTTACCAAAATGATCATGAAGATGCAAACGGTCAATTTGAAATGAATTGGGATTATTCTGAGGCATTATTAACTGCTGATAGACATACTTTCTTTAAATATATGACCAAAACTATTGCTGAAAAGCACGGTTTTAGGGCAACTTTTATGCCGAAACCAATATCATCTTTAACTGGTAACGGATGCCATGTTCATATTTCTGTTTGGAACAAGGACGGAAAGACAAATTTAATGGAGGATGGAAAAGGTGAGCTTGGTTTATCAGATTTTGCCTACAATTTTATTGGTGGCTTGCTAGAACATGCTGACAGTTTGGTAGCAATAACAAATCCTGTGGTAAATAGTTACAAACGAATCAATGCCCCAACTACAGTTTCTGGGGCTACATGGTCTCCCAATACTGTCACCTATTCAGGAAATAACAGAACCCATATGATAAGAATCCCTGATTCAGATCGTATAGAAGTCAGGCTTGCTGACGGAGCAACTAACCCATATCTTTTGCAGGCATCTTTAATAGGAGCAGGTCTATGGGGCGTTGAAAATAAGACAAGTCCAGGAAAAAGACTTGATATAAATATGTATGAGGAAGGTCATAAAGTTAAGGGAGCAAAAAAACTACCATTAAACTTGCTGGATGCTTTGCGAAACTTTGATAATAACAAAATTCTAAAAGCGATACTAGGCTCAGAATTTTCTGATTCTTATTTTAAATTAAAAATGAAAGAGTGGAATTCTTATATGCAGCATTTTACAGAATGGGAACACAAAAATGCACTTGATATTTAGTTCTCATTCAAAAGATTGAAAAAAAACTAATAATTATAATTCAGTAATATAAAGTAAATTTATGGGATAACGTTGCCGCTTTCTTTGCGGCAACGTATTTTTTTTAAATTAGTTTGCTTCAGTGGTTTTTAGTCACCAGAAATAGCATTTGAAAGATTGTCCTTCAATTTGCTGGTTTGTTGATCATATGCATTGTTTTCATGCTTTATCTGCCAAACATGCCAGCCAATCCATACTACTATTGCTATAACAGTCATTGTCATTTCTGTCCCTGCGAATGGGGACAGTGTACTAATTTCTTTAATAGCATCCCAGCTTTCAATTCCTGTACTCATAATATTCTCCTGATTAAAAGTTTATTTTAACTTTTTACTTCAGCTAACTCAGCATTTACTATTTCTTGTTTATCAGCAGCAGTTGATTGATCGTCTAAATAATCAAGACCTGCAAGTTCAACTTCTTTAGGAATCCTGAGGACTCCGGCTGCATTCAAAATCTTGGCAACAATAAATGCAGGCAAAAACCCTAGAACGAAAAACATCATGATCGCTCCACCTATTTGACCCCAAGGTGTAATAGTTGAAGATCCATCAGCCAATGCTGGATAACCCCAAAGCATAAATCCACAAATTATTACTCCAAAGGATCCTGCATATCCATGAACGGCAACTGCCCCAACTGCATCATCTATCTTAAATTTACGTTCTACCCAGTAATGAAGTTTATAGGCAATTATAACTCCAATAATACCAATTATAAATGCTTGAAGCGGATGATAGAGATCGTTACCAGCGGATGCTGCTATAATTCCACCTAGGCCTCCGGAAAATGTCCAGAAAGAATCACCTTTAGACATAAAATATCCAGCCATTAAACCACCGGCAAGTGACATAAGAAAATTGAAAGTAATTGTACTTAAAGTTGTGGGTGTACCGTAGATGGTAGTTGCTGTCCATGAACCATTAAATTCTATAATGGGAACATTACATGCAGCATAAAATCCCCAAAACCCTGTATAAATCACAAACAGTCCTATTACGGCAAACCATGGATTATTAGGAGGAATGTCTCTAGGAGTTCCGTCAGGAGCAAACTTGCCTATTCTTGGACCTAAAACTGCAAGAATTCCAAGAGCAGCTCCCCCACATATACCGTGTATAACTCCAGAGGCGTATGCATCATGGTAACCCCAATCAGTTACCATCCATCCTCCAGCACTCCATCCCCAAGCAGCATCAATCATCCAAGTGATTGATCCTACTAAAACAGCTAAAATCAAGAAAGCTCCAGTACGAATTCTCTCAATGACTGCACCAGAAACAATGGAAGCTGCAGTCCAAGAGAACAATAAAAATGCAGCCCAGAAAACACCCATTATATGATCACCTAAATTGGAACCCATACTTGCGTCCCATGGCAGGCCTGTGGAACCTCCAGCGAAAGAACCAAAAGGTCCTTGAGCAGCGAAGTAAATCCAAAAGCCGAATAAGAACATAGAAATAGTTACCATCGGAATCAACATGGCGTTCTTCATTAAAGTATGCATATGGTTCTTAGCCCTTGAGATACTTACCTCGTATAAGCAAAAACCAACATGAATCAGAAACATCAATGGAACTGTAATCCAATAATAAAACTCTACAAAAATTTCGTTCAGTGCAGAGAGTTCAACTGTCATGTCATAACCCATTTCACCTCCAAAATCAGATTAAAAACTGATGTGGAATTTTTTTAAAAAATTCTAACCAGTTATCCTCATACAGAACCTCACGGAATTGTGAGGCTTTGGAAGTATAATAATAAAAATTGCAATTAACAAGGTAAAAATAAAAAGCCTTGACATTTACAAGTTCCAATGTAGAATCCAAAAATTAATGCCGTATGGGGGTTGTCTCTTGCGGTTATTGAGAACAGAGAGGAGGGGAAGTCGAGTTCCTTATTGGTTTTTTCATCTGACTCCGAACCTTTCTAAACAATAAATTTTAATGGGAGGAGAAATGATTTCTCTTAGAAAAGTTGTTGGCGCTTTAATAGTAGGAATTATGCTTACATTTGGAGCAATCTCAGTTAGTGCCGCAGATAGTAAAAGACCAATAATTATACCCACTCATAACTGGTCCAGCCAAGTTGTTATGGCTTATGTTATTGGAGGAATATTTGAAAGCATAGGTAATAGAGTGGCGTATACTCCATCCGATTCTCAAGCGGTTTACGAATCCATTAGACTTGGTGATGTAACGTTATCTCACGAAGTATGGCAGTCTGCTTTTGGGAAGTCATTTGATACAGCTAGGGACAAGGGTGGTTTACTTGACTGGGGAGACCATGAAGCAAGAACTTTAGAAGATATGGGTTACCCAAATTGGGTTGTAGAAAAAGGGCTTTGTCCAGGATTACCTAATTGGGAAGCACTAAAAAATCCAGATTGTGCTAAAAATTTTGTTACTCCTGACTCTGGAGGAAAAGGTCGATGGTTGGAAGGTCCTCAAAGTTGGCACCAAGATTTAATACCACAGAGATTAGAAGCACTTGGACTTGGAGACTTGTGGACAGTTAAATTTGCTGGAGGTGCGGATGCACTTTGGGCAGAATTAAAAGCAGCCAAAAAAGAGGGTAGAGGAACAATTATATTTAATTGGACTCCAAATTTTACTGATGGAGCAGGATTTACGTTTATTAAATTTCCTCCATACTATGACGGTTGCAGACCAGTTGATGGAGGTGACGGCAAGTGTGGTTCACCTGATGGTTATTTAAAAAAGGCTGTAAATGCCAAATTTCCTAAAACTCATCCACATGCAGCCAGGATCTTCAAAAAGTTGTCATTCACAACAAGTCAGATTGGTGCAATGGCATCTTTGGTTGACCTTGATAAAATGACTCATGAAGACGCTGCGAAGAAATGGCTTGCAGATAATGAAGCTGTTTGGAAGCCTTGGACCAAATAATTTTGGTTTCAAAAAATCTAATTTATAGTGCCCTCGTTCTCTATTTGGGGGTTTAATACGACCCCCCCCCCCCGGGGTTCTTTCCCGGGGGGGGGGGGGCTTTGTTTTTTTATAGTTCAATTTATAAAATAAGAGGACATGAAAAATTTTTTTTTATCCATACTTGTAAGTTTGATTCTTTGTAATATAGGATTTACACGTTCAACTGGCTGTACTGATGGCAACTGCAACAATGGATATGGGACTTGGACTTATACAGACTTAACTACATATGTTGGTGAGTGGCGTGATGGTAAAAAGCATGGTCAAGGTACCGTGACGTGGCCGAACGGATACTTATACGTCGGTGAGTTTCATGATAGTAAATGGCATGGGCAAGGGATTTTGACTTTTCCAGATGGAGCCACATACGTAGGGCAGTGGCGAGATGGTAACATGAATGGACAAGGGACATTTACTTTGGCTGACGGGACATTTAAGAAAGGTATCTGGAAAGACGGTGAATTGGTTGAGCCGAATTAGAGAGAACAATGTTTATAGGAAGTAATTTAAAAAAATACAAACAAACTCCGGAAGTCTTTAAAAATATAATAGGCCTTATTGTATTAACGATTTCGATAATCTTTATATTTAGTATTTTGAATATTTTTACTTTTGGAAAGCGCGATAAAACTGCAGAGAATGATAAATCTATAGAGATAAATACAAAAGTTCTTTCTTCACTTCCTAATGGCAGATTAAATTTTTTTGAAAGCAGTGAAGGTTATAAATTATCATCTAGTGAATATGAAGCAGTGTGCAAGAATACAAAAATTGTAACACAACGTGCAATAATGGGAGCAAACATTACAAACTATAAAGCACAGCAATTGTATACTGATAATGGTAATTTAATTGACAAATATTCTGTTAAATGGGTCAGCTCTTCAAAAAAATGTTTTGCAGAATATACAATAAAGGCTTTGGCTGGTACGACTGAAAAAATTACAGTTTCAGGTGAGGCAAAAGGATTTTTAAAAACCAGTATAGACACTAGAGTATATTTTATAAAAAATTTTTAGTAATCTTTAAGAATTAATAAAGAAAATTTTTTGATTTTTTAATTTATTTAATTGAAGAAATTTTATGTCATCTCAACCAGTAATTAAATGCAAGTCTGTTTATAAAATCTTTGGGGCTAATGCGGGAAAAATGCTCCAAGAATCTGATGGGAATGTTGATGCTAAAACTTTTCAAGAAGCCGGTTGCATCGTAGGGGTTAACAATGCTTCTTTTGAAGTTTCAAAAGGAGAAATGTTGGTAGTGATGGGATTATCTGGCTCTGGTAAATCTACATTACTTAGATGTATATCAAGATTGACAGATGCAACAGCAGGAAAAATTTTTGTTGAAGGTCAAGATTTATTATCTTTGAAAAATAAAGAATTAATTGAGTTAAGAAGAAATAAAATGGGAATGGTTTTCCAAAGTTTTGCTCTTCTTCCTCACAAAACAGTATTAGAAAACATTGCTTTCCCTCTACAGATAAAAGGAATAAGCACTGGAGATAGTATTGCTAAAGCAATGGATATGGTTAAGCTTGTAGGTCTTGATGGAAGAGAAAATTATTTTCCCAGAGAATTATCTGGTGGTCAGCAGCAGAGAGTAGGTATTGCTAGATCTTTGGCTGTTGAACCAGATATTTGGTTTTTAGATGAACCATTTTCTGCTTTAGACCCTCTAATCAGAAAAGAAATGCAAGATGAATTTTTGAGACTGCAAGGTGTTTTAAAAAAAACAATTATGTTCATTACCCATGATTTTGATGAAGCACTTAGACTCGCAGACAGAATTGCAATAATGAAGGATGGAATAATTGAGCAACTAGATACCTCAGACAATATTGTATTAAATCCAGCAACAGAATATGTAAGAAAATTTACTCAAGAAGTTCCAAGAGAGAAAGTCTTAAAAATAGAGGCTGTAATGGACTCGATTAGCGATGATCAAAATTTAAGTGATTTAATAGTTTCTCAAGATGCTATCATTGAAGAGGTTGCTGAACAAATTTTAAGTCAGGAAAAGCCTGTAAAAGTCATCGATTCTAATAAAAAAACTGTAGGAATAGTGAAGCCTTCTAAAATAATTCACACTGTATTTGGTGCAAGGAAAGATAATTCATAATTTATGGAAATATTAAAAAAATATCCAAAGTTAATTCAGTGGGCTTTTTTGCTGATAGTGTTTTTTACATTGTGTTTCTCGATAGATGTGCCTGAAGGGTATAAATTTATTAGGGCTCAGGCAGAACACGTAAAAGATCCAAATCAAGTTACATACAATTTTTTGGGCACAGAAGTTAGATATATTGAATATAGTGCATTATGGAGATTGCCACCCCTACTTGCATGGCTTCCAATTTGGGTAAATGACTCAATGTTTTTCTTATTAAATGACTGGATGCCAATTGAGATTTATGACGCTGAGATTGATGAGTTTGAAACACGACCACTAATTCTTCAAATTACTAGAGTAATTTCAGCATCCATGCTTTTTTTGATTCAAGCTATTCGAGAATTCTTAATAGGAGGCATAGAAACTATAGTTGCGTTTACAAGTTGGGATTGGATTGATGCAAACCCATGGGCAGAGTTACCTGGACTTCCCTGGACCATTGTTGCTGCAGGCACAATAATATTAGGCTATAAACTTAATGGAAAAGGACTGGCAATTTTTGCGGCAATAACAATGATTTATATTTCAGTTTTTGGTCAATGGAAACCTTCAATGCAAACATTGTCCTTTGTTATGGTAGCGGCACCTATTTCAATTTTTCTTGGTCTTGTTTTTGGAATTTTGGCGTATCGAAATAAAAGGATAGAATCTATTCTAAACCCTATACTTAATGTCATGCAGACTATGCCTCATTATGCATATCTTGTTCCGATAATGGTGCTTTTTGGAATTGGAGACCATGCTGGAGCGATAGCGACTATTATTTTTGCAACCCCACCTATGGTACGTTTGACACTACTGGGGCTCAGAAAAGTATCTCCGGAAGTTATTGAAGCTGGTAAAATGAGCGGTTGTAATGACCTTCAACTTTTATTTAAAGTATTAATTCCGACTGCAAGAAGAGATATTCTGATAGGAGTTAATCAAGTTATAATGCAATGTTTAGCAATGGCAGTAATAGCTTCATTTATAGGCGCTAAGGGACTAGGATGGAATTTGCTACTGGCATTGAATCAATTAAGAATTGGACTTGCATTAGAAGCGGGAGTCTGTATTAGTTTAATTGCTGTACTTTTAGATAAAATGTCTTTGGCTTGGGCAAATAAACAGACTGATTATTTTGCTAATTTAGGTTTTTTACAAAGAAATAAGCATGGGTTATTTTTTGTTTTTGCGGTCATACTCGGATTAATTCTAGCTTTTTTAGGTTCTTTGACATTTAAAGAAGGTTTTAATTACTTATATGAAGTCCCACATAACAAAGGTGTATCAACAGAAGCTTTTTGGAACGCAGGAGTTGATTGGGTCTGGGATACTTTCTTCCAAACATTAAAGGTTTTCAATACATGGCTAATTGTTGAAGTCTTGCAGCCAATGAGGGCAGTATATTTGAGAATGCCAATTGTAGCAACTTTTGTTTTGGTTATGGGAGCAGGCTACATAATCGGAGGTATAAGATCAGCACTTGTTGTTGGAGGTTTTACTTTATTTATAGCTTTAAGTCCATGGTGGGATAGAGCTTTAGTTACAGCATATATGGCCACTTTTGGAGTAATTGCATCAACTATCATTGGAATAATTGTAGGTTCCTTATGTGCACAAAATAAATTTAGTGCAAAGTTTATTTTATCTGTTTGTGATATTTTCCAAACATTTCCATCATTTGTATATTTGATCCCTGTTATGATGCTCTTTGGTGTAACAGATACGTCCGTTTTGATTGCGGTAATAATATACGCAACTATACCTGCTACTCGTTATACTGTCGAAGGATTAAGGAGTGTCCCTCAAGCTCTTCATGATGCCGGGTCAATGTCTGGAGTTACAAGATCGCAAAGATTGTTAAAGATTGAATTCCCTTTGGCTTTTCCTCATATTATGCTTGGGATTAATCAAACAGTTGTTTTTGCATTATTTATGGTTATAATCGGAGCTATGATCGGAACAGAAGATCTAGGTCAATATATTTTAAAAGCCTTATCAGATTTGAAAGGGGGCGGAAAAGGATTAATATTAGGTCTTTGCGTTGCATTTATAGGTCTAGCTGTTGATAATTTAATTCGTACTTGGGCTGAGAAAAGAAAGAAAGATTTGGGTATAGATTAGTATCCTCTATTTTTAATTTAATTCACTACTTTAATGGAAGTCTAATTGTGAAAGTACTACCTTTTCCGATTTTACTTTTCAGCGTTATAGATCCTCCTAGTAATTCTACTATGCTTTTGACAAGTGTGAGTCCCAGACCTGTACCTTTGTTAACTTCAGGCTGATTTGAAGATTTTACTTGATGGAAGATATTAAAAATTTTTTCCTGCTGTTCATCATTTATTCCACATCCACTGTCTTTTATAGAAACAATAAAATCATTTTCAATTTGTGAAACTTTTATTTCAATTTGACCTTTTGGTCCAGTGAATTTTATTGCATTTCCTATTAGATTTATCAAAATCTGTCTAACTTTAGCAGCGTCTGAATAGACTATTAACTGATCTTTAGTTTCTAAAAAAAGATCATATTTTATTGATTTTTCAAAAAAAAGTGGTTCTAACCACTCCATTACATCTTTAAGTAATATTTTTAGTTGGAACTCTTTTTTTTCAATTCCCATTTGTCCAGATTCTATTTTTGAAAGATCGAGAAGAGAATTGATCAATTTCAAAAGATGTTTGCCGCTTTTTAGAATTCTGTTTAATCGGTCTTTTCTATAATCGGAAAGACTGTCTTCGTTTCCTGTTTTTATTAAAACTTCTGTGAAACCAATTATAGCATTTAGAGGAGTCCTCAATTCATGAGACATATTCGTAAGGTAAGTACCTTTTGCACGATTTGATTCATCTAATTGACGATTTGAAGTTTCAAGTAGTTCTGTCCTTTGTCTTATAGCTAACTCCATTTTCTTGAAGGATTCTGTTAATTTCTTTACTTCATCCTCGTTTGTCAAAAATTCATCTTTAAATTCGTTAGCAGATAATTTTGATCCAATTTTACTAATATTTTGCTCTACTATTACCTTATTGACTTCGCTTCTTAATTTTTTGAGGGGGGCACTAATTTTTTTTGCAAAAATTAAAGCTATTATTAAGAGCAATACCAAAACTATGGTGGCAATAAGCCAAATCCAAATTCCGAGCCTTGAAAAATCATTTTGTAATTCCGAGGATTTTTGTTTAGCATAATCAGTCTGCCAACGAACGAGAAATTCAATTTGCTTGATTATTTTTTGAACTAAAGGCCATTCATTTTTTGTCCATGCTTTAAGAAATTTTTCCGAAATCTCTACTTGATATACATTTAATGATTTTTGCTGAATGTTTTTAAGATCTAAAATCATTAGCCGAAGATCGTAAAAGGCTCTCCTCTCTACTTCTCTTTCGCTAGTCCAAACCCTAGATTTTTTATAAAGTTTACCAAGTTGACTAAAAGCAGGATTTATTTCTTTATCCCATGCAATATTAACATCTTGAAGAAATTTTTTGTTACCACTTTTAAAATAAGATTGTTGTGCCCTTGTTGATTTTAGTATCCCATTATTCAACTGAAACAAATTTATTGAAAAATAAGGGATTTCAGAATATTTTTCTAAAGAAAGTTGTTGGTCTAGGGTAATAAAATATACCGCAAAAAAACCAATCAAAGTTATAGTAGCCCAAAAAGCAAAGAGTAGTAGGATTTTTTGATGTAAACTATTAAAAAATTTCATTTTTTTAAATTTTTATAATCCTTAGAAATAAATTACAAATT
>CACGSI010000017.1 GCA_902575715.1 uncultured SAR324 cluster bacterium
AATTTAGAATAAAGCTTGTAGCTTCAGAAAGGAATGAAAATATAGCTGAACTATCCAAAATTCTCAATCTCAACCCAAAGAGTTTGCAGGTAGTCTTATCTGATCCAAATAAGCTAGTTTCAATGAACATAGTTAAGTCCTTTCTGAGAATTGGGGTTAATCTAACTTGGTTACTTTCAGGAAAAGGTGAAATGTTTCAAATTGACGTGAATAAAAAAGATTATGATGGAAAAATCTTTGCCTTAAAAAATCAAATTCAGCGTCAAGATGATCTCATTGATTCACTAGAGAGGATACTTGGTAATAGAAATTTTAATTAGAAAGTATTATGTATAAGAGATTAAATTTACAAATGATACCTCCAAAGGGCATCTCTTGGTCTAAAGAAGAGTATGATTTAAAATTTAAAAAATATTTAGCACTGCAGAAAAATGAAATAACTGGTATTGCAAATGAAACAGGTGTTAAATTAGTTGGGAGAGTTAATCATTTAGAAAACTATTCTAGTACTGTAATTACAGTATTTAACGATATCGGTGATGAAATTTGTTTAGCATTTAAAATTGGTGCCCTTTTACAGAATCATGGTTTAAATTTCAATATTAGTTATACTTCTGATATTTCAGAATGTATGAAATTAATAGAAAATTATAAAGAAACAAAAGAAGAGTATTTAAAAAGTAATTAACCTCAAGGCAAAAGTATTTTCAAATTTTATTTATAAAAATAAAAAATTAAAACTTTTAATTAAGCGTGTTCAAAGTTTTTCAGTTAAAAACATAACTATTATTTTATTGTTCTTCTGTCTGAGCATGAAATAATTTTTATCATACCTAATATTATTAATTAATTTGATTTCATATATTTTAAATGAAATTAGTATTTGGTAATTTTGTTTCTCTCAATCTATATAATAATTATTCTAGCTTACATAGTTTATTAATATGTATTTTTTTAATTACTAGCTAAATCAATTTAATTCAAAATTGAATAGTAGATCTCAAATTACTTAAAGATTAATCAACCCAATAAAAACACTAAATAAAATTCTAATTAAGTGAAAGTTTTGTGAGGGTCAAATTTTGAAAAATAAATACAAATTTCAATATGAATCTAAATATTTTTAGTTAAATTTAAAGTAAAACGTTACTGACTTGATTTGAAAGATAATTTTTATGGCAATTTAATTAAACTTTCTTCATAGCGGTGAGCTTTAAAACATGAGTTATGTTCACCAACTATAAAATCATTTAAAGGAGAAGGATATTCTGCAAAATCTGGAATAACATATTCCCAAACAATCTCTCCCTCTGATGTAACTTCGAACAATCTTCCAAATGCACTTTCACAAATAAAAGTATTTCCATTCCAAAGTCTTTGAACACTTCCCATGTATGGAGAGAAAAAACTTGCCGGCATCGGATCGGTATAAGTCCAAACAACATCTTGTGAAATTGGATCAAACTCTAAAATACGAGAATGATGTATGGAATTTGGACGAATATTTCCATTATCAAAACACAGTATTGTCTTATTTTCAGTTTCTATTGGACAATGTTGTTGAGCAACACTTGGATAATGAAAATTCCAAACGATCTCATTAGTATTTTTATTAACTGCAATGATTCCACTTGTTGTACGCAAACTCATTAAAACCAATCCATCTGATGTTTGATGTAAACCATTAATCATAGGCCAATGATCATCATTAAAACACTCATGAATTGGATAATTTATAACAGAAAGATGTTCCCAAGATTTCCATTCCCACACAACTTCACCATCTCTATTTACTTCTTTCACAATATCAGATTGCTTACCATTCCATTCTGCTGCGACTGTATAGAGTAAATTATTGTTCGGTAACCATTGAGCATCGTGATGGTGGAAAATATCTTCATGTTCCCAAACTATTTCCCCATCAAAGTTTGCTTCCATGAAATGTCCCCCATGCCAAATATCCCATGAAGGATAAAGATTTGCTGACCTCCTATGGCTACCATTATAACCAAGATTCCCATTCGGCAAAATTACAGCATCACGACCTGGACGGACAGGCATACTCCATTCATGAACTTTCTCACCTCGAATATCAATCAAGTCTACTCGACCTCCAGCAGTCTGTCCTGCATAAAGTGTATAACCACCAGCAGTAAGTTCCTTGTCAAAATCTATCAACCCACATTTTCTTCGTCTAATAGTTGTTTGGTCTAGACTCATATTTTTTTCATATTGAATTTTTCCAAAAGATGATTCCCTGTAGTTATTACATTTGCATCTTAGCGTAATTTGGTGAAAGGGAATACACGATTGAAACTCTTCTTGATTTTAAATTGATAGGAGGACTTACAGCTCTAAGTATAGTCGACCTACCATTTTTTCCACATATTCATTAGATCGTCGAAATCGACAATACATGTATAAGATAATGCTTTACATTATGCCATTTATTATCTATACCCACTACTTGCAGAACTCCTGTTTATTTCTAAGTTAATAGCAGAGTCAAAGTTACAAAATCGGAATATAATCCTGCTTGAATTCTTGCTGGTTTTGTTTTAAGTTCTGGATAATTATGAGCTATTAAAGTACTGCTAAGTTTGTCTGATCTTAATGCCCAATTCATAAGATTTAAAATTCTGGCACACACACCTGAGAGGATTCTTTGTATTGATTCCAAATTTTTTTCATTTAAGAAGTTACCCATATATTTTCACTAAAGTGACATTCAGCTTCAGGTGTAAAATAATATGATTCTCCTATCACTTTTTAATTTGCGCAAGTAAAGAATTCTTTCTCATAGCAAGGTGCGTCGAAACTTCCAGATTTTTTTGCCAATGCTTTTGTTCGAATAGAATAATAACCTCTGCTGAATTATGTTATATTATACTTTCGTTTTTCATCTTCAGTTAAATCAAAAAAATCATAAGATGATTTAAACATATTATTAATTAGATTTTCTGAAATCCCATGCCCATCTGCTAAAAAAAATCTCCACTTTTCACATTCTTCATTAACTAATACCGAAACATTTTTGCTAATATCAATGATAGGAACTTCTTTCATGTAATCTCTGACTCGTGCCAATGTTTTAATAGTTTATGACCTAAAGCAGTTACAGCCATAAAAAATATAAAACCCAAGAGAGTTGCAGTAAGAATAAGAGCCATAACCAATGCAGTTTCTAAGTCACCTTGTGCATAAATAATCATAACACCTAGCCCTCCCCCCATACTTCCAGATCCAATAATAAATTCTCCAACGATCGCTCCAATTACAGATAGACCTGCTGAAATTCTCAACCCTGCAATAATATGAGGAATGGCTGCAGGAAGACGAAGTTTAAAAAAATTAACAAATCGTGAAGAATTGTGCATTTGGAAAAGTTCAACAAGATTCGTAGAAGTTGATTTCAAGCCTAATAATGTATTATTGATAATCGGGAAAAGTGAAATTATCAGACTTATAATAACTACTGATAGCATATCAAAACCAAACCAAAGAACAATCAATGGAGCAACTGCAACAGCGGGAAGAGTTTGTAATAAAATTGCATATGGATAAAAACTTCTTTCTAAAATTCTAGACTGACTCATAATTGCAGCCGATGTTATCCCAAAAGAAATTGCTAAAAGATAACCATAAAGTGCTTCTTGGAAAGTAATCCAAAGCCCTCCAATAATAAGATCAAAATCAGATACAAATGCCTTTAAAACCTCAAAAGGATTGGGTAAAAGAAAGGGCATTCCATATGAAATTGCTGCAACAAACCAAACAACTAAAAAAATGACTAATACTAAAATTGGTGGGAATATTTTGTTGAACTTCATTTCCTTAACTTCCCAGAAATATCTCTTACTATTTCAGTAAACTTTGAAGATGATCTCAGTTCTTGATTTCGTTTGCTGAAAGGCACATCTACTTCATGAATAATTTTTCCTGGGCTATGTGACATCACTAGAACTTTATTCGATAAGTAAACGGCTTCTTCGACATTATGAGTTACAAGAATTGCGGTAAATTTTTCCTCCTTCCAAAGTGAATGAATTTCTTCTTGCAATAATTCTCTTGTTAATTCATCTACTGCTGATAAAGGCTCGTCTAAGAGCAAGTAGTCAGGCCTTAAAACCAATGCTCGCGCCAAAGACAATCTCATCTTCATTCCACCAGATAATTGATGGGGGAAACTTTTTTCAAACCCTTCTAGCCCTACTTGTTTTAATGCCGAACTTACTCTGGAAATTCTATCTTTTTTTGAAAATCCATCTTCCAATTCCATTAAAAGTTCGGCATTTTTTTCTACATTCCTCCAAGGTAATAGAGCCGCATCTTGAAAAACAAATGCACCCAATGAACTATTTGGTTTCTCTACACTTCCTTCTGTGGGATCTAATAAACCTGCTATAATTCTCAGTAAAGTAGATTTACCACAACCTGAAGGGCCCACAATTGTGACAAAACCTCCCGTCTCAATTTTCAAATTCGATGGGGCAAGAGCTTGAAATCCCCCATCGAAATATTTAGTGACTTCTGAGACACTAATCATAATCGTTAACCTTATTATTTAAAACAATCTTTTTTAAATGATGTGTCATAAGACTGATGGGGGTCAAAATCTGCTGGTAGTACATCAACTTCTTTCATTTGATTTGCCAACTCTACCCATCGGTTCGGATCTTGACATCCAATCTTACTCCAATCTTTGGGAAGGAAATCTCTTTTCATCAACTCAAGAGCATTATTATGAATTTCTGCATTGACCTTTTTACTCTTAGAAAGAATAAAATCTCTAGTTGGTTTTGGATCTACCAATGACTTATGAAAAGAAATACTAAGACGATCAACGACTTTCTGAACTAATTCAGGATTTTCTTTGATCAACTTATCACTTGTGAATAATACACTGTATGGTCTGTATCCCAAGCTCTCTACAGTAATTTGTTCATTAGGAACACCTTTAGCGTCTAATCTAGCTGGAAGAAAAAGTGAATATCCTTGTTGAAATTGTTGTTTAGTTCTTGCAAACAATCCCAAATCTCCTGTCAATGCAAATTCTTTTACTTTGTTAAGCCCATATGTATGTTTAACCCATTTCCAATATGTGACTCCCATCTTTACTGCAAAGGGTCTCCCATCCAAATCCTTAACAGATTTTACACCCGTATTGGGATGAAAAACTAATGTATACGGTACATGATTCAAACTTACAAAGATTCCTTTGATTCCAGCACCTTTCGAATTTGCTAACATAACAGAATCTGAAGCCTGAAGCCCAAACTCAACTTGACCAGAAGCGACGGCAGTAGTAGTGTTTACTTTCGGACCTCCGGGCTTCACAATGATTTCAACATCATCATGATACTGATTATCAAATTGTGCTTGCCAAAAACCACTTTGATTCCCCTGAGGGAACCAGTCCATCAAAAGGGTTACTTTATCTTTTGCAAATAGAGGAAGGGAAAAAATTAAAATTATGAAGTTTATCAGAATCTTTTTCATATTAATCTCCTTTAAAAATTTATATAAAAAAGAACCACTCTCCATTGATTCTTAAAAAAAAACAAACCACAAACTAAGAGGGATCTGTTTTCTTCACTATAAATACCAAAAGACTATTTTTATTTATTTAAAATTAGCCTTTTAAAAAATTAAACATTTATAATTTGTCATATTAAGTTTGTCAACTCATTTCGTAATATTCTTTTACCAACTTGTTAAATAATTTTAACTATTAATTAAATTTTTTAAATTTAATTCGATAGTAATTGACTTTTTAAATTTCTAATTAATAATTGTTTTTACAAAGTAAATTTTAAAATATTTTAAACTTTTTTTGTTAAATAATATTCTTATCTTTTTATAAATATTATTTTTTGATGGATGAAAATTATGTTTGTTATTTTTACTATAATGATCGTGCTAGCAATTGGCTCATTTACTTTAATTGCTTATTATTTACTCATACCTAAACGCGACATGCCTCACAATAAATGTCATACCGACAAGCTCAAGATAGATGATCTCCATGGTCACACAGAACCGCATGTGTAATTTTTATGAGTTTAAGAAGTTTATTAATCAATGCATGAATATTTTTTGGATTAAAATTAATTTAATTTTTTTGCGTTATAAATTTTTTTTAAAAACAAAAGTGATTAATTTTTCATTTAAATAGTAAAATTCTAGTAAATCTTAATTTGTTTCAAGCAAAACTGTCTACTTAAAATAATATTAGTCATTCATAACTTTTTTTGGAAATGAAAATGAAAATTGAAAAAATTTTATTAATATTCTCAATGGTAATCTCTTATCTTATTTTTATAAATGCAATCAGCCTAGCGGCCGGAGATTCAGATGATGAAGATACGTCTAGAAGAATACAAGATACATATTATTTGAATGGTAAAGAGCAGGCATATAATGGCAACTATGAATCTGCCATCAAATACCTGGAAAAATCAATTAAAAATGATCCTACAAATGCAAATACCTTTAACATGCTTGGATATAGTAACCGAAAGTTAGGTAAAAACAAAGAAGCATTTGGGTATTACAATAAGGCTTTAAAATTAGATCCAAAGCATCGAGGAACTCATGAATATCTGGGGAAACTTTATTTAAATCTGAATCAACCAGAAAAGGCTAAGATACATTTGAGTAAACTCGATGATATTTGCTTATTTGGTTGTGATGAATATACGTCCCTAAAAAAAGCTATTGAAGGTTATGACAAAAATAAATTGGAAAAAAACTATTGAGACTTTAATATCTAGAAAATTCTTAATTATAGAAGAATTTAAGAAGAATTATTTAAAAAGTTCATGCTCAAAACATATGAACACTTTATATTTTTATAAAAATACATTGAAAATTTGGATTGGTGAAAAAAAGCAAAATATTTTTAAACGAATTTTCTGGAAATTTTTTTCTAATGGTAAGTATATAGGTGAAATTAAGAACGGATTGCCTCATGGTTTAGGTAAATTATATTATGCTCATGGCGGAGAATATGATGGGAATTGGAAAGACTGAGAGAGACATGGTCTAGGTTCGTATTCTTATTCAGATGGAAGAAGAAGTTTTGGAATGTACCTTAGAGGTAAGAAATTCGGAAAAATGACTATTACATGTCCAAATGGAAATACTTATGAAGGTACCTTCAAAAATGGTAACCCTTCAGGTAAGTTTGTTTTTACGAATACATTAGGAATAAAATCAGAAATTAATTTTAAAAGACTTAAAAACCCTTTAAAAAGCTAATAAGAATATATAATTTTTTTTAATAATACTTAATGAATGAACTCTATTATATCAAACCTTACAGAAGTTTATTAAGAACCTTAAGATTAGAGTTCGGAAAAATTAGAAATACGTATCTCTTAAGAATTATTGAGGGAGAAATCACTCGGAATAAGGGTAAATCTGAATTTCCCCCAATTGAAGAAGTGTATTATGAGAAAAAAGGAATGTTAAAAAAAGTTTATGAAATGAGTAAGCAATTATCTGAAGAAAAATGGAATCTTAAAACTTATGGCCATCTAAATACCCGCTCAGAATTCCTATGTATAATGAATTGGTAAGTTTTTTGAGTTTATCTAAATATGAAGAATTAGTGGCCAATTATGACTTAGCATCTAAGTATAAATGATACTAACCACTATATTTAAATTGGAGTGTGTACTAGAGTCCCCCGGGAGGCTTACTCTGGAGAATCCGGCTAATTCATCTATATCAGGCTAAGATTCTTAAGTATATAACGGAAACCCTTTTAGCAGTTTTACATAATACTATGAACCACTTTTTTTTAAGGGAGATGGGGGAGGCATGAGGTATTAACTAAATATATTTTTACAATATATATAAGATTTAATTTGACATATTGGTGGGGGGAGGGTAAAAAATCCATTTTTATAGACTCATAGTTTCAATCTATTAGCAGTTATATGAGTTTTTGGCTAAAGGTCCATTTCCAGGATTGTGACCTCAAACTTTTAAAAATTAAGAGATTGTAAAGTAAAAAATTATTAAAAATTAAAGAACGCATATGTATGATTTCGCAGATCAGAAAGAAGGAAAGGAAACGGTTTTTACTATCAAAACACAAGACCTCAAATTTGGAGTTGGTTCATTGAGAGAATTATGGTCTGACGCCATATCATTGAAGATGAAACGGATTGCTCTTTTCCTCGATTCCAATATCGAAGCCAGTAAGCCCATAAGTCTTATTCTGGAATCATTTCGATCATTCGGATTGGAAGTCGATATCTATGATGCTGTTGTTTGTGAACCCAATTCTTCAAGTTGTATGGATGCAGCAGATTTTGTGAAGAAGGGGGAATATGATGGTATTGTTTCCATTGGAGGAGGTTCGGTGATGGATACTGCAAAAGCAGCGAACCTTCTCAGTTGTCATGGAGGAGAAATACTAGACTATGTCAATGCTCCTATTGGTCTTGCCAAAAAAGTCCCGGGTCCCTTATTGCCACACATTGCATGCCCTACCACATCAGGAACTGGAGCTGAAACCACAGGGATCGTAGTACTAGATATTGAGGAGGTGGGCCTTAAATCCGGAATATCATCTCCTCATCTAAAACCGGATCACGCCATAGTGGATCCAGAAACTACTTTAACTCTTCCATCAGGAGTAATTGCTTCAACGGGATTTGATGTCCTCACACATGCTGTGGAATCATATGTTGCGAGACCCTACACAAGTAGTGATCGTCCATTGAACCCTTCTCTTAGAATCGGTTATCAAGGTGCTACGCCTTATAACGATATTGGAGCTCTTGCGGCTATCCGTATTGGTGGTAAATATCTTTTGCGTGCGGTTCAGGACGAGCAGGATAAGGAAGCTCGGTATCAGTTGATGTTTGCAGCTACCCTCGCTGGGCTTGCTTTCAATTCAGCTGGTGTTCATATCCCTCATGCCATGAGCTATTCTGTTGCAACCTTAAAACATGAATATACCGCATCAGGTTATGAAAACCTTCCGCCAATGGCTCCTCACGGAATAGCTGTTGTCCTGAATGCACCTGCAGCTTTCCGTTTCACAGGACCAACCAATCCAGAACGTCATCTCGAAGTTGCACAAGCAATGGGAAATAATATCAGAGACACAAAATTAAAAGATGCAGGCAGGACACTTGCTGAATGTTTCATTGAGTTGATGAAGCAAACAGGCCTCCCCAATGGACTTAGAGCACTTGGTTACAGTGAAAAAGATATACCTGATCTTGCTGAGGGTGGCTTTGCACAACAACGCCCCCTGAGTATGTCACCATGTTCTGTCACTAAGGAAGATTTAAAGGATCTCTACGAGGACGCACTTCAATATTGGTAATGGTTAAGAAAATCTAATTCTTCTAAAGATTACTAAATTATATTCAAATTAGTATTTTATAGTTCAGATTGAAAATTCATATTAATTATACATAAATCAAAATAACGAATTCCATTTTATAACGCTGTCTTCCTCACATGTGCACATGGCAGTGACCTGAGAGATGTCTTTAAAACAAGGACTGTAAAACATCAATTTTAAATACGTGCAAGTAACATTTGTAATTGTTTAGATTTTTATTTAGTTAATTCAGCTCTTTTTTTTTAAAAAACTGATTAATTATCTCAAAGATGTAAAAAGTTCTGAGTTTAAAAGTTTTATGCTATTACAGAGCTATATTCGCCCCTTTGCGGGAAGGGAATCTTGAGACTTGAGGCAGCTATATCTAAGAGATTGTATGGATAAATTGCTTCTGAATGCAGACAAAAATGCAGACAAATGGATTTTTCAAAAACTGGAAATCTGCAAACCCATGGTATTACTGGTGGCCAGAGGTGGAATTGAACCACCGACACACGGATTTTCAGTCCGTTGCTCTACCAACTGAGCTATCTGGCCAATGATAAAAATTCGAACGAATTACGAATTTTCTAATTTAGGAAAAACCTATTTGTCTATATTTTTTTCTGTATTCAGATGCAAAACTTCTTAGATATGCAGTAAGACCACAAACATGGTAAGTAATTTATTAAAATTTGTCCATATAATTTTATAAAAACATTGTTATATTTTTATTCAATTTGTAACTCCATCTTAATAAAAAATTATTTTTGTAAAATGCGAATTTGAATGTAAAAAAAGTAATAGTTGAAATAGCGTGACAGAAAACCCTTATATAATTATTTAGAGTTAAAAAATCGACTCAAATACCACTCGGAACAGATATCCTTCAAGTCAAATGCCTAATTTTTCAAAAATTACCTCTATATTATTAGATTAATCAATATATAAAGTCTCACCAAATCGAGAGTGTTTTGAATTTTATTTTTTTATATTTAGGAATTTGAACATATCTTAAGGGAAGAAGTCTTTAGATTTAATAAACTACTTACAGACTTATTTAAGTTTGTCTTATAGATATTTGGTGCCGTAGGGGAGACTCGAACTCCCACACATTTTCATGCACATGAACCTGAATCATGCGTGTCTACCAATTCCACCACTACGGCATTACTATAAAATACTAATATTACATAACAAACTCCCATATATTAGTATTCCTAATGAGTAATGGAGCTGATAATGACCTTACCTTGTTTTATAATCTTGCGCAAAGGTGTTTATTAAAAATCTCACATTAAGTTACCCATTTAGTCACGCTTTGTTAAAAATCCACCAAATTATTCTATACTGACACCTCTAAAAAATCCAAGAAAAATCTAGTATATAAATTCAAACGAGTTGCATTACATGGAAGCGCAGGTTTTTGTTTATATTTGGCTTAACTGAGTGTAATTAGAATTAGAAATAGTAATGCATTTTGAAACACTTTTGATTCGGAAAAAATATCAATCAGTTGGTGAGAGTTTTAATTTAAAGATTTAGGGTATAATTATACTTGCTTATAATTAGGGATTGAATAGTGGAGACTAGAAATCATTCAAGATTGTTTACACATGAACCTGAATCATTTGCGTTTTCCAAATTTCTCCACTAAGCCATGTATTTATACCAAATCCTATATCTTTCTTTTAAAAATTAAAAATGAATTAAAAGGCTTTAAATTAGGAAATCTGAGGATTGAAAAATTTTTAATTTTCTGATATACCTTGAGATATTGTTAACTAACAGGTTTGCATGGTAATGAAAAACTTAATTGTAATTTTAACAATATTACTAACTAGTTGCTCTAAAACCTCATTTTTTGAAAAAGATTTAAATAATGAAAATAATTGTTTTTTTGATCCAGGTATTCTTTCTAGTGTATGTGAGAAAAATAAAAATTACTTTCTCAAATGGAAAAAATAAAAGGATAATCAGTAAAAATATTTTAATTAAATTTTGTATAGTTTTGTACAATTTTTCTTTAATATCTTAATCAATTGTCTATAAACTAATCATATTAAATTTCTATCTTGCTAACGAAATTCAAACCTTTAAATCTAATTAAAGATTAAGTAACCAATATTTATAAAAATTATTAATGGGAAATCTTGAAAAATTAAAGAAATTAGTAAACCTTTTTAAAAGTCAAAGGTCATTTCAGTACGGAGCTGTTTTCATATATTTGATTATCTGGCTTTTTTCATCTGGTAGCCTTACCACAACAATCTTGGTTGGTTTTGGTATTGGGTTGGGATGGTTAATCGGACAAAGTGAAGAAAAAGAATAAAAAGGAATGAAGGGTTCAATTTTAATTACTGGCGCAAGTTCGGGAATAGGCGCAGCATTGGCTTTTGAATTTGCAAAGCGTGGATACTCACTGGGATTATGTTCAAGAAGATTAAATTTACTTGAAAAAATTAAAGATTCGCTGGCTAAAAAAACCAAAGTTGCAATTTCTAAAATAGATTTTACAAAAACAGACAATATACATTTTGAATTATTTGCCCTGGCAAAAGAAATAGGAAATGTGAAAATTATTATAGCAAACGCCGGTATTCATGAAAAAACCAATCCTGGTGAAGGTTCTTTTTTTTTAGATAGAAAAGTAATTGAAACCAATTTACTGGGGGCTATTGCAACAATCGATGTGGGAGTAGAAATTTTAAAAAAAAATGGTGGTGGTCAGATTGTTGGTATATCTTCAGTTGCAGGGTTTAGAAGTCTGTCATCTAATCCGACTTACTCTGCTACAAAAGCTGCTCTTTCGAATTATATGGAAGGAATTAGAAATAATTTGGCAAAAAAAAATATCTACGTTACAGTTTTGAATCCTGGATTTATAGATACCCCTATGACAAGTCATCGCAAATTTCGACCTTTTCTTATTTCTTCTGAAAAAGGGGCCAAAATTATGGCAGATATGATAGAAAAAAAAGTTTGGTCTTCAACTGTACCTAAATGGCCGTGGGAATTAATTTCTAAAGTAATGAAATTTATACCCGAAAAAATCTGGGCTAAATTAAGAATTTAAAAATTATCAGTTCAGAAATTAAACTCTAGCAAAAAAAATTTTAATGATTGAAGAACTAATTAATAAACTTCCAAAAGCTGAATTACATATCCATATAGAAGGGTCCCTAGAGCCAGAACTAATGTTTAAATTAGCAAAAAGAAATAACGTTAATTTAAGTTTTAATTCTGTAGAAGAAGTGCGTTCAGCATATAATTTTAAAGATTTACAGTCTTTTCTTGATATTTATTACGCTGGAGCTGAAGTATTAATTAAGACTCAGGATTTTTTTGATCTTACTTGGTCATATTTGGAAAGAGTTCAGAAAGATAATGTAAGGCACGTAGAAATTTTTTTTGACCCCCAAACACATACTGATAGGGGTATCCCTTTTAAAAATGTAGTAACTGGTATTCGAAGAGCTTTAGAAGAAGCTAAAAAAAGATTCGGGATAACTTCGTATCTTATACTTTGCTTTCTAAGGCATTTAAGTGAAGAGTCAGCCTTTAAAACTTTAAATGATGCTCTACTTTACCGTAATTGGATTGAAGGAGTTGGTCTTGACTCTTCAGAATTAGGGTTTCCACCTAAAAAATTTGAACGTGTTTTTGAAACAGCCACAAAAGAAGGATTTAGAAAGGTAGCCCATGCTGGAGAAGAAGGTCCTGTTAATTATATTTGGCAGGCATTAGATATACTCGGAGTTTCAAGGATTGATCATGGTATTCGATGTACTGATGACATTAATTTAGTTAAGCTCCTTGCCAAAGAAAAAATCCCTCTCACAATATGTCCAATTTCAAACGTTAAATTAAAGGTATTTGAAAAAATAGAGGATCATAATCTAAAAGAACTATTAAATTTAGGAGTTTGTGTAACTATTAATTCTGATGACCCCGCATATTTTGGTGGATATTTAAATGAAGTCTATTTAAAAGTACAAAAAGGCTTAAATTTGAGTAAAAAAGATCTTATTGAGATAGCCAAAAATGGATTCCGAGCTAGTTTTTTACCCAATTCCACAATCAAAAAACATTTAAAAAGTTTTGAAATTTTTAACAAATATTGAATTTAATTTTTAATTTTAAGTATAATTAAGTTTCCACATATAATTAGAACAATTCCAATAATTGCAAAAAAACTCCATTTATAATCTTCTGCAACAGTTGAAATAGCCAAGGCGACTATAGGAAAAAGCAATGTTGCGTATGCAGCTCTTTCAACACCGACTCTTCCAAGAAGAGTGAGGTAAGTCCAAAAAGCAACAATGGATGCAAATATGGAGAGAAACAATAATGAACTTATATAAGATATTGTTAATTCAAATGATAATTCTTTTTCTGTAACTACGCATAAAAAAAGCATTAAAAATGCCCCATATGCCATGCCAAAGGTGTTGGATTGTAAAACAGAAATTCCTTTACGTTGATTCCTAGCTGAAGCTATATTTCCAAGTGAGGCTAGAAAAGTAGCCCCTAATGCTAAAAAAAAAGCTTTTATATTTTCATCTTCTATTTCAAAGTTAGTTATTTCAGGCCAAAAAACAAAAAAAATTCCTATAAAACCTAGCAAAGCTCCTAAAAAAACCCTGTATTCAATTTTATTTTGAAGAAAAACTATTCCATTTAACATATTCATAATAACTACAGTACTAAATATTACTGCAGCTAAGCCACTTGTAAGAGTCAGTTCCGATAGATAAAAAAGCCAATAATTTAGGGCAAATAAAAATCCTCCTTGTAAAAACATAAAAAAATGATCTTTAGGACTATAAAATTTTAATCGACCAGAAAAAAAACAAAAAACCAATGAAATAATAGATGCTAATAAAAATCTATAAGCTACTGAAGCCATAGGATCAACAGATCCTAGCTGAAATTTTATTACCAACCAACTAGAACCCCAAACCAGAATAGTTACTAAATACAGTATAAGATTTTGACTGGAATTTTTTATTTCAGTCAAATTCTAGCTCCACCATCAATTTCTAGCATTCGACCAGTAAAATATTCATTCTTTAGAATAAAAATAGCTGCATCAGAAATTTCACTAGGCTCTCCAAAACGACGAAGTGGAATACTTTTTGTAAATTTCTCTTTGATTTCTTCCCTCAAGGAGACAACCATTTCAGTAGCTGTAAAACCTGGAGCAATTCCAGCAACTCGAATTCCATATTGAGCAAGCTCTTGCGACCAAAGAACTGTCATTGATGAAACCCCTGCCTTAGCCGCTGAGTAATTAGTTTGACCAAAATTACCTGTCCTAGCTACACTTGCTATATTAATTATTACACCTGGTTTTTTTAGTTCTACAAACTTTCCTGCTGCTTCTCTTCCACAAAGAAAAACTCCTGTAAGATTAGTATCGATTACAGCTTGCCATTTAGATAGCGAGAATTTAATTATCTCATTATCCTTAACCTTGATCAGAAGTCCATCTCTTAAAATCCCTGCATTATTTATTGAAGCATCTAAAGTTCCAAAATCATTTACAACTTTTGAATAAACAGATTCTACATCATCTTCTTTAGTCACGTTTAATTCGTAACCCCTTGCTTCAACTCCTTTCTTTTCACATTCCAATCGAGTTTTTTCAAGGATTTCCATATTTATATCAGTTAAAGCTACTTTCATTCCATTTTCAGCACAACTTATAGCAAATTGTCTTCCTAGACCTTGTGCAGCTCCAGTTACTAAAATTACTTTATTTTTCAATTCCATTGTATTTTTTGATTAATTATTAAATATTAAGTTTAAAAATCACGAATTTATTAAATTATCTTTAAATAAAAGAATAAATTAATATTGAAATTATATTTTTATTGGCTTATCTAGGTGGACTTATTAAATGAATAATTCAGAAAAAATATAATCATCAATGACCGAGGAATAATCTTTTAATAATCTAGATCATTTTACATTTCTATTTTAAGTTATCTTTATTATTTTTTTATTTTTTAAGTTATAGAAATAAAAATTTTAACTTTGTCCACAAAATATAAAAAATATACTTTATTACCAATAAACACCATTTAATGATACAAAACATTCAAATATGAGTCTAGTTGAAAAAATAAACTACAAAACATTAACAAATATACTATAAAAATAGTTACTTTTTATCAAATCATGTCTTATTTATGTTGGTGATTTTTTTAATAGATATACAAGAAAAAAATTCAAATTATATTTTTTATACCTTAATAAAATATTTAAAAGATATATTAAGATTAAAACTACTCAAAATTTTAAATTTTAAATTTTAAAAAAATGATAAAATATGATAAATGTAATTAAGTTAAATAAGACTTATATAACTTGACTTAATTAAGAATTAATTAAGTGAAATTTTGAAATTTAATAAATTTTCACACATCGAATTTTTTTGAAAATTATTTTTATATTTGAAATTTAAAAAATTTATTTTTAACATCAAATTAGAAGATTTTAAAATTTATGGATAAAAATACTCCGAAATTATGGGATCGCCACTGGGAGAATAATATTCATGATTACGAAGACCAACTATCGATTGCTACAGAAGAAAAAAGTATTAGATGGAATAGAATAAAACAATTTGTTTTAAAAGAGTTTGGTAGTTTTAAAAATTTAAAAACTATCGAAATTGGCGCAGGAGTAGGAACCTATTCTGCCCTTATGGCTAAAGAGGGAGCAAATGTTACTTTATTGGATTATTCAAATAGAGCACTTCAACGTTCACAGGAATTTTTTAAAAAGAATCATTTGGAAGGTACATTTATTTATGAAAATGCCCTTGAACTTCCAAATGATTATTTCAAAAAATATGACTTGTCCATGTCTTTTGGACTAACAGAACATTTTTCAGGCCAAGATAGGATTAAAATCAACAAAAATCATTTTCAGGTACTTAAGGGTGGTGGCATAAGTTTTATATCCGTTCCCAATAAGTATAATCTTCCGTATCGGATTTTAAAATTAGTTTGTGAAATAACCGGAAGATGGAGCGTCGGAATGGAAATACCATATTCTAGAAACGAATTAAGAAAAATTTGCCATGAAATCGGCATCCATGAGATCCATTTTTTAGGAGATTCTCTTCTTTCATCCTTCCAATTTATTAACCCTATTAGAATTTTTAAAAAATTGTCAAAAATGAAAGATTTACATTCGGACTTAGAATCAATACCTTTTGAAAAAGGGACTTTTCTAGACGAGTATTTAAGTTATGCACTTATTTTAGTAGGTAAAAAAAATCTCAGTTAGAAAGTCATTCCATCTAATATCAATTAATTTACTTTTTTATAAAAATTTTTTCCTGAATTTTAAACAAAGGTCGATCTTATATTACTAAAATATTTTAATCATCCAAATATTGTTAAAAAATTTATGAAGCGATTGATTATTTGAAAACCTTTAAATTAAAATATTCTGGCGGAGGGAGAGGGATTCGAACCCCCGAAGACGTTGCCGCCTTAACGGATTTCAAGTCCGTCGGTTTCAACCACTCACCCATCCCTCCAGAGAAAAATATTATCTACAAAAAATACTTTTAAAACAAGTTTGAATTTTTCTCTACAAAAATTGATAAAAATAAACTTTTAAAATCAAAACAAATTATTTTCTAATTTTTTAAATACTTTTAAAGTCTCCTCAAGCATTTTTTGAGGATTAAATCTAATTTCTGCATCTATTCGGGCAGCTTCTCCCATTATTTTAAAAAGTTCAGGTTCAGTTAATAATATACTTAGTTTTTTTGAGAGCTCCTTAGAGGATTGAGATTTAGTTAAAAATCCATTCACTCCATCATTTATAATTTCCGGCAAACATCCCGTTGGGAAAGCAACTACTGGTGTTCCAACAGAAAAAAATTCGACAGCTACCCTACAAATTACTTCAGATTCTACTGAACTTACAATACCAACATCTACAAACTCCATCAATTGGAGAATATCCTCTCTCTCAGGAATTAACCGCAAATTTGATTCAATCCCAAGATTTACAATATCATTTCTAAGTTTCTTCATTTCTGGTTCAGAATCTGAAGTATCTCTATAAATTATAAGTAAAATTAAATCTGGAAATTCTTTTAAAAGTTCACTAAAACTTTGAAGTATTATTCGTTGCCCTTTTACAGGACGTATTCGACCTACAACAGCCAAAATATGCGATCCATTTTTAATAGAAAATTCTTTCCTATAATCTTTAAAAGGATACAAAGGCAATTCGAGCCTTTCAACAGGATAATAAATCGTTTTTACGATTTCTTCATCAATATTTACATTTTTTAACAATCTTTTTTTAACTACATTTCCAGCCGTAATAAAAAAATTTGTCCATTCTGAGTTCATTTTTATATTTAACCAATTTTTTTTTATCGGTCTTGTTGTCCCCCTAGTCCTAACAACTGGGATTGATTTTTCAGAGAATCTTCTATTAAGCGAGCGGACTGCTAATACAAATAACGGGAATCCCTCAGACTGATGAGGATTTACAAATTCAATATCTTCCTCAATAAGTAATTTTTTTAGTTTTCTATATGAAAGTAATAACTGAAAAGGATTTTTAGTATTGAGATCAACATCAGTTACGATGGATAAACCAAGTTTTTTAAGTTTTTTTTCATTCAATGAACCTGATTGAGTTATTACAAAAACAATATGTCCTGCATTTCTAAGTAAATTTGCAATTTTTGCCGCATAAGCTGCTTCTGCATTCCACCAATTGACATTACTTCCAATTAGTATTCTCATTAACCTATTTTGAAGAAAAATTTGGAAATATTCAGCAAAATATAGATTTTTTTAAAAAATTAACTATATCTATAAAATCCTAAATAAGAAAAAACCTTAAGTGAGGTAATTAATCTAAATAATTTCTTTGTAAAAAATATTTTTTTATTTTTACAAATTAAATTAAAAAAAAGGATATTTAAAAAAATAATTTGTTCAGCCTTAAATAACTTGTTCACTGCCCTCGTAATTGTTTTGCAACCTCAATTTCAGAGTTTTCTACTAGCTCTGATAATTCATCTACGGTGATCATCATACTCTTTCTATCTGGCATGATTGCATAGAGATATTTCATAAATTCCGGAACCATCGTTAAATATTTTTGGTTTTCCTCCAGTTTTATCTGACGTAAGATAAAATTTTCTAGTTGCTCATGAGACATATTTCGCATTACATTTAAGAATGAAGTGCATCTATCTTCCAGTTCCTTACTAACATCTTCAGGATAAAAGTACTGAAACTGTTTTCTGGAGCCAATTATCCTTACAAAAATCAACATTATAAGACAAACAACTAATCCGTCTAACCATTTCATTCCCCATATTTCAAGATATCCCAAGAAAAAATAGATTGCTCCTACAATTGAACCCAGTAATTGGAGAGTAATTCTTATTTTTTCTATTGCAAGATATTTAAAATTATAGCGCTTTTCCTGAACAAAATACGCTACCCCTTCTGTAAAATGAGGAGATACCATGACTATCTCTTCAGCTGAAGCAAGTTGATTTTCCAATTCCATTTCTAATTTCTTCTTTCTTTCAGCTGCTCTCTCATTTATAACTTCCTGCATAACATAGCGCCGAGTAGATCTTAACCTTTCACACAAAACTTCAATATATTCATTGGGATTACCTTCATCACCAGACATTGGATCAGCTTTAAATAAAGAACGATCTGCAAGATAATCAATCATTTCGTCATACAATTTCTGCATATCTGTAGGAATTATACTATGTCCTTTTTCTTCTTCTTGCGCTTGAGACTCTCCCTCCATAACCATTTCATCATGAACTAAAATTGAGTATATTTCGGATGCCACAGATTCATTTGAAGGGTTTAGATCAACCATTTTGATAAATGTATTTCCGATAATGGAAGTATATGAAGAATATCTTTTTTCTTTGAACTCAATGTCAGGTTTCTCGAGGTTGTAGTAACCCTCCAATATCCTATCAATCATTATACGTAAGAATTTTTCATATTCTATATCTTCTGAACTTTGATCTACTAGTCCAATCCAACTCAATGCTGCAAATTTGTCTGTTGCAGGGCCAGAATCAATCCACATTTCAGTAGCATCAAAGAATTGAGAAGCTTTTTCACGGGTATTAGCAGTTTTTAAAATGTATTTACATGCTTCTTTTGAAGCTGTTTCAACATCCAATTGTTTCTGGAAAATTACCATTACATCTCTAGCAATTTGACTTGCTAAATTGTCTGAATTTTCGGTATTTTCTATATTATTTTTACCTTCTTCGGGCATGGGAACTTTATTTAAATTTTAAAATTTAAGAATTTTCAGTTAATCGCCAATCCCTTCTTTCTAAAATTTCTTTTTTTAACAATTTTAGGAATGAATCAACATCTAATATTTGACGCTCTTTACTGCCGTAACGTTGCCATGTAACTTTTTGTCCTTCCATTTCTTTTTCGCCTAAAATTATTATGTTTGGTATCTTTGAAATAGCTGCTGATCTAATTTTTTTGCTAAAGGAGTCATTCGAAGAATCTATCTCCGTACGAACAAATGATTTTATTAATAAATCTTTTAATTTATTTGCATATTCATTAAAGATTGGAGCAACTGGTATTAATAATATCTGAATTGGAGCTAGCCAAGTGGGAAAAACACCACCGTAATGTTCAATTAAAAAAGCAGAAAATCTTTCATGAGTACCAAGAGGAGCTCGATGAATAATCATTGGCGTATGTTCTCTATTATCTCTTCCAATGTAAGTTAAACCAAAACGTTTACCCATTACAAGATCCAGCTGATTTGTCGATGCAGTTTCTTCACGGCCAACAACATTTGTCACTTGAAAATCAATTTTTGGTCCATAAAATGCTGCCTCACCTCTGACTGACTCATAAGGAATTTCTACCTCATTCATTGCTTCTATAACGATCTCTTCAGATTTTTGCCAAAGTTTTGGCTCATCAACATACTTATCTGCATCTTTTTCAGATAGTGAAAGTCGCATCCAGAAATCTTTCAACCCAAAAAGTTTATAGTAGTCTGCATGCATTTTCATTACACTTACAAACTCATTTTTTGCGTGTTCCGGACTGCAATATATGTGAGCATCATTCATACTCATACATCTTACCCTTAAAAGTCCTGCTAACTCACCCGACTGTTCATAACGATAACAGGTCCCATATTCAGCGAATCGTAAAGGTAAATCTCTATAACTTCTTTGTTCAGATTTATATATCATATGATGATGCGGACAATTCATAGGTTTTAAAAAAATACGTTCTCCGTCAATCTCCATTGGTGGAAACATACTATCTTTATAATATGGAAGATGTCCTGATATTTGAAAAATTTTCTCTCTAGTTATATGGGGTGTAGCAACCCTTTTATAACCTGCAATAAATTCTTTTTCCTTTGCTAATTTTTCCATCTCATCTCGAATAACTGTTCCGTTTGGAAGCCATAACGGTAATCCCTTTCCAACTTCTTCGCTAATTTTAAAATAATGATGTTTGTTGTTTAACTTACGATGATCTCGCTCCATAGCAAGGATTCTATTATCTTGAAATTTTTTTAATTCTTCAGATGTCTCAAAAGCCAAACCATAAACCCTCTGCATCATTTTATTTTTTTCTGATCCCTTCCAATATGCACCAGCTAAATTGTCTAGACAAAAACAATTTTTAGGAATTTCACGTGTAGAATTTACATGTGGTCCCTCGCATAAATCCCAAAATCCCCCATTCTTGTAGATACTCAAAGTTTGTCCTTCAGCTATAAGATCTTCAACCTGTTCAATTTTATAATCTTGTTTATCATTACTTAATTTTTTAACCATTTCGGAATGACTCAGTTCCTCTCTTTCAAATGATTGACCAGTTTTGATTATATGCTTCATTCGTTTTTCCAGTTTTGGTAAATCATCTGGACTTAATGGCTCTGATAAATCAAAATCATAGTAAAAACCATTATCAATTGGAGGTCCAAATCCAAGTTTTGCATCCGGTCTTATTTCTAAAACAGCTTGTGCTAAAATATGGGCTAAAGAATGCCTTATTTTATAAATCTTTGAACTAGTTTCTTTGTTTTCCATACACATACTTTTTTCAATTTATAAGGCTGATGAAGAATTTGTAGTATCACCCCAGGAGATCTTTTCTTCTATAATTTTTTTATTTTTATCGAAATTAGGATGATTTTCAAGTGCAAATCCAATTGCTTCTTTGACATTTTTTAGTGTAACTATTTTCAGCCCTTGTTTAATTTCATCTGGGATTTCAACTAACTCCTTATCATTATCTTCAGGAATGAGAACAGTATCTATAAGTCCTCTTTTTGCAGCTATAAGTTTATCTTTCAAACCTCCAATTTCAGTAACATGTCCACGCAGAGTTATTTCTCCGGTCATCGCAACATTATGGTTTACAGCAATTTTCGTAAAGCTACTAATAATTGCCATCATCAAGGGTAGTCCTGCAGAGGGCCCGTCCTTTGGTGTAGCTCCTTCAGGCAAATGCACATGTAAATCTTTTTTAGAAAAAATTTCTTGATCAATTCCTAAAAATTTAGCATTACTTCTCACATAAGAAAATGCTGCCTTAGCTGATTCCTGCATCACATCTCCTAATTTACCTGTCAAAACTACTTTACCTGAACCACTCATCAATCC
>CACGSI010000018.1 GCA_902575715.1 uncultured SAR324 cluster bacterium
AAATTTTAAAAAAATTATAAGTATAACATTAGTTTTGGGTCTAGTTAGCAGTTCTGCGCTAGCTGCCACAAAAATTCATTGGTGGCATGCATTTAAAGGGCGTTTGGGGACATTGTTGGCAGAACAAGTCGATCAGTTTAATGCTGCTCAGAGTGATTATGAGGTAATTCAAAATCGTAAAGGAAATTACTCAGAAACCTTAAATGCTGGTATAGCTGCTTTCAGAGCCAAAAAACACCCGCATATCCTTATGGTTTTTGAGGTTGGTACGGCCTCAATGATGGCTGCAAAGGGAGCTATAAAACCAATGTATGAAGTAATGTACGAAGCAGGAGCAAAATTTGATCCAGATGGGTTCATTGGACCTGTAAAAGGTTACTACACTACAACTTCCGGTGAAATGCTTTCTATGCCTTATAATTCTTCTACTCCTGTTCTTTGGGTTAACAGAGATTCATTTAAAAAAGCTGGTATGAATCCTGATATGGATTTATCTACATGGCAAAAAGTTGGAACAGCTCTAGATAAGTTAAAGTCAACTGGACACAAATGTCCTTTGACTACAGCTTGGCAGAGCTGGGTCCACTTAGAGAACCTATCTGCTTATCATAATGTTGCTTTTGCAACAAAAGAAAATGGATTTGCCGGAATGGATACTGAATTAGTTTTCAATGGTCCTATTCAAATAAAACATATACAAGCTATGGGTGCTTGGGCTAAAGAAGGTAAATTTATTTATGCAGGAAGAAGAAATGAGGGTGGAAACGCATTTAGAGCAGGTGAATGCGCCCTATACACAGAGTCATCTGCAGGATACGCAGGAATTAAGAAAAATGCTAAATTTGATTTTGAAATAAGACATTTACCATATTGGGAAGGAGTAAACGGAGCACCCCAAAATACTATAATTGGAGGATCATCACTATGGGTTTTGTCCGGTCATAATTCTAAAGAATATAAAGGTGTAGCGGCTTTTCTAAATTTCCTTTCTTCCCCGGTTATTCAGGCTGCTTGGCATCAAAACACTGGTTATCTTCCAGTAACCCTTGTAGCAAGTCAAAAAACAAAAGAGTCTGGTTTTTATGACTCTAATCCCGGAACAGACATAGCCGGGATCCAAATGACTCGTAAATCACCTACTTCTGTTTCTAAGGGACTCAGGCTAGGATCTTTTGATCAAATTCGTGGAATGATTGATGAGGAACTGGAGAATGTTTGGAGTGGTAAAAAATCTGCAAAGTCTGCACTTGATAGTGCAGTTAAGAGAGGTAATGTCCTACTTCGAAGATTTGAATCTTCAAATCGCTAGTAATTATTTTTTGTGGAGACAAAATTAAATGTCTCCACAAATTATTTATTGTTTCTGATGGAAAAAAGAGTACATTTTAAGGGATGGGTTCTTCCAGCAATTCTAATAGCACCACAGTTATTTATAACTGCTGTTTTCTTTTTTTATCCAGCAGGGACTGCTATTTGGTGGTCTCTTTTTAATCCTGATCCATTCGGATTAAGTACAAAATTTGTAGGGTTAGCTAACTTTGAATTTCTTTTTGCTGATCCTTATTACAAAGAAAGTTTCTACACTACAGCAATTTTTTCTTTTCTAGTAACTTTTTTTTCAATGGGGCTTGCACTTTTTCTTGCTGTTCTTGCCGACAGATTGTTAAAGAGTGCAGGAATTTATAAAACTCTCTTGATTTGGCCTTATGCGGTTGCACCAGCTATAGCTGGAATCCTTTGGATGTTTCTATTTGATACTCGCACTGGACTAATTTCATGGTATCTTGGATTACTCGGTTATGATTGGAACCATCTATTAAATGAAAATGAAGCTATGGGGTTGGTAGTGACTGTATCAACTTGGAGTAGAGTAAGTTATAATTTTTTATTTTTTTTAGCTGGCTTACAAGCTATCCCCAAATCAATAATTGAGGCGGCAGCAATTGATGGTGCTAAATTTTGGAAGCGTTTTTGGACTATAGTTTTTCCTCTTTTATCACCCATAACTTTTTTCTTAGTTGTTATGAACATTGTTTATGCATTTTTGAGATTGTTTCTAAAATATTGAGCTAAACTTTATTTATGTTTTTAAAGGTAATTTTATGAATCCTAAATTTTACAATTTTAATACATTAAGTTTACATGGAGGTCAACGTCCAGATTCTACAACAGGTTCCCGTGCAGTTCCTATTTATCAAACGACATCTTACGTTTTTCAAAGTAGTGATCATGCTGCGGCTCTATATAATTTAGAACAGGGTGGTCATATTTACAGCCGGATTTCTAATCCAACTGTGGCGGTACTAGAAGAAAGAATTGCAGCATTAGAGGGAGGAACAGGAGCAATTGCAACTGCTTCTGGACAAAGTGCCTTGTTTTCTACTATAGCTACTTTGCTGAGTCAAGGGAACCACATAGTGTCTTCTGCTTCACTATATGGAGGAAGTATAAATCTTTTTCAGAATACGTTGCCTCGTTTTGGCATTAAAACAACTTTTGTCAACCCACGAAAACCTAAGGAGTTTAAAAATGCAATTCGCAAAGATACGCGTTTAATTTTTGGAGAAATAATTGGTAATCCAGGTCTAGAAATTTTAGATGTACCAAAAATAGCGGAAATAGCCCATGCAGCAGGATTACCTTTACTAATCGATGGGACTTTTAATACTCCTTATTTGTGCAGTGCTTTGAGGTTAGGAGCTGATTTAGTCACTCATTCAGTTACCAAATGGATGGGTGGTCATGGAGTAGCTATTGGAGGTGTAGTAGTAGAGGGAGGAAAATTTAATTGGGATATAGAAGGTAAGTTCCCAACTATTACTGAACCTTACTCAGGATTCGACGGTATAAAATTTTTTGAGGAATTTGGACCACAGGCTTTTTCAATGCGCATGCGGTCTGAGATAATGAGAGATTTTGGTCCTTCCATGAGTCCACAAAATGCATTTTATATCTTACAAGGACTAGAGACTCTCCCAATCAGAATGGAAAAACATATTAGCAATACAAAAATTATTCTGGAATTTCTAAAAGGAAACGATAATGTCGCTTGGGTATCGCATCCTAGTTTATCAGATCATCCAGATTACAAAATAGCTAGTAAAATTCTACCTAAAGGTGCAGGTTCAGTTATCGTTTTTGGAATAAAAGGTGGCCGTGATGCAGGATCTAAGTTTATTAATTCAGTAAAACTGGCTTCTCATTTGGCTAACGTCGGTGACGCAAAAACACTTGTAATTCACCCCGCAAGTACTACTCATGCTCAAATGGATAAAGATAAAATGAAAAAAGCAGGATTGACCGAAGATATGATTCGGCTCTCTGTTGGGATAGAGGATGCAGATGATCTAATTGATGACTTTAAGCAGGCTTTAAGGAAATCAGTCAAAATTTCTAAAAATTAAATATGATAATTTTTGTAAAATCAAATTCAGAGAAAATAAAAATTTTTGCTTCAACAGGAGGGAAAACATTCGATCCGGAACAACCCACAATAATATTCCTTCATGGAGCAGGAATGGATCACACAGTCTGGAGTTTACAATCCAGATACTTTGCCCATCGAAATTATTCCGTTTTAGCCATTGACTTTCCAGGAAATGGAAGATCAGAAGGTAATTGCCTAAAAAGTGTTGAAGAAATGGCAGATTGGGTACATAGTTTAATTATTAGTGCAGGTTTAAAATCAGCAATCTTAGTCGGACACTCTATGGGAGCTCTTGTAGCATTGGAATTTGCGTATCGATATTCTAAATTTATTAATGGATTATGTTTAATCGGGGTTTCTGCAGAAATGCCAGTTAATGAATATTTATTAGATGCTGCAACAAACGACAATCCTTTGGCATATGATTTGATAACTTCATGGAGTCACGGACAAGATGGACATTTTGGTAAGGCACCTGTACCAGGGCTATCTTTGATAAGTGGAGGAAAAGCTTTGATGAGATCTTTACCAAAAGGTTCTCTGGGTGCTGGCCTAAATGCATGTAATATATATAAAAATGGATTAACTGCAGCTAGAGGTGTTTTATGTCCTACAAAATGTATTTTGGCTAGTGATGATAAAATGACACCTTTACGAAAAGGGAAAGAAATGGGGGCCCTGATTAAAGGCTCCAGCATAAAAATTATTAAAGAGTGTGGACATATGATAATGCTGGAGAAATCTGATGAGTGTCTAGAAGCTCTTAAGTCTCATTTTCAAAATATTAAATTTTAATTACAACAAAATTTTTTCAAAAATTCACCCTAGCTTTACTTCAAGATTTTTCCAAGAAAGTATTTTATTTTTTATATCAAATGTCATAAGATCTTCACCAATAAGAATGTGGCCTTTAAAATCTTTTGAAACTTTTTTTAAAAGTTTTTTACGATCGAACTTTGGGGGCGCAAAATGAGTTAACATAAGTAATCCTACATTCGCTAAAGAGGCAATTTTGCCAACCTCACTGTCGAGTGTGTGGTAAGAAGCAACATTTTTTATGGTTTGAAGCGTTCTAATTCCATCAATAACAGGCATTTCATTATGTATAAAAACTTCATGTAAAAGCAAATCTGCACCTTTTGCGGCTTCTATTAATGCCGGGCAAAATTTTGTATCTCCACTAATAACTACTTTCCCAAGAGGATTTTCAAAAACAAACCCAAATGCTTTCTTTACTGGGTGATGAAGTACTTCAACTGTTTTTACAATTAAACCATTAAAATCAATTATTGTACCATCATCTATTTCTGTTACATCGACATGCAGAGCCTTGGTAGAAGGTCTCCTTTCGTGAGCTATTCTTTGTTCTAATTCTGGTTTCCAAAGTTTCATTAATTTGTTTAAATATATTTTAGTGCCAACTGGTCCAAAAATTTTTTGTGGTCTTGATCTCCCTTGATGCCAGCTTGAAATGATTAGTTGAAATAAATCTACAATATGGTCAGAATGTAAATGAGTTAGAATTAAAGCGTCGATTTCAGATCCTTTTACTCCATGTTCTAATAACCGTTGAGTGACTCCTGATCCACAATCAATCAATATTCTATTTCCTTCGCCGCAATCAATTAGGGCAGAAGGTCCGTATCTAACCAAATCAACAGAAGGGCATCCACTTCCTAAAATTGTCAATTTCATCTACTTTTTTTATTAATTTTGTGAATTATACTTTCTCAATCAAAATAGAAATTCCTTGATCTACTTGCCTGCGCATTATATCAAGGAATAGTATTGTGCTAAATTTTAATTCTATTATTGCTGAGAAAAACGAGTATCTTACTATTCCAAAGTGTTCTTTGTAGAGACAAAAACACCGTTTTTATTGAAGCTCTTATTGTTATTAGAAATTTTTAAAATTATTAAGAATAGCTAAAAAGAGAGAAGTAAAACTCCATTCATTTAAAAAATTTGTACCATTTGTATAAAAAGTTTACTATGAGTCAACAATTTTTTAAACGGATTAAAAATATTTTATTGATTATTTTAAATCTTTTTTTGAAAAATTATACATAAATATCTGATAGATTGAAGATGTAATTTTTTTTGCAATACCAATAGCCATGGCTTATAAGCTGATAATAGCTAAACATAAAGTTGTTTTTTTGAATATAAATAGTTTTTTTGATTTAAGAAAAAATAAAATTAATTTTAAAAAAATTTTTTTTACAAAAATTTTAATCCAGCAAATTAACTGAAGCAAATTTTAAAAAAAGTATGTATTTATATTTGATAATTTAATTTATCCTGAAAATTTCTAAACTAATTTGCATTTAAATGTTAATTTATATAGAATCTCTATTTTAAATTATTTTACTAATAGGAGTAAATGAAACCAATTATAAGAAAAATTGTAATACAATTGGAAGAAATCCATAATGAAATTGAGCAAAAGGTTAATCCACCATCGAGAAAGGTTTCTGTTGTCGCAGTAATCAAAAATCCTTATGCTAAACGGTATGTTGAAGATCTTGAAGAACTATATGATTTAGGTTCAGAAATAGGAGGTTTTCTGGCAGAAAGAGGAGTTCAATCACTAGGCGTAAAACCTTCTGATATTCTAAGCTATGGTAAAGGATCAATTGTAGGATTAGATGGTGAAATTGAGCACGCAGCAGCAATATTGCATCCACGATTTGGAAAACCAGTGCGGGCAGCTGTAGAAAAAGGAGATGATATTATTCCATCCACAAAAAAAATGGGAGGACCGGGGGCATCACTTGTTATTCCTTTAACAAATAAAGACAGTATTTGGAGTTTTGACCATATGGATTCGACAGAAATATCAGTACCGGATTCTCCTCGATCAGATGAGATTATTGTAGCGTTAGCATTGGCGGATAGTGGAAGACCGCTTGCTCGAACTAAATAGTATTTTAAATTATTGGAGGTAATAAATGTTTAAAGCAATGATTTTGCTCAAGAGAAAAGATCAATTGTCTCATCGTGAATTCAAAAATTGGTGGATAGGGGAGCATGCTAGATTAGCTATTCAATTGCCTGGATTAAAAAAATTATGTTTCAATCCCGCAAAAGATGAGAATGCAGTATATGATGGTGTTGCAGAACTTTGGTTTGATTCTGAGGAAAGTTTTGTAAAGGCATATGAAACTGAACTAGGGAAGGCTGTAGCTGAAGATTCATTAGCGCATGTCGAACGAAGAGACCGTTTGTTTGTAGAGGAGAACGAACTACTAAAATTATAATTTTAAGTCAGGCTTTAGGTATTGGCTTAAAAATTTTCTAATCTTTTTTTCAATTGGTTTTGTAAATATAGAGATAAAATAATTCCAAGTATATTTCCAAAATAAATTAAACCCTAAATATATTAATTTTGATAAAAACATTAATAATGAAAAATAAAAAATTAATTATTTTATTAGTCATTTTTTCTATAATTCTTATAAATAAAGTAGCTTTTTCTGATTCTGCTGGAATAATCAAATATAGACAAAACATGATGAAAGCTACTGCGGGACATATGGGAACAATTTCAGGTATTTTAAAAAACAATTTACCATATAAAAATCATATTATCGATCATGCTTATTCTTTAATGGTTTTGAGCAAAATGACAATCAAGATCTTTCCTGAGGGTACAGATGAAGGTAGAACAAGAGCAAAAAAAATTATTTGGAAGAATTGGCCTAAATTTGAAAAATCATCGCAAAATTTTGTTGATGAAACCACAAGGCTTTTTCAAGTAGCAAAAGATGGGGACATTAAAGAAATTGCATTACAAATTAGAAAAACAGGTAAAACTTGTAGTGGTTGTCATAGAAATTTTAGAAAAAGAGACTAAAATTTATAAAAAATTTCTTAAAAAAAAATTATACAATTTTTAAGTAAAATATAATTAAAATAGAATATGACTAAACATATTATAAATTTTCTTTTTTTCTCTTTTTTTTTTTAGTTTAGATATTTCTGCAAATGATGAGATTATAAAAAAAGGTAAATATATTTTCCAAGCATCAGGGGGTTGTTCTTGTCACACAGACACTCAAAATTCTGGAGAATTCCTAGCTGGAGGTAGATCTATAAAAACACCTTTTGGGACTTTTTTTGGTAGTAATATAACTCCTGATAATGATAGTGGTATAGGAAGTTGGAGTGATGAAGATTTCATTAAAGCAATGACAAAAGGAGTAAGTCCTACTGGAAGAAATTATTTTCCAGTATTTCCTTATACTTCCTTTCAACTAATGGAAAAAAATGATCTTCTTGCTCTTAAAGCATACATTTTTTCAATTCCTCCAGTTAATAAAAAAAATATTGATCACGATTTGATTTTTCCCGTGGGAAAGGATATTACGATGTATTTTTGGAAAAAATTTGTTTGGAAAGCAAGGAATTTTTCAAAAAATCCTGATAAGGATAAAACATGGAATAGGGGTGCATATCTTGTAGAAGCAGTTGCTCATTGCGGAGAATGCCATACTCCAAGAAATCTTTTGGGTGGGCTTAATTTTAGATTGAATCTTGCTGGAACTATTGAAGGCCCAGAAGGAGAAGTTGCCCCAAACATAACACCAGATATAAAAACTGGAATCGGAAGTTGGAGTAAAATTGATGTAAGTTTTTTTTTATCTTCTGGCATAAAACCTGATGGAGATAATTCCCAAGGTTTAATGGGGGAATTAATTGAATTGGGGTATCAGTTTTTAAATAACGAAGACTTGAATTCAATTTCTGAATATTTATCAACACTTTTACCAATAGATAATAATTTAAGAAAAAATTAAAAAACCTTAATTTAAAAAATAAATTTGAAGGTTTCAATCAATATATTTAAAAAAAATTTTCAGGTTTTTTATTTCAAGCAAAGGCTTACCGGTTAATTTCTCGGATTTATGTTTAAATCTATTTCCCCAAATAGTTTGAAATCCAAAAGAAGATGCACCAGCAATATCCCATGAATTTGATGAAATGAATATAATATCTTTTGGTCTGCTTTCTAATTTACTGGCTGTGTATTCGTAGACTTTGGGGTTAGGTTTAAAAACTTTAATAGTATCTACTGAAAAGATTGAATCAAAAAATTGATTTAGATTACAATTAATTACTATTTTGTTAAGCATATCGTATATTCCATTTGAAAGTAAAGAAATAACCAATCCTTTTTTCTTGAGAGTTTTAAGGAATTTGGGGACTTCAGGAAAATATGTTAAATTTTTATATGAATTCAATAATTCTTTTTTTAAATTATTATCATTTATTCCGTTTGAATCTAAAGTAAATTCTAGCGCCTCTCTAGTAACTTGGTTAAAATCAACATACTTGCCCATTAAACTTCTTAACCAAGTCTATTTCAACTGTTTCCTTCTCCACAAATCAGATACTAAAGTAATTTTTCTCCCAAGTTCTTTTGATATGTAAAAATTGCTGAACTGAAATCAAAAATAGTTCCATAAGCATCAAAAACTGCATGATTAATATTTTTATTTCTTAGTAAAGGCATTATTAAAAAAATAGATATATATTTAGAGTCATTTTTGAAAAAATTAAAGAAAATATTAAATTTAAAGGTTTAAAAAGTAAATTATTTTAAAAAAGATGATCTATGGGGAAATGTGAAAAATTTATAACTATCAGCGAAAAAATTTAGACCTCTTTTCAAGAAAAATAAACCCCTGAAAGAATAAAAGCAAAAAATATTAACTTTATTTTAGGAATTCATTTTCAATTAGAAAAAAATTTTAGACTTCCTCTTGAAAATTTTGTAATTCTTGTTGAAGGACACTCCCTGCTTCACCTAAACCATTTCTGGAAGTATTAGCTGCATGTGGATCTATGAAATCCAAATCTTCTTCTCCCATATCCTGTTTTAAAAGAATTTCCTGAGTTGTGTCCTTAACTTTAGTAATTTTCCCTCCGTGTTTTAAAAAACGTTCCATTGCGGACTGAATATCATCGTGGGTAACACTTGAGACAACTATTCTATTTTTGCTTTTCATTTTTTCTCATCCATAAGAATTGAAAGCTAATCTATGTGTGTTTTTAAATTTTTAATTATAAACGAAAAATATTAAAAATAAATTGAACTTAACAATATTTGAATTATTATATATAAAATCTATAAAAATTGAAAGAAAAAAATTAAAAAAAGTTGGTTTATGAAATTTTAGTCAGATTTCTTCTTTTGTTAATTTTCAAAACAATTATTTTTTTAAAAATCTAAATTCTTATTTTCTGATTCCCTTTTTGAAAACTAATTATGAAAATATTCATTCCATTTTTCCTCAGCATTTTCTTTAAAAAGTATTTTACAAGCTTCTTTTAAATTATCTGAGTCTTTTAACTCTTTTCTGGAGGCTACTAAAGCAATTCTTGAACGGCGTTTTAAAAAGTCATCTAAATTAATAATCATTTCATTTAGAGATGCCTCAGTTAATTCACATTTTAAATAATCAGTTCCTTCAATTAACGGTTCAGCAGTTTCAGGATTGTCGATAATAATTTTTGAAATGTTGATTGCATTAGCTCCATAAAGTCTCCAAAGACGCTCAGAAATTTTTTCAGATGCTGTTTTAGAAGTGTACTTGTCCAAATTAATTGCATTGGCTGTATCAAAAAATTTTTTTTTAATTTCTTCGGTCGGCTCTCCATACCATTTCCTTTTTGGTTCTGAAAGAAGAATACCCATTTGTTGAACTAAATTACTAATTTCTTCACCAATATTTAAACAATCAGTCAGCTTACCTCCAAAAATACTTATGTGCTTGAGTTTAAAATTGACATCAATTTCATGTTTACGAGACAATTTCGTCCATTCTTCATATTTGTTGTCATTTTCATCTAATCTTGTAACTAAAGGACGAACGCCACATTTCTCTGAGATAATATCATTTTCTTTCAATGGATTTTTTAAATTCAATCTTTTATTAATATTTTCCAGCACAAATTTTCGATCTTCTTTATTTATTCCAGTTTCAGGCATTTTTACATTTGTATCTGTTGTACCAACCATTGTTCGATTTGCCAATGGAATTGCAAAGAATAAACGGCCATCATCTGCAAAAAAAGTCAATATTCTTTTATTTTTAGTAATTTTTGGAACAATTAGATGTATGCCTTTTGAATAAACATGTTTATGTTTCGTAACCATATTAGAAATATTATTCTGCTGGTCTACAAAAGGTCCACACGCATTAATAATTAAATTACTTTTTATTTCAAGATTTTCACCATTTATATTATTTCTAAGCTTAGTATTCCACAAATTATTTTCATTTCTATAGCTACCTACTGACTCCATGTAATTGATAGTCGTACAATTATTCTCACAAGCAGAGCGCACAAAACTAAATACGAATCTTGCATCTCCATCAAAAAGGAATGCATCTGAATATTCAAAACCTCCAATGCTAAAATCAGTATTTATTAGTGGTTCTGTATTATTAATATTTTTTTTTGATAGTAATTTTGGTGGTCTAGTAAAAAAATTACCGATAATCCAATAGATAATTGCTCCAAAAAATAGAGAAAATCTATTAAAACGGAAACCTTTTTCTAAATTTGTGAAAAAACGTATTTCTTTTATTGAAGAGGGGTAAGATTGTATTAGTTGATTTCTTTACAAGCATAGTTGTCTAACAAGAGAAAATTCAAATGTTTCTAAATATTTAATTCCTCCCCATACAAGATTAGAAGAATTTTGACTTGTGAAAGAAGCAAAATCCCCCTTATCTATCAAGGCCACTTTTGCTCCTCGGGCAGATAGAACGGCTGCAGCAACTGCACCATTAATCCCTCCACCAATTATTAAAACATCGAATATTTTTTCAGATATTTCCTTAATATTTTTTTCTCTTAAGTTCAAAGCTTTTTTATGATATAAAATTAAATATTTTGAGATTTATATGAACTCTCTAATTTAAAATAAATTATTGTGGTGGATATAAAAAGCTGATGATATGTAAATAACCTAATTCAATAAATCTCCGCTATCTGAATAAAATGGGTAGGGACCTTTAAAATTTCCTACAAAACTTATATGGGAGACTACACTTTTGCTTGTACTATTTAATTTAAAAATTCTTATTGAGGGCGGTTCCATTATGAACATCGGAGGCCCTTTTGAATCCAAATCTAAATTTACAGAGTGAGCTCCATTTGGAGCAATACTTACTCCAATGCCGTCAATTACTGTATCAACTGCACGATGAACATGTCCACATGCAATATGCTTAACATGATGGTGAGATTTCAAAATATCAAATAACTTTACATAATTTCTCAAATTTTGAAAATCCATTCCGTCTATACCAGTAAAAAAAGGATGATGGTGCATAAATAGAAAAGTTGGTTTTTTTGAATATTGTTTTAATTTTGAATCTAACCATCTAAGACGATAATTACATAATTCTCCATAATTTTTACTTCGAACAGTAGTATCCAGTCCAATTAAATTAAATGGGAACTCATCAATCAAATAATTACAAAAATCTTCATTTTTTGGTAAATATTCATGTTTAGAAAAAAATTTAAAAATATTTTGACTATTATCATGATTGCCTGGTACTAAAAACCATGGCATTTCTAATAATTCTATTATTTTATTAAATGCCTCATATTCTTCAATTTTACCTGAATCAGTTAGATCACCTGTTACTATCACAAGATCTATTTTTGGATTAAATTTGTTACAGTGATCTACTATATTTTTTAAACTTGACGCAGTATCTACTAGATTCCCGTAGGCTAGTCCCCCTTTTGGTTTAATATGAGTATCTGTTATTTGAGCAATTAACATTTTGTTTAGATCTAATTTTTAATCTTAATTAAAGATTCTGCATTAAGTTTCAAATGGATTTCTGATCCTATCGCATATTCATCCTTAAATTTCCCTTCTACGCATAACTTATCTTCCTCATTATAATCAATTATAAGTCGAGTTTTTTCTCCTAAAAAAAATGATGATTTTACAACACCAGTTAAATGACCAGAATTTTTTTCAGCTATTTCTATATCTTCAGGCCTAAAAATTAATTCCTGTTCTCCAATAAAATCAAGATTTTTAATATTTCTCTTATCTATTCGATTAACAGTCCCTATAAAATCAGCAACAAATTCATTCTCAGGATGGTAATAAATATCTCTAGGAGTTCCAATCTGAGATATTTTTCCATCACTCATTACAACAATTCTATCCCCAAGTGCCATAGCTTCAGATTGGTCATGAGTAACATATATTGCAGTAATACCAAGACTTCTTAGAAGACTATCTATTTCAACTCTTAGTCTATCTCTCAAAATTGCATCAAGAGCAGTTAATGGTTCATCTAATAAAAGTACTCTGGGCCTGACAGCAATAGCTCTTGCTAGAGCGACTCTCTGTCTTTGTCCACCAGATAACTGATCGATACTTCGAAGTGATAAATCATTAATATGCATCATTTCAAGCATTTCCTCGACACGATCATCAATTTGGTTTTTATCTAATTTTCTAACTTTCAAACCATAACCAATGTTTTCTTTGACATTCATATTTGGAAACAATGCATAAGACTGAAAAACCATACCCACATTCCTTTTTTCAATCTGTAGACCTGTAACGTTTTCTTTGTTGAAAATAATTTTTCCACCATTATCAGGTTCCTCAAGACCAGCAATAATCCTTAATAAAGTTGTTTTTCCACATCCAGAGGGACCTAGTAAAACTATGGTTTCCCCACCGTTTATATTTAGATCTATTTTTTCTAATGCACACGTACCATCTTTAAAGGTTTTTCCACAAGAAATCAGCTCAATGGATGTAGTATCTTTTTGCATAAAATTTTATATAAGCTATAGTTTAATTCTTTTTTCTTGAAAGCAACTGCATTCCGAGCAGTAAAGGAATTATCATAATGAAAAAAATCAATGTATAAGCACTTGCTACCTCTAATCTCATCGAAGCATAACTATCAGCAAGTCCTACAGGAAGAGTTTTTGTCATGGGTGTATGAAGCATCCAAGTTAGATTGAACTCTCCAATAGAAAGTGTAAAAACCATAAGTGAACCTGCCAAAATTCCGGGTTTAGAATTAGGCAACACTATTGTAAAGAATCTTGTCCAGAACGAAGCACCTAAACTCGCAGCACCTTCTTCCAATTCTTTAAAATTTGTAGAAGATAATACTGCTAGTACTGATCTTACCATAAAAGGGAGAGTAAAAAGAATGTGACCGACTAATATAAAATACCAACTTGACCTAAAGTCTCTAAACCCTCCATAAATTATTATCAATGCAAGAGCTATTGCTAAGCCTGGAACAGCAACTGGCAAAACTATAGTTTCTTCTACAAATCTGGAAATTCTACCACCAATTCTAGCCAAAACGTATGCCGCTGGAATACCAATAATCAATGTTGCAATTAAACAAGCAATAGCGATAATTAATGAAAGATAAATAGTTCCAGAGTACAATTCCAATACTTCCAGAACCCACCGAGTGGTTAGACCACTCTTTATACCAACAAAAAAATTTTGAGTTATCCCTGCAAGTACGGAAAGGAATACTGGTATTATCAAAAATGAACAGACTAGGAGAGTAAACAATAATTGTAAAACAAAAATTTGTTTTTTGCTCATCGATCGATTAACCAGAGACAGCAATTGTTTGTCCAGATAAGCTTCTCGAAATGAAAAGTGCAATCCAAGTAACTAATCCCAAAACAATAGATAAACTTGCAGCCCCAGCAATATTTGCATTAAGTGTAAACTCTGTATAAATTGTCATTGGAAGAACATCTATATTTGTTGCTAAAGTAAATGCGGTTCCAAAAGCACCCATTGATGTAGCAAAGCAAATAGCTCCTGAAGCTATCAAACCAGGTTTTAGTGCTGGAATGATAACATCTATCACAATCCTAAAAGGAGGTGCCCCTAATGATTTTGCGGCCTCTTCCAGAGACTTATCTAGTTTTTCAGCTGCAGCCATAATAGTTAGTATTACTCTGGGTATTGAAAAGTATAAATATCCAAAAAATAATCCTAACATTGAATATGCAAAAACAATTTTATCGCCTAAAAAAGCTTTAGTAATTGATCCTATCAATCCTTGTCGACCTGCTAACATAATTATTAAAAAACCTATTACCACTCCCGGAAAAGCAAGAGGAAATGTAAGAATTGATAAAACTATTTCTCGACCTGGAAAAGTATTTCTGACTAGAAACAATCCTGCAGCAGTAGAAATCACTAAAGCTGTAAATGTAACAGTAATAGAAAGTATTAAAGTGGCAATCATACTTTCAAAATGCCTGGGGGTATTTAATATAGTGAAATATGATGAAATTCCGGAATCACTACTAGCACCAACGATTGCTAATTGAACCATTGGCACTATAAAAAAAGTAATAAAAAAAATAGCCACAGGTAAAGCAAGGACAAATAGCTTAGGATAATCGTAATATTTCATTAAAATCTTAGAAAAAAATCTGATTAAGAGGTAGTAATCTACTACCTCTTAGTCGATCAATTTATCTAACTTCATTTAGATAACGTTCTTTAAATGAGTTTTGTACAGCAGCCATTTTAGCATAATTGAGCGGTTTTGATCTCGCGTAGTCTGATGCTGGTAAAAACTTTGATGCAGCTTCTTTAGACATAGCAGATGCCCTAATCGGCCTCAAAAATGCGTTGGCCCATACTTTTTGACCATCATCTGACATTATGAAATCTAAAATGCTTTTACCTTTGGCAGGATTTGGACTATTTTTTACCAAACTCATGACATAAGGAACCACAACCGTTCCTTCTTGAGGTATAACAAAAACAACATTGGCTTTGTCCTTATACTTCCCTCTATATGCATTAAAGTCATAATCAAAAAGAATAGGAATTTCTCCAGATAGTACCCTTGCATATGAAGTTTGTTTAGGAACAATTGGCTTGTTTTTTGATAATTTCTTAAAGTAATTTATTCCGGGGTCAAAGTTATCTAAGCTTCCTCCCATAGCTCTATTTACCGCAACTGCTCCAGCATAACCAACAAAAGCAGATGAAGGATCTAAATACCCGATCATACCTTTATAGGTCGGTTTCAACAAATCTGACCACGATTGGGGAACCGGAGCTCCTTCAAGAGCATCAACGTTAACAAAAAACCCCAAAGTTCCTGAATGAATAGTAAACCACTTCCCTTGAGGATCTTTGAGTCCATCAGGAATTTCATCAAAATGTCGAGGTTTATATGCTTCTACAACTCCTTTTTGTCCAGCTTGAATTCCAAATGATACTCCATAGTAAGCAACATCTGCTACGGGACTATTTTTTTCTGCTAGTAACTGTGAAAGTGTTTGTCCAGAGTTTTTATTGTCGTGCGGAATATCATATCCTAAATGTTTCTTTATCATCTTAAGTTGACTAGCCCAGTCTGCCCATTGTGGAGGGCAGTTATAACAAATAGCATCAGCACCAAAAATGCTAGTAACGTTTATTAAAAATAATATGGAACTAGATAATAATATTTTCTTCATTACTTTATAAAACATACTTAAACTCCAAAATTAAGAATTGTTATTTCTCTCCGGACCTTTATGACACTATGTCATTAGGGTTGTCTTTATAAACCTATTTGATAGGAAATAATCTGCCATTATATTCATAATCATATAATTTAGACAAGATTTTTTAAAATTTTGTTATTAAATTTTACAAATTAAATTATTTGTAAAACTATTAATTTTTTAATTACTCAAAATACTTTAATTTTTAATTTTCTCAACAAATTTAAAAACTTGGTCAGGAAAGTCGGTAAAAACTCCATCAACTTTTGCTTTATTAAAAAAAATTTCTAGAAGATTTTCAAATGAACTGACATAATTGGGTAATCTATCAGCCCTCAAGGTGTATGGGTGTACTTTTAATTTTAATTCCTTTGCGATATTGACCATATTCGTCAATTGTAAATCCCCTGAAATACTTTTCCCTGCAACTACATGTTTCATCCACGGTCCTATTCCATTTGCATAAGTAGCTATTTCTTTAAGACCGTTTTTTGTTTTAAAATAATCAAAATCTGTTTTTGAAAGGTTCCATTTATTTTCACCAATTAACTGAGTCAATCTTAGTTTAGTCTTATATTTTTCTCTCATTATTTTTAAAACCTCTGAATCAAATGATTGAATCCAAATCGGATCTGATTTCTTTAGATACCCGAACTTATTCAGTATTTCAAAAAGTTTTTTAATGGGATTTAAATTAAATTTTTTATGAGTCCTATAACCTTTTATTTCAATATATAATCCCATCCTTCTGCCATGGCTTTTTTCCAAACCTCTTACTAATTTAATTATTTCCTCGAGAGTTGGAACCCTAAACAAATTATATTCTTTAGGGAATCTATCGGAATATAATTGACTAGAACCCCTTTTTTTTGAACGCTCATTAACTCTTAGCCTTTTTACTTCTTCCAATTTGAATTCCATTGAATAGTAGTTTCCATTTATATCTGATCGTTCCGGAAAAATTTCTTCTACATTTGTAGTTGCATTTAAGGTAAGGTCATGCATTACAATAAGATGTGCATCTTTAGTTAAAACAACATCTAATTCAAGAAAATCAGCTTTCATTCCAAATGCTAATGCTGCACTTGCAAGAGTATGCTCCGGTAGATATCCTGATGCTCCACGGTGAGCTATAATCAACTTTTCCTTAGAGGCAAAAGCTTTAAGATTAATTATGAATATTGAGACAAAATAAAAAATAAATAGGAAAAAATAATATTTTTTTTTCTCAATAACAAAAAACAATTTCATGGGGATCAAAATCTATTTTCAAATAAGAATTAAAACTCTTAAGAATCAAAATTTTCGATTTGTAAAGAATTTATTAATTATTTTCAAGTGGGGATAAAATTATACATTTATTCTTTTTCCTGATTTCCTATCGAAAAGATGGATAGAATTGGGAGAAATACTAAAACTCAATTCATTTTGAATATCTTTCTGATTAATTAGACCTTGAACCATAGAGATGATTTTGATGTCTGAGTTTTTTAATTTACCATGCATTATAGTACTGGCGCCTATTGGCTCTAAAATATTGATTTGAATAATTATTTTACCATTTTTATTTGGTATAAGATCTTCAGGCCTTAAACCAGCGAAAACTTCTCCCGTAAAATTTGTGGAACATTTTAAAGATATTCCATTATCGAGTATTAAATTATAACCATCGGAATTTGCTTTTATAAGATTCATAGCAGGGCTGCCTATAAATTGAGCAGCAAAAATTGTTTCTGGTTTTTGGAAGACATCTAAAGGGGAACCAATTTGTTCAGCAACACCTTCGTTCATAACTAACATTCTATCTGCTAAGGTCATAGCTTCAACTTGATCATGTGTTACAAATAGGGACGTAGTTCCCAATCTTTGTTGTAATGATTTAATCTCAAGTCGCATTTGAATTCTTAATTTAGCATCAAGGTTAGATAAAGGTTCATCAAATAAAAACACTGAAGGCTGTCTGACAATTGCTCTTCCCATAGCAACTCTCTGCTTCTGACCCCCTGATAATTCTCTTGGTTTTCTATCCAGCAAATTATCAAGTTCTAACATCATTGCTGCTTTATTAACTCTTTCACTAATTTCTGATTTAGGAAAACCAGCTATTTTTAAGCCATAGGCCATATTCTTAAAAACACTCATATGAGGATAAAGTGCGTAATTTTGAAATACCATAGCAATATTTCTATCCATCGGTTCTTTGCTATTTACAAGGTCATTATCAATGAAAATTTCTCCAGATGAAACGTTTTCTAGACCCGCTATCATTCTCAATAATGTTGACTTACCACAGCCCGAGGGCCCCACAATCACAATGAATTCTCCATCACTAACCTCCATGTTAATTCCGTGTAAGACCTTTGTTTTACCAAAATTTTTTTTTATATTATTAAGTATTAATCTTGCCATAATATTATTTATCACTATCTGTTAAGCCTCGAATAAAAAGTTTTTGCATTGAAACAACAACTAATATTGGAGGCAACATTGCCATTATAGAAGCAGCCATAACTACTGGCCAAGGTGTAACATCATCTTGACCTCCGATCATTTGCTCAACTCCCATTATGATGGTATTCATTGAGGTATCTGTAGTCATTAGCAAAGGCCAAAGAAACTGATTCCATCCAAAAATAAACATTATAATAAATAGGGCAGCAATGTTAGTACGACTTATAGGAATCAAAATATCGATAAAAAAACGTATAGGTTTAGCTCCATCAATTCTTGCAGCTTCAACAATTTCATCAGGTACTGTCATAAAAAATTGTCTAAATAGGAATGTAGCAGTTGCAGAAGCTATAAGTGGGAAAATTAATCCTGAATATGTGTTTAGCAAACCAAAACTGGCAACAACTTCGTAAGTTGGAAGAATCCTCACCTCTACTGGTAACATTAAAGTAAGAAAAATTAACCAAAAGAAAATATTTTTTGCAGGAAATCTAAAAAAAACAATTGCAAATGCAGATGTAAATGAAATTACAATTTTTCCTAAAGCGATACCAATAGCCACTATTGAAGTATTAAGCAACATTCTTGCTACTGATGCAGACGTTTGTCCACTATCACCATCTATTAAGGCACGACTATAGTTTTCTACCAGTTTGTCACCAGGCCATAAAGGCATAGGGGGGTGAATAACCTCTTCATTAGTGACAGTAGATGCTACAAAAGCCAGCCAAAGTGGAAAAAATAAAATCAAAACTCCAGATGACAGGCCTAAATGAGTTAACCAGTAATTTATTCCTTTTTTTTCAACCATTCCTGACATTAATAATGAACTCTTTTCTCTAAAAATTTGAATTGTAAAATTGTTAAAAGCCCTACAATAACAAGCAAGATGACTGATTGTGCTGCAGAAGAACCAAGGTCCAGTCCAACAAAACCATCTGAATAGACTTTATATACAAGAATAGTTGTTGACTGTCCGGGGCCGCCTTTAGTTATGGTATGAATAACCCCAAACGTATCAAAAAATGCATAAACAATGTTCATAACAACTAAGAAAAAAGTTATGGGTGATAAAAGAGGAAAAACTATAGTCCAAAAACGCTTCCAAAATTTAGCACCATCAATTGCTGCCGCCTCAATTATTGATTTGGGGATAGCTTGTAAGCCAGCTAAAAAAAATAAAAAATTATAACTTACTCTACTCCAAGTTGATACAGTCACTACCAACCCCATAGCTTCATTTTCATTTAATAGATGGTTCCAATCATAACCGAGTAATCCAAGATACCATGAAATTAGTCCAGTGCGAGTATCAAATAGAAACATCCAAAGGATTCCAGCTATAGCTGGTGCAACCGCATAAGGCCAAATCAAGAGAGTTTTATAAATTCCTGCACTCTTTAACAATCTGTCGGCAAGAACAGCAAGAAAAAGTGCAAGCCCCATTGAAAAAAAAGTTACTAGAAAAGAAAAAATTGCTGTAGTGTAGAAACTTTCTTTGTAATAAGGATCAGCAAAAAGAAATTCAAAGTTAGCTAACCCTACAAATTTTGTACTTAATCCGAATGGATCAGGATTAAAAAGAGACCACCAAATAGCAGTCCCTGCTGGATAAAAAAAGAAAACAGCAGTTATAAATAACTGTGGTGCTATTAGAATTGCTGGAAGAACCCATCCCTTAAAATGTACTCTTTTTTCCATCAGAAACAATAAATAATTTGTGGAGACATTTAATTTTGTCTCCACAAAAAATAATTACTAGCGATTTGAAGATTCAAATCTTCGAAGTAGGACATTACCTCTCTTAACTGCACTATCAAGTGCAGACTTTGCAGATTTTTTACCACTCCAAACATTCTCCAGTTCCTCATCAATCATTCCACGAATTTGATCAAAAGATCCTAGCCTGAGTCCCTTAGAAACAGAAGTAGGTGATTTACGAGTCATTTGGATCCCGGCTATGTCTGTTCCGGGATTAGAGTCATAAAAACCAGACTCTTTTGTTTTTTGACTTGCTACAAGGGTTACTGGAAGATAACCAGTGTTTTGATGCCAAGCAGCCTGAATAACCGGGGAAGAAAGGAAATTTAGAAAAGCCGCTACACCTTTATATTCTTTAGAATTATGACCGGACAAAACCCATAGTGATGATCCTCCAATTATAGTATTTTGGGGTGCTCCGTTTACTCCTTCCCAATATGGTAAATGTCTTATTTCAAAATCAAATTTAGCATTTTTCTTAATTCCTGCGTATCCTGCAGATGACTCTGTGTATAGGGCGCATTCACCTGCTCTAAATGCGTTTCCACCCTCATTTCTTCTTCCTGCATAAATAAATTTACCTTCTTTAGCCCAAGCACCCATAGCTTGTATATGTTTTATTTGAATAGGACCATTGAAAACTAATTCAGTATCCATTCCGGCAAATCCATTTTCTTTTGTTGCAAAAGCAACATTATGATAAGCAGATAGGTTCTCTAAGTGGACCCAGCTCTGCCAAGCTGTAGTCAAAGGACATTTGTGTCCAGTTGACTTTAACTTATCTAGAGCTGTTCCAACTTTTTGCCATGTAGATAAATCCATATCAGGATTCATACCAGCTTTTTTAAATGAATCTCTGTTAACCCAAAGAACAGGAGTAGAAGAATTATAAGGCATAGAAAGCATTTCACCGGAAGTTGTAGTGTAGTAACCTTTTACAGGTCCAATGAACCCATCTGGATCAAATTTTGCTCCTGCTTCGTACATTACTTCATACATTGGTTTTATAGCTCCCTTTGCAGCCATCATTGAGGCCGTACCAACCTCAAAAACCATAAGGATATGCGGGTGTTTTTTGGCTCTGAAAGCAGCTATACCAGCATTTAAGGTTTCTGAGTAATTTCCTTTACGATTTTGAATTACCTCATAATCACTCTGAGCAGCATTAAACTGATCGACTTGTTCTGCCAACAATGTCCCCAAACGCCCTTTAAATGCATGCCACCAATGAATTTTTGTGGCAGCTAGCGCAGAACTGCTAACTAGACCCAAAACTAATGTTATACTTATAATTTTTTTAAAATTT
>CACGSI010000019.1 GCA_902575715.1 uncultured SAR324 cluster bacterium
TGTAACTACTCCTAAAATAATATTAGTTGTTTTGAATTTTTCCAGCAAAGCAAGATCATTATTTCTATGAGCATCTTCTATTGAAATAGTATTTATTGATGAATCTTCCAATACATCAGCAATTTTAAAATAAGAATCTAACGGTGCTTTGGGATAGTTGATCACATCAATTTTGTCAGGATATCCACAACATATATGGATGGTTCTGTTTACTGTTTTAGGACAATTTTGGAAAGCTCTTTCCAAATTTTCTATTCCAAATTCAATTGCTTTTTCAGGGTATCTTGCAAAAAGGGGCTCATCTATTTGGATATATTTACAACCAGAATTTGCTAAACTCAAGATTTCTTTATTAAGAGCTTCTGCGATAGCTGCCCCAAGTATTTTTTGATCATTGTAATATTCATCTGCTATTGTATCTGCCACGGTTAAAGGCCCTGGCATGGTAATTTTAATGGGCTTTTCGGTTGCTTCTTGAGCTTGTTTCCAATCTTTGACCAAAAATAAATCTCTATTTTTTATTTTGCCACGAATAGTTGGTAAGAAAGAGGAATAATTACCATTCCTTAAAGTCTTTTCTGTAAGATTAATAAAATCTATTCCTTCTAGATGTCGACAATGATAATGAATGTAATTTTCTCTTGCTATTTCACCATCGGTTGGTATGTCAATCCCAGAATTAACCTGATCTAATATTGCTTCGTGAGTTCCTTTCTTGATGATTAAATGTGCTTTATTTCCCATTGCCTTCTTGGCCTCGGCCCAACCTTTGGTTGGTGTAGAAGTATCAAGATTACCAAACCAATCAGGTAATTTTACATATTTTGGTTTTGGATATGCCCCTATTGTTGTTGTTAAAATTCCCAATTCATTTTCTCCAATAAAACTTTTAAATATTTTTTATTTTTGCTTTTAAATTATAATAAATCATTATAAGTTCAATATCCAGAAAAGTCTATTTCATTTAATAAACTGAATTAGTGCCGATCAATTTTGGGGAATAAATTTTTTTATTTAATATTTATAAAATATTTTTGGATAATTGGGCGACTATGTCATATTATTTTAGTTATAAAGAAATTATTTTTTGATTAGTAAAAAAAGTATTTGCTTATATATTTTCAGTTATTAATATTTTTAAAATGTACTTATGAATAGAATAAAATTTATAGAGGATTTGCACCTGGAGGGACGTAGAGTTTTAACTCGCTTAGATCTAAATGTTCCAATAGACAATAATTCTCAAATTACAGATGAATCCAGAATTAAAAGTAGTTTAAAAACTATTCGTTACATCATCGAAAAAGGTGGTAAAGCAATATTAATGTCACATTTAGGTCGTCCTGAAGGTAAGCGATTAAATAGTTTGAGTTTAAAACCAGTTTCTAAGGTTCTTTCAGAGAATCTTGGTAAAAATGTTATATTTGCTCCTGATTGTGTTGGCAAGGAGGTTGAAAAAATTATCCATCAATTGCGAAATGGTGAAGTAGTTCTTTTAGAAAATTTAAGATTTCATAAAGCTGAAACTAAAAATGATATTTTTTTTTCAAAAAAACTGGCAAAATTGGGCGATGTTTATATTAACGATGCTTTTGGAACTGTTCATAGATCGCATTCGTCGACGTGCGGCGTTTCTAGATTTATATCAGAATCAGCAATTGGCTATTTGATTAAAAAAGAATTAAAGTTTTTAGGAGAAATGGTTTCTAATGCTGAAGATCCTTTTTTAGCGATTATTGGAGGTGCCAAAGTTGCTGATAAAATAAAGGTTATTGACAAACTTTTTGACAAGATTCATGCACTAATAATTGGTGGAGGAATGTCATGTACATTTTTAAAAGCACAAGGCTTTGAGATTGGGAACTCTTTGTTTGAGAAAAATTCTCTTCAGTTTGCTGAAGAAATGATTCAAAAATCAAAAGAAAAAAAAATTGATCTTTTACTTCCAAAAGATGCAATAATAGCTGAATCTATAAAAGAAAAAGCGTCAATTCGTTCAATTAAATTGGTTGAAGGAGTCCCAAAAGGGTGGATGATTCTAGATATTGGTTCAAAGTCGGCTGAAATATTTTGCAATGCTATTAGCCGTTCCAGAACAGTTTTTTGGAACGGTCCTATGGGTGTATTTGAAATTGAAAAATTTAGCAATGGAACATTTGCAATAGCAAAGTCACTTGCAAGAGAAACTGAAAAAGGTACATTAACAGTTGTAGGTGGAGGAGATTCTGTATCTGCAATAAAGAAGCTTGGTCTTAGTGAAAAAATCTCACATGTGTCTACCGGTGGAGGAGCATCCCTAAAATTTTTAGAAGGGAAAGAACTTCCTGGGATTAGTTCTATTCGGCGATCTTAATTAAATTCATAATTTAATCTGTTTGAAATTCAATGAAAGATTCTTTAAAAGAAAAAAAATCAGAATTAAAGACAGCGAACGTATCCATAAGTTTTTTTCTATATCGTCTAATTGCCTATGCTGATGCAAGGCGATCAATAGCTTCCTTTATAGCAATATTTACTATTGTAATAATTAGTGATATTTTTTTTAACATATTTTTATTTGCTCCTTATACAGAATTAATTGAGAATTTATCTGGAAAGAAGCCAGGAGGTTTTGGCGATTTAGATATAGGATTTGCTCCAGAAGTTTGGCAAGCTTTATTAGGTATGGTTCTAGGGACTCTTATACTAGTTATTTCAATTGCTTCACAAAGTATCCCAAAATTGATTGACCTTTATATGAAGGATATTAAAAGTTTACTCTATATTTGGTTATTAATTATTTCAGGAGCGCATGCTTTAATTGTGAAAATTTATGGAGAAATTGGCTTGATTAGAGAATCGAGTAGAATTTTTAATACACACTTTCTTTTAACTATTTGTGCAATAATAGCTTTCCCATATGTTTTTTATATTCTCAGATATACGAAGCCCACAAATATTATTAACAAAATTTATAATGAAAATTTGGATCAAATAATGGCTTTAACTTCATCTAGAAGTCATGCTTTAGCTCATATCCCAAGTATAGTTGAAAACCAACAATACTCAATTTTTGAAGCACTAAACCAGTTGGATGATATTCTGGAATTCGTTTCATTTAAGGAATTAAAAGCGGATATAGTTCAAGATATGAGCGCAACTTTGCAAAATTATATAAAAATAAAAAAGGAAATAGCTCCTGAATTCTTTAAAGTATCTGCAAAAGTTAGAACTGACATATCCTTTAAAACAATGGTGGGTCAATTTGGGGAAATGGAACGCACACAAAGTTTTTATGAACAAAAATGTTTTCGCCTTTTGGGTAATGTTTATATTCGCTTACTCGAACATGGCGAATTTGATTTGTCTTCAATGGTCGCTGGAGAAATGGCTAATCTAGGTCAGACTGCTATTGAAGAGGATAATCCTGATTTAGTAGATATTATTATTATTCGTTTTAATACTTTGCTTAGATTTGCTATCAAACATGGTGTTAGAAATAATGAGCCGAGGAATTTATACAACTTGGGATTTTATTATGGTAATTTTATTAGATGCTTAGTTGAACACAAAAAAATTGATCATGTAAAAAGATGCTTCATGTATTTAAGAATTTATGGTGTAGAGATTTTTAAACATGGTAGTAACAGTCCAGCTATGTATTTTATTGTTGATGTAATTGCTACAGAAATGAAAAGGGTTCTTGAGCAAATTTTTCATGATGATTGGGAGATGGAATTGCAAAACGGAATGTTGAGTGAGATATTGCAGGTTGATAGTCCCCCTGATTTTAATAAAGAAGATCTAGCTAGAGGTATTCTAATCAATAATGGAGTTCGGGTCTTGCAATTTGGTTTAGCTTTGTTCTACTTAAGAGTTGGTATTGATGATTTTGTAAATCGTATAGCTAAAGATATACTTGATGATCTTGAAGTTTTGGGGGAGCAAACTTTTTATCAAGTAATTGAAATGACTTCTAATCGGCTTCTTTTTTCTGGTCCTACTTTTTGGGAAGATACGGACAGAGGTAACCTTAATATTTATTACACCTCTGACCAAGATCAAATTGAAAATTTTAAAAATCTTTTATATAGACTTTCTGAAACTGAATTAAAGAAACGTACTACTCAAAAATATAAACTTAGCAAAATTGAAATCGATTTGCTTTGGGAAATGTCTAGAATGACTAAAGAAAAGGAGCTTGAATTAATTTCAACTCATGCTGAAACTTTTGAAATAGTCCTTAGTAATCTTGAAAAAATTGATGAGTCCCGTTTGGAAGCTTTAATTTCCTTAAGAGAGAAGCTTAAATTTAATTCAGATAATCCTAAACTTATTGTTAAAAATAGTCGTCAAGTTGCAGCCGCAACAAAAATAGAAGTTTCAGTATATTCTCAGAGTCGGTCAGAAAAATTTGATTTTCAATCAATAGTTCAATTGAATACTCCTAACTTTATCTTTTTAAAAATTGAGGATCCATTGGCAAATGAAATTTTTAAAAACAATATAATTGTTAAAGTTAATTTTAGACCCTTACGTCAAAAGATGGTGTATCAATTTGAATCTGAAACGCAAGGTCCAATTTCAAAAGATATCCTCAGACTTAATCATTCAAATTATATAAAAATCATAGAAGAATTTTAATCAAAAAATGATCCTTGTGATTTCAAAAATTTCTCCCCCTCTATCAAGGTTTCATTTTTTATTATTTTTTTTATGCAAACGGGGTTGTCGAAAGTTGGAGAATTAACTTTTTTACTGACTTCCCATGTTTGCATATTTAAAGATATACTAGCATTAAATAAATCACTTAAAAAAATTTCAGGATAACATAACCACTTTTTAAAGTTTGTTTCTGTCAAAATTACAGGCATTCTATTATGAATTTTTTCTAAAAAAGGATTTGATTTTGTTGTTAGGATTGCTAAATTTTTAATGTCTTTTCCGTCATTAGATTTTCCATATTCGTATATACCTGCAAATGCAAATAGATCAATATTTTTTAAAGAAATGAAATAGGGTTGTTTTTTAGTTTTTTCTTTTTTCCATTCATAAAAACCATTAGCAGGGACTAGACAACGATTCTTTAATATTTTTTGAAATGAAGGTTTTTGCTTTATAGTCTCAATTCTTGCATTTATTAATGGTCTATTTCTATTAACTCCAAATCTAAATAGTCCCCATTGAATGATTTCTAAGAAATTTGAACCATTGTTTTTTAAAATCACTGGAATTTTTTCTGTAGGGTAAATGTTATAACGAGGATTTAGAATGTCTATAGAATTATCTACTTCAAATGAAGAAATTATTTTTTCCTTAGAACTAGTTAATACAAATCTGCCACACATTTTTTTAAAATTTTTCAATTTAAATATTTGTCAAGGAATGTTTTTTTGAATTTTGTAAAATTTTGTTTTTTAATTGCCAATCTTGCTTTTTTGACCAAAGATAAGTAGAAGAAAAGGTTGTGATAAGTATTTAGTCGTATTCCTAAAATTTCTTTAGATTTAAACAAGTGCCTTAAATAAGATCTTGAATAGTTCTGGCATGTATAACAATTACATTCAGGGTCTATTGGACCACCATCCTGTTGAAAGCGATTTTGCTTTATATTAACTTTCCCTTCTGAAGTGAAAAGGGAACCATTTCGTGCATTTCTTGAAGGCATTACGCAATCAAACATATCTATACCGGCTTCAATTCCTTCTAATAAATCAGCAGGATCTCCTACACCCATAAGATATCTGGGTTTTTCAAAGGGCATTCTTGGTGTTATATAATGAGTTACCTTGTACATCTCTTCCTTATTTTCACCCACACTCAATCCTCCAATAGCGTAGCCGTCAAAACCAACATTTACAATTTGATCTAAACTTTGTTCACGTAAATCTAATTCACATCCTCCTTGAAAAATTCCGAATAAAGCTTGCTTTGGAGAAGAACCAGATTTATTATTCTCATTTTTACATCTTTCTGCCCATTTTTTTGTTAATCCTATTGAACGCTCAATATCTAATCTAGATGCTGGGAGTTCTAAGCATTCATCAAGGCACATCATTATAGTTGATTTAAGATTTTTCTGTATAGAGATTGAAATTTCCGGGGTAAGTTTAATTTTTGAACCGTCGAGATGACTTTTTATTACTACTCCTTCTTCATTTATTTTCACCAATTTTGCAAGGGAAAATATTTGAAATCCTCCACTATCAGTCAAAATCGGAAGCTCCCAATTAATGAATTTGCGCAGCCCTCCCATTTTTTTTATAAGTTTATCGCCAGGTCTTAAATGAAGGTGGTATGTATTGCCTAGAATAATTTCAGAACCAATTTTTTTTAAATCTTCATTTGTTAAACTTTTCACTGTACCATGAGTACCGACTGGCATAAATATAGGCGTATGAACTTCCCCATGTGGAGTTTTTAAAATCCCAGCTCTGCAATTTTTGTTTCTTGCCTCTACAGAGAATTCTATCATTTGATAAAAATTTTTTTATTGTGAAGAAATCTTTTTCATAAAAATAGAAGTTAGTTTTTCTTGACCAGAAATATTTTGTTCATTCTTACTTGATTTATTTTTTTTATCCTGCTCAATTAAGTAAAGTATTTGTCCTTTTTTAACTAATATACCTGAATTTTTTTCAAAACATTTTTTTAAAATAGTTCCAGAAGAAGGAGCTCTTATTTCATTAAACATTTTCATAATTTCTAGTAAACCTATAACTTGTCCTTTCTCAACGTGTTCTCCTTCTTCTACAAAATCTTTTGCATTGGGGTTTTCTCTAGCATAAAAAACTCCTCCAGAAGAAGCAATTATTTGGTTACTGTTAGATGAAAGAGTCGGTGAAAGTTTGGAAATTAAACTTTTTCTGTATTCAGGATCGTGAATCTCGATAGGAATTTCAATTTCTAGAGAATTATTCCCTCGTAATTCAAAAAATCCTCCTTCTTTTGCTATTACGGTAGGAAGTCTTAAAAGCTCCATTGCTAATTGATGTCCTTTGTGAGAGGAAATTATTTCCTCCCATGAAGGGCTAAAATTGTCTAGACAAAATCCCTCAGGAGGATTTTTTGAATTTAGTATAAGATTTAACTTGGTCCAAGATAAATTTAGGATTTCAAATTTCTTCATTAAATCTTTATAGAAAGTAAGACCATCTTTTAGTGTTTTTTGATCTTGATCCCATATTTTATCGATAGGGAATTTATTAGAATTTTGATCAAGATTTAAGTAATGGTATAGATCGTTTAAAATTTTATTTGGATTGTCTCTTTCTTTAATTACTTCATTATTGTATTTGGATTGCTGAAAAGAAATCCAGCCTAATAGGAGATGGATATCACTGAATAATTTTTTAAGGGGTCTTAAAATCAAAGTAAATTTTTTTTCACAAATTTTTACTCCAGTTTCTCCATAATTTTTTTTAACTTCTGAGACTAATATATTCCAAGCTACATCTAGATTTATTTGATCACTTAATTCCTTAACCTTTCCGGCAATAGCTAAATAATATGAAACAAAGTTTGTGTTAGGTTTAAGCATAGGACCATTCTTAATAAACCAATGAAGAATACCATATAGAAAGTTTGTGTTTAAATTAAGATCATTTCCATTTATTTCCATTTTTCTTAGAATTTCAGTGAGTTTTTCAAAACATTCCTTTCTCGAAATCCCTCTCGTTATTGATAAAGCAATATTAGAGTCATATGCTCCTGAAAATTTGTATGGTTGAGGAAATCCTGTGAATTTATTGACATTACCTATACCCTGATCATCACGAATCTCATGATAATTTGGTTCAGACCATCTGCAAATAGTTCCACCAGAGTGAGGATTCAGGGAAGCATTTGTAGAGTTGATCCTAGCTTCAATTCCGGAAATAGAATTAGTTATTCGTTCTGGCTTAGGTAAAGACTTACCAAAACAATTAATTAATAACATTGCACCTATAATGGAATTAACAAAAAAATAATCATCGGGGTCATTAGGATTAGTAAATTTTAATTTATAGGCCATTTCTGTAACTCTATGCTCAACCTGAACTCGAGTATTAACTTCCATAAAATAATGTTTCTTAGAATCCACAATACATTCGAAAGTTGATACAGAATCAAGTTTTAGTTCTTTTGCAAACTTTTCAGCGTCTAAACACATGGATCTCAACTGTTTTAATTCTTTTCTTAGAATATTAGTTTCAGTTTTTTTACGATAAGATCTAAATTCTTTTGCAGAGTTTTCTAACATCTCTTCTGTTAGAGAGAGTTCTAATAATTTTTGTTCATGAATTTGCAAGGAACAATCTCTTCCACCAAGTTCGTTATACCACTCCCCGTTGCCTATAACTTGAATTTCTATGTGTCTTGTATTTTCAAGGTTCAATTCAATGATAAAGTTTTTGTTATCACCTACCCCATTACTTTTTGATTCTACTAATATGGCCATAACTGCTTCAGGGACTTCTTTTAAATAATTTACTATTCGTTGACCTTTCCCTCCACCACCGAGAATATGTTTAAATCTTATACTTTGATTAGGATTTTTTAAAAATAATTTTTTAACTATCTCTATCGTTTTTTTCTGCAAATCTGAAATTGAAAACAAGTCTATGTTTTTCAAATATGATGCTTCAATGAGAGCATTTGCTTGGCTAATTTTATCAAAGGATTCCCAATTGTTAGGTAAATCAAGTTTATATTTTTGGATTATATTTCTGAAATATTTAATTTTGTTATTACCGGCCTTATCCAGTAATGTTAATGCAGTAACATTATCCTCTCCAGGTATAACTGAAACTTTTAGTGACCGTGCAATTTTCTTGGCTTCATCTTTTGATCCAGCTTTTTTTATCAATTTTGAGTTTGGTCCAATGAAACTTAAATTAGCTTTCTCTAACTTTGACACAAAATTATAATCTTCTGCCATAAAGCCATATCCAGCGAATACGTGCGTGTATCCATGTGTTAAACAAATTTTTATAATTTTTTCAATGCATAATTCTTTTTCTTTCTTTGTATCACCCATGTAATCTTTAATATGATGAACAAAGTTTTTACGATTACTAAAAATTTGTAATTCAGGAGCAAGAGTATTAGGAGAAATTATACTATCTTTCTCTGAAATTAATATTCCATAGATTACTTTTAATTCTTTAAATATTTTAATAGCTTCAAGTCTAATTGGTCCTCGGCAAACAATAAGGCACTTTACATGATCAAAATTGAAAGACGATTGCCAAGAACTCTGTGGATTTAGTGTTATTGAATTCATAAAAAAATTTTAATTTAGAAAAAATTTATACAACTTGTTCAAAAAAATATTTCCAGAATTTATATAATTTAAATGTCCCAAATATACCAAATTTAACCTGGTCTTCATCAAATGCTCTTACTGAATCTGCAGAAACTTGCCATCCATTTAGCAATAATGGTACAGGGTCCTCTACATGTAACCCATTAATACTTGATGTTGAGTGGTCTGCAGTTATTGCTAGTTTAAATTTTGAATTAAAGTTTTCAAGAAATTTTCCTAATTCTGAATCTATTTTCTCGAGGAATATTTTTTTATTTTTAGGATCTTTATTATGGGCGGCTATATCACAACCTTTGATATGTAAAATAACTAATTCTTGATTATTCAAAAATTTTTTTGCTAATTGAAATTTTTCATTTAGATTAGTATCCAAATTTGCAGTCATATTTGAGGTCTTACAAATCTTTAAGCCTATCATTTTAGATATTCCTGAAATTGTATCATCTCCAGTAATAAAAATACCTTTAAGAATAGATCCAGATGGATCTTTCAATTTTGGGAAATTATCTATTGTCCCAGGTTCTCTACTCAAAATTATATTTGCTGGCAGTAAATTTTTAGATTGTCTATATAGATTTATTGGATGGTTTTTTAAAATATTTATAGCTTTTAATTCAAATAGATTCAAAATTTTTGCTGTGTATAAGCTTTTTTTGTCGGATGTTTTGAAAGGTTTAGGAATAATGGGTTTGATTTTAGTATTAAATGTTTTAAATGGGTCACTGCCACTTAATTGGTCCGAAATGCCCTTCCCACGAAGAACAATAGATACTCTATGTTCTGTAGCTGGACTAACTAAAAATTCAACATTATCAATTTTTAAACCATTAAGACTTGAACAAAGTTTTTGTGTTCCTTCTCGAATTCTTCCTGCTCTGCGGTCAATAATGAATCCTTTAGAATCAATAGTGCCCCAGTTTCCCCTAAAAGCAATATCTCCAGGTATTATTCCTGAATTACAGCCTATAGATTCCACTACTCCTCTTGATATTGAATTATTTTTCGGATTGAAACCAAGTATTGACAAAGTGCCCGAAACAGTTGAAGCAATCTCACCAGGACCTATAGGATGAGCGGAACCACATTGTCCTTCTTGAGCTAGTTTATCTAATACTGGCAAATTTGCAGCCTGTAAGGGTGTTTTGTTATCTAGTTCTCTTGTGGGCCGGTCTCCCATACCGTCAATTATCAAAATAAGTCTAGGAAATTTCATCAGGGGAAAAAATCAGGATTTAGATTTTTGAGTTGATTTTACATGCTCTTGAAGTGTATTGAGGATTAATTGCATTAAAGTATTTGTTGCTTGGTCAAAGTCCTCATTATCTACAATTTCAATCTTATTTTCTATGCTCTGAAAATTAAAATATTCATGTATAATTCTAATATTTTCAAAGCTTCTTAGGTAAGCTTCTTTTTTTCTTAATCTATTTCCTTTTTCTCTTTCAAGAAATCTATTTTTGTGTTGTTTTTCATTCATGAGAGAAAGAGTAATTGGAATGTGGTAAGCTTGTCTTGATCCAGATTTGATTGCATTTTCCATGTTTGGCAATAAGTGTATTCCCTCAATAATCATACTTGTTCTTTCTTTTATTGCACGATCAACTACTGCTTTTACTCCGACACTAACCTGTTGTGCTTGTATACAAAATCCACTAATTAATCTATCGCTTTTATCAAGTGTTTTTGGCATCTCTATGCCGGCTTTACTGGAAGAATTATGAAGAGATGGGAGTAGGTCTCGGTTAAAAACCAACCTCATAATTTCTCTGATTGTGTCTGTCCCAATAATTTTATTTATACCAAGTCTTCCTGCTAAAAATGTAGACATTACTGATTTGCCAGTACCTGACGCTCCTCCAAGGTATATAATTAATGGTCTATCCAATTCATCTATACGACTTGCCAATTTATATAAACTAGCAGTGTGTGCATTATATTTTTTTTTAATAATTTTAAATACTTCCTCGAATAAATTATTTTTACTGATTTTGAAAGTATTGTTTTTTATTAATTTTGATTCCAAATCAAATGCAATTCTAAATGCTTCTTCAGGTTTTAATCCTGCGGCTGTTATTGATTGGGTTAGTAATCCTTTAGAAAATGGAGCAATTGCTTTTCTTCGGAAAACTATGATTTGTTTAACAGAATGGAATAAATCCCGATTAAGCCCTTTTAGGATAGATTCTCCGTAACGAGAAACAATTAGTTCGTCTACTGACTTCATTAAAGATTCAGAAGTTACTTCCGATTGCTCATGAAAAAAAGATTTAGCATCCTCTGCGATTTGATATGCCTGATCGAAAGATAATCCTCTTTGAATAAGCTTATGAGCAAGCATTCCTCTCATAAATGGATGTTTTGAATTGTCTTCTAAAATAACTTCCAGTTTCATAAAACTACTTTTTTAACTTACAGATGGGGGAGACTTAAAACTTGCTTTAATAACACTTTTTGCTTCACAGCCTTTACTCCATTTTGAGGCCCCATTCGAGAAATATTCTTTTTTCCAAATTGGGACAGAATGTTTTATCGTATCAATAATATATTTGCTAGATTCGTATGCATCAACTCGGTGAGAAGTAGCAACAGCAATGGCTATTGAGCTATCCTTTATAGATAGTTTCCCCAATCTATGAATAACTTCTACCATATGAAGTTGCCACTTTTTTTTAGCTGAATTTATAACATTTTTTATTTGTTTTATGGCCATACTTTCATGCGCTTCATATTCCAAAAAAAGAACTTTCTGCTTTTCACTGTGGTTTCGTACATCTCCACAAAAAATTAACACAGCACCAGCTTTTTCATGTTGAACACGACGGCGCAAACCTTCCAAGTCAATCTCATTTCTAACTATAGAACACTCCATAATTTTCCTGATTTTCAAAAAATTTGTCTAAAAAAAATTAATTCATTAATTATTAATTATAGACTTTAAATTTTAACTAAATTTTAAAAAACCCTTGGTCCTTTCCAATGAATTAGTCTCCCGGATTCCATATTCATATTAACAAGAGTACGATCTCGATGCAACATAGACCAAGAAAGCATCTTTTGTGCATATTCTAAAACATAATTCTTAAAATTTTTTTCATTAACTCTATTTTCAAATTCGTAGGGATCTTCGAACAAATCAAAAAAAAGTGGTGGCAGAGCTGTCATATGAACATATTTGAATCTTTTGTCTCGAATGACTGTTAGAGAACATTGATCTGGTGATAATCCGAATTTTTTTTGAATAACGGGTTGCAGTGACCCAATCTCTCGGAAATCATATTCCCAATGAACCTCAGTACGCCAATTATTTGGAGTTTTTCCTTTGATGAGAGAGCACAGTGATCGTCCATCACATTCTTCAGGTATTTTAGCACTCAACCAATCAAGAATTGTAGGCATTATATCTACCGATTCAGTAAATAAGTCTACGCATTGTCCATTATTTTTTTTGTCATTATTATTTTTTCGATTTTCAGGATCTCGAATTATTAATGGTATTGCATAAGACTGGTCAAAATATCCCAGCTTTCCAAATAAAAAATGATCTCCAAGATTTTCTCCATGATCACTAGTGAAAATAATTAGTGTGGATTCATACTGCTTTGTTTCTTTTAAATAATTTATTATTCTTCCTATATGAAAATCTACTTCTGTCATTAAGCCTAAATAGGTTGCTATTGCTTGAGATACATCTATATCACTTGCCTGTGAAGCTGGTAATTTTTCATTATTTGGAAAAAATCCTTTGCGGGGGATTGTTTCAAGTAGCATCTTTAAAAGCGGATGTTGTCTACTCTCTAACTCAATAGTTTTTTTTCTAACAGGTTTTTTTAATATATTTGGATCATACATTAAATTGTATGGTTCAGGTGCAATCCATGGAGGATGTGGTCTCAAATATGAAAGGTGAACAAACCAATTTTCATTTTCCCTAACTTTCATCCATTTAAGGAGCTCATTTGTTAAAAAAGCTACACTACTATCCTGTTTTGAATATATTGGGGGTGAGAAGTTGACACCGCGTTTTTTAGATCTTGGATAATTACTCTTTGGTTTGAAAATATTTTTCTCATTTAAAGGCTTTTTGTATCCTTTATCAATTAAATCAGCAATCCATGGGCGTTGGTTATCAGTAAGAGTAATTCCGCTGCTTATCCCAGGGATCATTCCCTCATAAGTCCTCAAAAATGGATCTTTTTCATGAAACCCCCGTGGATCAGCTGAAGTGTCTGTGTAACCGAATAAAGTTGGGTCATAACCCAACTTTCTAACTTCTTTAGCTATATTCGTAAATCTTCTATCAAGTGGAGTTCCGTTATTAACTGAACGATGATTCATTGCATATAAACCAGTAAATAAAGATGCACGTGAAGGACCGCAGGGAACAGTTTGCGCAAAGTGCTTTTTAAAAAGGACACCTTCGCTTGCAAGCTCATTTAGATTTGGAGTTTTTAAAAATGGATGCCCCAAGCATTCTAGAAAATCGCCTCTCCACTGATCCGCCGTAATGAACAAAACATTTTTCTTTTTTTTCATAAAATTTGGATATTTAATTTAAAAAAATTTTATGCGTCCTCATCTAGTAAAAATTCTTCGTAATCTTCTGGAGAAAATAATTCTGCCGATTCATCTGGATTTGATAGTTCAATACGAATCATCCAACCATCATCATAACACTCTTCGTTAATCAATTCGGGAGAATCTTTCAATTCGGTATTTACTGCTATAATTTTTCCGCTCAATGGCATAAAAAGTGAGTTTACAGCTTTTACTGATTCAATTGAACCAAATTCATCTCCGGCTTCAATTTCGTCCTCAACGTCTGGGAGGTCAACAAAAACTATGTCACCTAATTCTTTTTGAGCGTGATCAGTTATACCTATCTCAGCCACATTACCTTCAATTCTAGACCATTCATGATCTCTTGTATATAGAATGTCTTTTGGGAGTTTACTCATAATTCCTTTTAAATTTTATTAATTATTGAGGATTTACAAGGTAAGAACCTTGTTTAACAAATTATTTTTGCCAACGGGCCAATAATAATTTAACTATAGAAACATATAAGTCCAGTAAAAAATGTTTCTTTATAATAGGTTTCTAATTTTTTTTAAAAAATCAATGGAAGATCCTTATAAAGCAAGATATGATGTTATAAATATTTTAAAATTTTAAAAATTCAACCTTTGAAAGGAAATTTAAAATGCAAAGATTTTTTTGCTTGACCATATTTTTATTTTTTAATTTTGTATTTTTCAATATACCAGTATTTTCTGAAAATGATAATGAATTAGAGGCAATGTTAAGGGAGTCACGGACTAGAGCTATTCTCGTGAAAAACGTACAAAAGGCTGTTGTTCATATTAAGGTAGAGAAAATAATGGATACCAGTGGCTCTCAATATTTAAACAATCCTTTGGATCTATATAATGATGAATTTTTTAGGCGATTTTTTCCTGATTTAAGGCCTCCGAGAAATCAGAAACCAAAAAGGAATCAAAACCCAAAAAGACAATTTCGTCAAGAGGGGATGGGTTCAGGTTCTATCGTAGATAGAGAAGGTTATATTCTTACAAATCATCATGTAGTTGGAGAGGCAGATCGAATTTTAGTTGTTCTATTTGACGGAACTGAAAAAGAAGCAAAACTGGTAGGTACTGATCCTGAGTCAGATATTGCTGTTGTTAAGATAAAGGGGAATGATCTTTCGGTGCTACCAATGGGGAATTCAGATGATATTCTCGTGGGAGAAGATGTAATTGCAGTTGGGAACCCTTTCGGTTTAATCCAAACAGTTACTTACGGTATCGTGAGTGCTAAAGGACGCTCAAATGTTGGAATTAATGAATATGAAAATTTTATTCAAACTGATGCAGCTATAAATCCAGGCAATAGTGGAGGACCATTGGTGAGTCTTCGAGGAGAAATTGTTGGTGTTAATAGTGCTATTTTTTCCAGAAGTGGAGGTTATCAGGGGATTGGTTTTGCTGTTCCAATAAATATGGCTAGAAAAATTATGTTAGATTTGATCGAAAAAGGAGCTGTATCGAGAGGTTGGCTTGGAGTTGGTATTCAGGACGTTAGTAAAGATTTAGCAAAGGCATTTAAGCTAGAAAATACTAAAGGTAGCTTAATAACTGGTGTTATGGAAGACACCCCGGCCCAAAAAGCAGGAATTAGAAAGGGAGACGTTGTAATCAAAATAAATGAAAAATTGATTCTAGATAGTAACCATTTAAGAAATGAGATTGCAAATGCAGGCGCTTTTGAAAAGGTTGAAATGGAAATTATTAGAGACGGAGAATCAATAGTGATCAAACTTGAACTTGGAGAAAGACCCAAAAAACTTAGCCAAGTAAAAATTATGCCAAAGTCAGATAAAAAGAAGGATCAATTTGAGCTTTTGGGTATGACAGTAGAGGAAATAAATAAGGAAAACTCTAGAAAATTCGATACTGATTTAAAAAGTGGTCTTATTATTGTGGAAGTTGATCAGTTAAGTCCTGCAGCTAAAACAGGGATTTTGCCTGGTATGGTAATACAAGAAGTAGAAAGGCAAGTTGTTGGCAATATCAAAAGTTTCAGTAAGATTGTCAATGATATAGATCTTGATCAAGGAATTCTTATTTTGGTTTCAAACAAGAATGGGTCCAGATACATTTTTCTTCAATCTGATTAAATATATTTTTGAAATAATAATTTGCATTATTAAACATTTTTAGTTTTGCTAATAATTGACTGAATTTAGAATTTGTTGATTGGATATTTTCAAGTAATTGATTAAATTATTTGTATTTATAGAATTATCTGTATTTGGTATTATTTTTTAGTTAAGTAAAACTCTCATTTAGGAATGAAGATTAAGAAAAATAAGAGATCTGAAGCACATCCACTTACGGGGTTGCGTTTCTTAGTTACCCGTAGAGATAATGAAGAGCCTTCTCTTACCAAAATTCTGAAATCAAAAGGTGCTTCTGTTATTGTTGTGCCTATGGTAAAAATTGAATCTCCTGCATCTTGGGATTTGTTTGACAATACTTTGCATAAAGTTGATAAAATTGATTGGGCGGTATTTACAAGTAGAAATGGTGTCGAACAATGTATAAAGCGTATAAATAAGTTGAATCAATTACCTTCTAAAATCTTTTCAAAAATAAAAATTGCTTGTGTTGGGCAATCAACTGCCAAAATATTGGTTAAAAACGGAATATTTCCTGATGTCGTTCCAAAAAAATTCCAAACTGAAGGATTAATTTCTGAATTAAAAAAAAATGAATTAAAAGGAAAAACTTTTTGGTTAATACAAGCAGAATCTCCCAGAAAATTTTTAATTAATGAGTTAACTAAACAAAATTCTAAAATAATTTTCACACCAGTTTACAAGAGTATACCGATTTTAAAAAATTATGAATTTTTAATTGATTTACTTAAGAAATCTAAACTGGATTGGGTCTTATTTGGTAGCCCTTCTGCTGTAAAAAATTTTAAAAATATTTTGCCGAAGGATTTTTGGTTTACTTTACCAAATATTCCTAAAATTGGGTGTATTGGTCAAATTACAGCTGAAGCTGTTAGAGGTTTTGGCTGGGATGTAAATGCTAAACCAAATATTCAAGATTTTGAAAACTTAGTAGAAAAGATTTGTGAAATAAATTTAAAGCCAATTTAATTGTTCACTTAAAATAAAAGTTCATTAAAAAAATAATGTCAACTTTTCATTCCATTGAAAAAATTAAGGATCTTCGCTGTCGTGGAGTGATAATTCCAGATATTAATTCTGTAAAAATTGGTAAAGAAATTTCTACAGATAAAATATTACCGGGCTCTACTCTATTCCCTTTTGTTCGTATAAATGGGGAAAAAACCAAAATTCATTCTGGGGCAAAAATTGGAATTTACGGACCTGTAACGGTAAAAGATAGTTGGATTGGAAAAAATGCTATTGTTGGTAATCTTGGCCCCGTTACTTTGAAAGATGTAGTTGTAGGTCCTGAATCTATTCTTGGTTCGGGAGTAGCTGAAAATTCAGTATTTTTGGGGAAAGAATCATTTGTTAATAATTTTACAACAGGTTATGGGTTCAGAGTTCGAAGTGGATCTCTTTTTGAAGAAGATTCCTCATCAGCACAGTATACAGATACGAAAATGACAATTCTTTTCCCATGGGCTACATTAGGTAGTAATATTAATTTTTGTGATGTTATTTTAGCAGGTGGAACGGGTCCTGATTTGGGCTATTTTAGTGAGGTAGGAAGTGGTACTATACACTTTAACTTTACTATTAGAGGCGATAAAGCCACAGCCTCTTTATTTGGCAATATAAGCCAGGGTGTTTTTTTGAATAAAGAAAGAATTTTTGTTGGAGGCAATAATAGTCTTATTGGTCCGTTAAAATCAGATTTCGGAGTGATGACTGCTGCGGATTCTAAATTAAAAGGAACGTTAAGTAAAGGATTGAATTTTGGTAAGTCACTATCTAATGGATTAGTTCAATATAATCCTAAGATTTTTTTTGGTGCTTTAGAAATAGTTTCTAAACAATTAAATGTCTTAGGCGAATTGGCTGCTTTATATAATTGGTATAAGCAAATTCGAATTCAATGTATTGCTAAAACTAAAGAACAAAATTTTGTTTATTCTGCTGGATTGAAAATTGTTGAACTTAATTTTGAAGAAAGACTTTTTCAATTAAACAAATATATAAGCAATTTGCAAAACTCAATTGACTTAAATAAAAAGTCTAATAAATTACCAAAAAAAGAAATTCTAGAACAAAGAGAAATATTAAAAAAATGGCCATTAATAGCAAAAAGATTGGATAAATTATCTAACTTTGAAATATCTGCTCCAGAGCCTCTTATAGATGGTATTTTAAAAATACAGTCGGATAGAAACTTGAACTATACATCACTAATCAGAGAATTATCAAAAGAATCTCAGAAATTTGGGGAGAATTGGCTATACGGAATTTCTAAGAAAGTCAAAGAATTGTTTAAATTCGAATCAGATTGATAGAGTTTTTAGATAAATTTTATACCAAGGACAACTTTTTCTTAACTTCATCAGATATTAAGTCGAACAATTCGGGTTCTTCCATTGCTAAATATGCTAATGTTTTCCTATCAAGTTCTATTTTTGCATTTTTCAGTCCGAAAATAAATTGGCTATAATTCATACCTTTTTCTCTTACTGCAGCATTTATTCGAATAATCCATAGTTTTCTAAAATCTCTTTTCTTAACTTTTCTGTCACGATAACTATATTCTCTAGAGCGATCTACTGCATCTTTTACTGTCCGTAAAAGACGACTCCGACCACCTCTGTAACCTTTTGCAGCTTTGAAAAGAGAATTTTTCCTTTTTCTAGAATGAATAGCTCTTTTTACTCTCATAATTTTTGACCGTATTTAATTGTTTGCGAGCATCGAATCTACAGAACCTTTGTCTGCTTTAGATACTAAAGTTTTTTGTCTTAATAAACGTTTTACATCTTGTTTTCTTTTTCGCATCCCATGCCGAAGATAAGCACGTTTCCTTTTATATCTTCCACTTCCAGTTATTTTAAAACGTTTAGCAGCTCCACGATGTGTTTTTTGTTTCATTTTATGATTTTCTTTTTTTGGGTGGTGCAATAATCATATGCATAGACCTTCCTTCGCTTCGAATCGGTTGTTCAACTGAGCCAAATTCTCCAATCTCAGTTTGAAATTTTTCTAGTAATTCTACTCCCAAATCCTTGTGAGCTATTTGTCGTCCCATAAATCTGACGCCAACTTTAACTTTGTCACCGTCTTCTAAAAACCTCAAAGCATTTCGCAGTTTAAATTGAAAATCATGTTCTTCAATTTTTGGTTTCATTTTTACCTCTTTAAGATGAGCTACTTTTTGGTTTTGTTTGGCTATATGACTTTTTTTACTTTGCTGATACTTGAACTTACCAAAATCCATCAAACGACAGACTGGAGGTTTAGCTTTTGGAGAAACCTCTACCAGATCTAAATATTGTTCTTGAGCCATCTCTAAAGCATCATCAATTGAATGAATTCCCAATTGCTCTCCATCAGCATCAATTATCCGTACTTCCCTTACACGAATCTGATCATTAATGCGTGTTGTCTCATCGTTTCTAGTTTGAGGTCTTGACCTACGTATTCCTATGATCTTTCTCTCTTATTAATATGAATTAATGGTAGGCGCGGGCGGG
>CACGSI010000020.1 GCA_902575715.1 uncultured SAR324 cluster bacterium
TGTTTCCTAGCTGTCAAGGGCCTCGAAAATATTGATGAAGCTTATAAATGGAAAATTAAGATGATAAAAATTGAAAATAATCTAAGTCATTTTGGTAAAAGAAGAATCAATCTTGATCCAGGATACGTTGATTCACAAAAAATTATATTATTTTCAAAAAAATCTGGCCCACAAAAAGTATATATTAGAAAAGGAATTTGGGGGGATATTGCTCTCATAAAAAAAAAAGACGGATTCCAATATTTACCATGGACATTCCCGGACATTAGAGAAGGAAGGTATAATAATTTTTTCCTAAAGGCTATTAAAGAATTTAAGGAAGAGAGAAAGAAGCTAAAATATGTTTGAAAAAAATTATTTTACAAATATTTAATTTGAAATTATAAAATTCGTTTAATTATTCTTAAATATGGATTATTTCAAGGGCCTAATTGTAGTAACAGGTCCTACCGCAAGTGGAAAAAGTGAATTGGCTTTAAATTTAGCAAAAGAATTTAATGGAGAATTAATTTGTTCTGATTCGATGCAGGTTTACCGCAAATTAAATATAGGGACATCAAAACCTTCGAAAAAAGAACAAGAATTAGTACCCCATCATCAAATAGATATAATTGAACCAAACGAGTTCTATTCTGCGGGCAGTTACGCAAAAGATACTTCCCAGATTATTAACAAAATTCATAAAAGAGGGCATCTCCCGATATTAGTTGGTGGTTCAGGATTATACTTCAAAGCTCTTATGTATGGAATAAGTCAAATACCTAAAATTCCTAAGATTATAAAAGAACAAGTTAAGAACTTACAGATAGAAAATGGCACTAATTATTGTTGGGAAAAATTAAAAACACTTGACCCTAAAATTGCTAAAATTATTCATCCAAATGATACTTATAGAATACTTCGAAGCCTAGAAGTTCATATTACTACAGGTTCTAGCATCATGGATTTTCAAAAAGAACAACCATTTTCAGAAGCACGCTATCCATTCCTAGCTATTGCTAACAAATGGGACAGAAGTATTCTTTATGAAAGAATTAACCAACGAACACATAAGATGTTAGAATCAGGATGGGTTGAAGAAGTTATAAATCTCCTTAAGAATTTTCCGAAAAATTCAAAGTCTTTTCAGTCAATTGGTTATCGCGAAATTATACAATATCTTACAGGAGAATTAAAGTTCAATCAGATGGTGAATTTAATTCAACAACGTACTAGAAGATATGCAAAAAGACAAATGACTTGGTTCAGAAAAGAATCTAGTATTGAATGGATTCAACCTACAGATTTTTCACTAGTAAAATCTAAAACTAAAGTTTTTCTTGAAAAATAATTCATTTTCAGGAGAAAATACATATACGAAAAAAATTGTTAATATAAAAAATTAACCATGAGACATTATTCAGTTGAAAATCAAAATTATTATATTTTTAAAACAAACAGCGTTGAAAATAAGCCTTATGTTCATTTTCAATGGGGTAAATTTGATTTTAGAATGACATTTATTTCTGGGGAAAATGATCTTATTGAAAAAAACCCCAAAATAGCCTTTTCTACTGCTAGTGGAGAAAAATTTTTAGCTATGACTTTAGAGGTATTTTATCAAAATGAGTGGTTTGAATATGTAAAAACTACCTCACATGGTCTTCAATTGGAAGAAACTTTATGGACGTTTGATAGCAAAACATATTTTGTAGAATTCCCAAAGAATTTAAGAAGTATTGCCCAATCTATTTGCGCTAAGGAGTTAGGGATGACATCACTAAATGAAAGTCTCTGATAGAGTCTGCATTGAAAAAAATATTATAAATTTTACCAATAGATTTAAAGTACTGAATAAAAAGATTCAAGCATGAGTGAAAAAATGAAGAGAGTTTTTATTAAAACTTACGGTTGCCAGATGAACGAATATGATTCAGAAAAAATGATTGGTGTTTTAGCTCCAAACGGTTACAAAATTACTAATCAACATCAAGATGCTGATTTAATTATTCTCAACACTTGCTCTATAAGAGAAAAAGCTGAAAACAAAGTTTTTAGTGAACTAGGAAGAATAAAAAAATTAAAATCTCTCAATCCTAATTTAAAAATAGGTGTTGGTGGATGCGTTGCTCAGCAAGAAGGAGCTTCTATTCTAAGTCGTTCTAATAGTGTTGATTTTGTATTTGGCACAGATAATTTATTTGAACTACCAGAAATATTAAAAAAAATTTCATCTGGACAAAAAATTTGTCAAACAAAACGTCATCCTAGGCAAAAAGTAAGAAATTTTATTCCACATAATACATTTAGGAATTCTAGAAGTTTTGGAGTAAAATCTTTTCTAGCCATAACTAAAGGATGTAATAATAATTGCTCATTTTGCGTTGTTCCAAATACAAGAGGAGGAGAAGTCAGCCGCGAACCAGAAAACATTATTGCAGAAGCCAAAAAACTTATTTCAAGTGGAACTAAAGAAATATGTTTACTGGGACAAAATGTAAATTCATACTTCGCAAATAATGTAAATTTTGTGGAACTATTAAAGAATCTGGATAAACTTGAAGGTTTAGAAAGATTACGTTTTATTTCTCCTCACCCTAAAGATTTTCAAAAAGATTTAGCCAATGCATTTGTTGATTTAAAGTCTCTTTGTGAACATATGCACTTACCTTTGCAATCTGGCTCTAACAGAATTCTTAATAGAATGAGACGTTTCTATACTATCGAAACCTTTTTAGAAAAAGTTAATTTATTAAGAAAAAGATTACCCAGCGCTACAATTTCGACTGATTTGATCGTTGGATTCCCTGGAGAAACAGACAAAGAATTTCAAATGACTATAGAAGCAGTACAAGAAATTAGATTTGATTCTATTTATTCATTTAAATACTCTCCTAGACCAGGAACTCGGGCTGCAAAATATCCTGAACAAATCCCTGAAAATATTAGATCCAGCCGACTAAAAAAATTACTCGATATCCAAGAAAAAATTCTTTTGGAAAAAAACAATTCATTAGTTGGTACTAACCAAGAAATATTGATTGAGAAGAAAAATAATATAAATGAAAATACTGCTTTTGGTAGATCTCGAGGGAACCATATGGTCGCTATCAAAGACTGTAAAAGTGAAATTGGAGAACTTTTAAAAGTTGAAATAATTGGAACAAATAATAATTCGTTAAAAGCAAAACCTATTTAACCAAATTTTTTTTAGAAAATTATTTTTTAAAAAAATTAAAAAATTCTCTCTACTATTGAAAACGAATTTTAGAATTTGGAGCAACTCGAGGAGATAACTTTCTGTCACACAAGTCATGATCTGTATAATTTATTAATCTTTTTAAAGGAGGACTTTCAGAAATTTGAATACAACTATCTCCAAAATCTTTCCAATTTTTATCTGAACAGCCCATCAAAATAAGTACAATTTTAAGAAAAATAATTTTTTCTGTGAAAAATAATTTTAATTGAATTTTATTAATTATAAATAAACTTCTTTCCCTTAAATACTTTATCATTACTAAATTATTTGTAATCTTGAGATTTTACTTTTATTTAGGCAAAATTTTGATTTAATTAAATATTTACCTTTATAGTAAATTATTTTTTTATTTATAGAGCAATCTAGATGCCAAGTTTTTTGTAACTTAAAATTTGAAAAAATTTTGTGAATATTGTAGGTGTAGGAATATCAAAAAAAACAGATCCAATTTTAGCAATTGATGAAGTAATAGAAAAAGCTGTAATTAAAACAAAACTCCCAGAGGTAAACTGGATATTGATTTTTTTTACTCCTGATCACTTTGCGCACGCAGCCATTCTCCATGAACTAATTCTTGAAAAAACAAATTGCAAAAGTTTAACAGGCTGCAGTGGAATGGGAGTACTATGCCAAAATGAAGAAATTACAAAAGGACCTGGTCTAGTTTTAATGGCAGGTTATACTCCTGAACTAAAAACTCTTGCTTTAGCAAAATTTCAAGAATTAGAACACAGTATAGGAGTCCCCCAGCAACTTTCCGAAACTTTAGAAAGTTTAACAGATAAAAATCCACTTTTTTTATTTTTCCCAGATGTATTCAGACATCAACCTCATAATTTTATTAATATGTTTAATTATTTAAAACCCCGTCCAAGTGTTTTTGGTGCTGGATCTTGTAACAACGGTAACCAACCAACTTCCATTCAATTTGGTCCTGAAACAATAACCTTGAATGGAGCAGGTGGATTGGCATTTGAGGGAATACCCAAATTTTGTGCTGGAGTAACTCAATCTTGTGCTACTTTCGGCGAACCAATGTTCATAACTGAGGTTAAAGACGATATAATTGTATCACTTGATGGAATACCAGCTTTAGAAGTTTTCACTGAAGTCGCTAAAGAATTAGGTGTCAATAATATCCAAGAAGCTGCCCAGCAATTATTACTTAGTTTTCCATTAGATCCTACAAATCCAGTTTTTACAGGAGAAGGCTCTATGGCACGCCATATTACGGGCATTGATGTCCCTTCTCAGGGCATTACTACCGCAGAGATAGTTCACCAAGGAAGTGTGCTTTCTTTTGCTTATCGCAATCAAAAAACTGCTGAAAAAGATCTAAAGTCTATGTTGTATCGATTGAAAAATAAAAACGATGAAATTCCAACTTTTGGAATATATTTTAATTGTGCTTCTCGAGGTGACGCTTTATATGGTCAGCCAAATGTAGATATCAACAATATTCGGGAAATTTTGGGTGAATTCCCTTTAATAGGATTTTTTGGTGCATATGAAATGGCTCAAATGCCTCAGGGGGTTCAATTATATTCCTATACAGGGGTTTTGGTTTTAATATATTTGTAATTATAAAATTTTTGAAAAATATTGAATCTCCATTTGTTTCCTAAATTCAATAGGTATTATGAAAAGAACAATTAATTTTTCTAAAAAATCTTTAAATAGGTACAAGCTTTTTGTTTATATTTCAATACTCACATGCTCATTGAAACTAAGTAGTTGTGGATACAAATTAGAGGGTAGTAATCCTTTATTGCCAAATAATGCAAAAACAATTGCCATTCTTCCAATACAAAATCAAACTTTCCTCGCAGGAATAGAAACAGATTTATCTGCACAATTAAATCAGAAGCTCCGAGCCAACAGTTCATTAAGAATATCTCCAGCAAAATTTGCTGACCTCCAACTATACATAACGCTATTAGAAATTAAGACAAATAAGTCAGAATTTAGTAAAGAACAGATTTCCTCTGGAGTAAAGGCAACAATGACGGGAAAGATAATTTTAATTGATAAAAGAATTAATAAAAACATTTGGAAAGATTCAACAATCACCGTAATTCTTAGAGAATCTTTAGAAAATGAAATGGAAAATAATTCAGGAATTTCTGTCTCAAAAAAAACAAGTCAACTAATTAAGCTTTTTTCTTCAAAAATTTATGAAGGTCTTTTTTACACTTTCTGAGATCAATTAAACATGTAAAAAGTATGTACTTTCATTAAACTGATAATTAATATATAATATTGTTTCATTATAATGAGAATTATTTAAAAAAGAATAATGAAAGAAAACCAGTTAGAAAAATTTAGAATTCGTTTAGAAGAGATGCAAAAAGAAATCCTAGGTGAGTCGGAAGAAACTGTACTCGGTATGCAAGAAGAAAGTACTCTATTCCCTGACCCTAATGACCGAGCATCACTTGAGACAGAACATATAAATAACTTAAGAATTAGAGATAGAGAAAGGAAACTGCTTAGCAAAGTTCAGCAAGCTTTAGCCCGCTTGAAAAAAAAAACATTTGGAATATGTGAAGAATGCGGTGAGGAAATAGGTATTGAGAGGTTATTAATTAGACCTGTTACAACTTACTGTGTTACTTGCAAAGAGTCATTGGAAGCAGAAGAAGATAAATAATATTAAATATATCTACTTAATAAAAAAGGCGAGACTACAAAATAATTTTTGAGGCTCGCCTTTTTTTATGACAGAAATTTTGGAAGGGAGCTACATCATTCCACCCATTCCACCCATTCCGCCCATGCCACCCATATCAGGTGAAGGCATTCCTCCAGCTGCAGCGGCTGGTTTTTCTTCTGGTGCTTCATGTATACCAGCTTCTGTGGTTAATAAAAGACCAGCAACTGATGCTGCATTTTCAAGTGCAGTTCTTACAACTTTAGTCGGATCAATTATCCCAGCCGAAATCATATCAGTATAAGATTCAGTTGCAGCATCAAAACCTTCATTAGTTCCACTAGCTTTAACTTTATCTACAATTAATGCTCCTTCAAGTCCGGCATTTGTTACAATTTGGCGTAAGGGAGCTTCAAGTGCCTTAAGAACAATTTCAGCACCAACTTTTTGATCATGCTGTTTAATTCCCTTCACAGTTTTTTCAACCGTAGAAACAGAACGAATCAAAGCGACACCACCACCAGGAACAATTCCTTCCTCTACAGCTGCGCGTGTTGCATGTAAAGCATCTTCTACACGTGCTTTCTTTTCTTTCATTTCAACTTCCGTTGCAGCACCAACATTTATTACAGCAACTCCACCAGCTAATTTAGCTAATCTTTCTTGAAGTTTTTCTCGATCATAGTCAGAGGTTGTATCTTCAATCTGAGCTCGAATTTGATTGATGCGGGATTTTATATCTTCCTTGTTTCCTCCGCCATCAATTACGGTAGTATTATCTTTATCGATAACAATGGATTTTGCCTGACCTAGTTTAGCTAGTGTCAGATCTTCTAACTTCATACCCATATCTTCTGAAACTACTACACCCCCAGTTAAAATTGCTAAATCTTCAAGCATTGCCTTTCTCCTGTCACCGAACCCAGGTGCTTTTACAGCGGCACATTTTAGTGTCCCTCTCAATTTATTAACGACAAGAGTCGCCAAAGCTTCACCTTCAACATCTTCTGCTATAATAACAAAAGGATTACCAGTCTTTGCAATTTGCTCAATTGCAGGAAGTATATCCTTCATATTACTTACTTTCTTCTCAACCAAAATTACGTAAGGATCTTCTAGAGAGACCTCCATACGTTCTGAGTCAGTTACAAAATAAGGTGAAAGATACCCTCTATCAAACTGCATTCCTTCAACAACTTCCAAGCTTGTCTCAGCACTTTTTGCTTCTTCTATTGTGATTACACCATCCTTACCAACTTTTTCCATTGATTCGGCAATTATATCACCTATCGTTGAATCATTATTTGCTGAGATAGTTCCAACTTGAGCAATTTCTTTAGATCCAGAAACTGATTTAGAGATACTGTGAAGATGTTCTGCCGCTGAGGTAACCGCTTGCTCAATCCCTCTCTTAAGATCCATTGGATTTGCGCCTGCTGCCAAATTCCGATGACCCTCTGTAACAATAGCTTGTGCCAAAACAGTTGCCGTGGTGGTACCATCTCCCGCAACGTCTGAAGTTTTTGATGCGACTTCTTTAACCATTTGTGCACCCATGTTCTCCAGTTTTTCCTCTAATTCAACTTCTTTAGCAACGGTAACACCATCCTTAGTAACTAATGGAGCACCGAAAGATTTATCAATTAAAACATTACGGCCTTTCGGTCCTAATGTAACTTTTACTGCATTTGATAAAGCATTTACGCCTTTAAGCAGTTTTTCGCGGTTTTCCGCCGCAAAAATAACTTGTTTTGCCATTTTTAACTCTAAGTTTATATGTTAATATTTTATATATTTTTATCGTAAAAATTATGCCATGACACCAAGGATATCATCCTCTCTCATGATAATATAATCTTCACCATCAACTTTTACTTCAGTACCGCCGTATTTACTAAACAAAATCTTATCACCTTTCTTTAGGCCCATTTCCTGAACAGACCCATTATCAAGACGTTTGCCAGGTCCAACCGCGACTACTTCCCCTTCTTGGGGTTTTTCTTTTGCTGTATCTGGTATAATTATTCCAGATGCTGTCATTTCTTCGGCTTCGACGCGCTTAACAAGCACGCGGTCCTGTAAGGGACGAATCATATTTCTCCTTAATTAGGATTAAATTAATTAATAATTTGAGCTTCAACATCAAAAAGCGTATGCTGAGCTGTTAAAGCAAGTCAGAAATTTTGAAATTTATTCAAAATTTTGTCTAAACAGTTATAATAACTTAATATATAGAAGATAGCAAGCAAAATATAGCACTCACTAAAGAAGAGTGCTAGTGAAAGTTAACTGAGATAAAGATAAAATGTTTTCAAGTAATTTTATTGTGAAAGAATTTTTTAACTTTGCAGATTCAATGAATAATTAAACTAAATGGAAAATCAAGATAATCAAAAACAAACAAGACTAGGTAAATTAGATAAAATTCGTCAGCTTGGAATAGATCCATACCCTTATTCGTATAAAATAAGCCATTCAATACCAAAAATATATGAAAAAGCTAAAAAACTGATTGAGACTAAAGAAAAAATTAGTATCGCAGGAAGATTATTGGCCGTTCGTGGTAAAGGTAAAGCTAGCTTTGCCAATATTCAGGCACAACATACTAGAATTCAAATATATGTAAGACTTGATGGAATAGGAGAATCTAATTTTGAATTATTCAACCTATGTGATATTGGTGATCATATTGGCATTACAGGAGAATTAATGTATACCAAAACAGGAGAACTTACTTTAAGAGCCAATTCCATTAAATTGCTCTCAAAATCTATACGTCCGATACCTGTTCCAAAAATCGAGGAAAAAAAAGGAGAATTAATTGTTCATGACGAAGTTAAAGACAAAGAATTCCGTTATCGTCAACGATACCTAGATCTAGTCTTGAATCCTAAAGTCGCCGATGTTTTTAAAAAAAGAAATATAATTTTCCAAACTATTCGGAAATATCTGATCGAAGAAGGGTTCTTAGAAGTAGAAACTCCTACACTTCAAACGATTTATGGCGGCGCAAATGCAACCCCTTTTGTTACTCATCACAAAGCACTTGATCAAAATTTTTTTTTAAGAATATCAAATGAATTGTATTTGAAACGACTTATAGCAGGAGGCTATGATGCAGTTTTTGAATTTGTAAAGGATTTCCGAAATGAAGGTATTGATAGAACTCATAATCCTGAATTTTCAGCATTGGAGTTTTATCAAGCATATATAGATTACACTGTCATAATGACACATACAGAAAAAATATGCGAATTATGCGCAAAGGCAATAAACTCAAGTACTAAAATCCAATATGAGGATAAAATAATTGATCTAAAAGCGCCTTGGCCAAGATTAAGTATGACAAAAGCAATTCATAAATATGGAGGGATTCCTATAGAAAAAATGAGTGACATAGATGTAAAAAATTTGCTCCAGGAAAAAGGGTGGGAACTAGACTCTGGCTTCAACAGAGGCCTAGCAACTCAGCTTATTTTTGAGCAAACATGTGAAGACCAACTGACACAACCTATTTTCATAACTGATCATCCTAAAGAAACCAGCCCATTATGCAAAATTAATAGAGAAAATCCTAATCTACTAGAACGATTTGAGGCCTACATTAATGGTTGGGAAATTGCTAACGCCTACTCAGAACTTAACGATCCATTAATTCAAAGAAAACTTATGGAAGAACAAGTCGAAAGAGGCCGTGGTGGAGAAAAAGAAACTCAGCCTTTAGACGAAGATTTTTTACGTGCAATGGAATATGGAATGCCTCCAATGGGAGGCGTAGGATTCGGAATCGACCGATTAGTTATGTTATTAACAGGTCAAAAAACTATTAGAGATGTCATACTATTCCCAACAATGCGTCCAGAAAACTGAAAATAATTAAGGAAAACTATGACTAAAAAAATTGATCCCACTTTACAAAAAGTTTTTTCTAAAGATTTAGATTTTAATAAAATGAATGGATTAATACCCGTAATTGCTCAGGATTTTAATTCAGGAACTGTACTTATGCTTGCTTTTACAAATTCTAAAGCTCTAAAAAAGACTGAAACAACTGGATATGCTCATTACTGGTCGAGATCCCGTAATGTTATTTGGAAAAAAGGTGAGATTTCCGGAAATTTACAACAAATTGTTGAAATTTTAGTTGACTGTGATGAAGACACTCTTATCTTCAAAGTAAAGCAAAATGGCCCTGCTTGTCATACAGGTGAACCTAATTGTTTTTTCAAAAAACTACTTATTGCTAAAGACAAATAAAATCAGCTTTGATATTCCCTAATATTATGAAATTTAAGTTTTAGTATCTGACTTTAAAGAATTCTCCTAAAAAATCACTAATTAAAAAAATAAATGAATCATAATTATAAATACTTTAAATGTTTTTGTTTGAATTAGAATTAGGAGTTAAAAAATTTTTAAATTTTAATATATCTAAAAAAACTATTTTAATTAAAATATTTTTTCTAAAAGGGGGACTAAAAGATATAAAATATTAAATTTATACATATACTTATAGTTTTTTAGAAACAATATAAACTAAGAAGAAAAAAAACTTTATTAGAATTAGAACCATTCTTGGTAATGAAACCAAAAAATTTAATTACTAGAATACAAAGTGTACGAGAAATTATCTTTACGAAATTGAATTTTCAAAATTTATGATTTTTCTATTCTGTCATTAAATTCTAAAATTAAATTGTCAATTTGCTTTGCAGAGTCAAAAATTTTTCCCCAATATTCATCGTGCTCATTCCACTGATCATTTAATTCTTCTAATTCACGACCTTGTTGCTCAACCCAAGTGAAATATTTAAGGTTATGAATTCTCTTCTTCTCATAATAAGTTAGCTCGAGCAAGTTGTCTATACCAACATCCATTAACAGCTGATAATCTTTATGAGCATCGATATTGGTGTATTTACCTCTTTCTTGGCCCAATTCTTCTATTCGGGAACCATAAAGTTCCATTGAGTCAGTCAAAATGGTAACAACAAAATCATCTTCTGTAAGCTCAAAATATTTGGAAAATTTAATTGCTGCAACTAAATTGCCTATACATGAAATTCCAAACCTATCTAAACCCTTGGTGAAATCACTATTGACTCCGTAATCTATCAAGCAATTTCTTCCCAAAATTTCGTTAAAAAGTCTAAGAAGTCTAATAGTTACTTCATCGTCAATCCCAATAATCATATCAGTATTTTTACAGTCATGAATCCATGGGACATGTTTATCACCAATACCTTCTATGCGATGGTCACCAAATCCATTATTTAGAAGAGTAGGGCATTGAAGAGCTTCTGCTACCGCCAATTTAGAACCAGGAAATTTTTCTTTTAAATAATATCCAAAAGCCATCGAACCTGCTGAACCAGATGCAGAAATAGAACCCGCTAATTTACTTTTTTCTCCCATTTCCTTCAAAAGGACTTCTTCCGCAGCTCTTCCTGTAACCATATAATGCCAAAGAGGATTACCAAATTCTTCAAATTGATTAAAAATTTGGATATCTTTTCTTGATCTTCTAAGTTCCCAACATTTATCAAAAATTTCTTTTACATTGCTTTCGCAACCAGGAGTAGCAATTACTTCTCCTGCAAGACTCTCAAGCCATTCAAAGCGTTCTCGCGACATATTTTCAGGTAGTATAGCAATTGAATCACATCCTAGTAATGAGGAAACATACGCTCCTCCACGACAATAATTCCCAGTAGATGGCCATACAGCTTTGGTCTCTGATGGACTAAATTGTCCTGTTATCAGGGCTGGTGCTAAACAGCCATATGTCGCTCCTACTTTGTGAGCTCCTGTAGGGAACCACTTACCCACAAGTGCTATTATTTTAGCATTTACCCCAGATAATTCTTTTGGAACAACAAAATAATTTACTTCTCCAAAATCTCCCCCTTTACTTAAAGGCTCATTTTTCCAAGTTATCCTAAACAAATTATTTGGGTCAGAATCCCACAAACTAATTTTCTTAAGTTCACTTCTAATTTTTTCAGGGATTTTATCTGGATTTTGCATTTGTTCAAAAGTTGGCAACCTAATCTTATTTTCCTTACAATGCTTTGCATTCTGATCAATTTTTGTTTCGTTTTTTTTAAGGTTAATCATTTTAATTTTTTATTATTAAATTAGTCTCTTTACAAAAGATATATTTTTAATCCTAAAGAGAATTGATAGTTTTTTTGGGAATTCTAATTTCTTTACTTGCTGTATTAATATCTTTCAAACCGTTACCAGTTAACAAAACAACACACGTCTCGCTTGGTTCAATAAATTGCTTTTGTTTTATAAACCCTGCATAAGCTGCAGCAGAAGCAGGTTCCGAAAATAATCCACATGAAGAAGATAATTCTTTCTGAGAAAAAAGAATTTCTTCATCGGTAACTAGTATACATTGTCCTCCAAAATTTTCTAAATTTTTCTTTGCTAAAAATCCGTTACTTGGGACATCCACAGAAATAGAATCTGCAACAGTTTTAGCAGTAACAGCATCAAAATTGCCTGAATTCAATGCGCGAAATATAGCCGAGCTTCCAAATGCTTGGACCCCGTGGATAACAGGAATTCTATCTATTCTACCAAGTTTTAATAAATCTCGAAATCCTTTATAAATACCAGAAATTATGACACCATCTCCTACACTTACAAAAATATGATCAGGAATTTTTTTAAGTTGCTGAAAAATTTCAAAAGATACAGTTTTTTTACCTTCGATTGTCATAGGATTATAGCCTGTATTTCTACTTAATCCTCCATTTAGCCTAGTATATTCAAGTGAAAGAGCAAATGCTTGATCATAGTTTTTTTCAGCAAGAACTACTTCTGCACCATATTGAAGTGATTGAACCATTTTCGCTGGAGGAGCAGTTTTTGGCAAAAAAAGTTTAACCTTAAGTCCCGCAGCTGCTGCAACACCTGCCATTGAAGATCCCGCATTACCCGTGGAAGCTACTACAACTTCCTTAACTTTGTATTTAATGGCAAAAGCTGCTACCAAATATGATGCTCTATCTTTGAGAGAACCAGTTGGATTTACTCCGTCATCTTTAAAATAAAGTTCTTTTAATCCAATCTTATCAGATAGAATTTTTGGATGCCACATTGGAGTGTTACCTACTGGAATTGATGGGAAAAAATGATTTTCTACAGGTAAAAAATCTATTGGATTATTACTACTTAAGGTTCCATCAAGCTCAACTTCAAGAATTCCCTTCAAAGGCTCTCCGGTAATTTGTTTTTTAGAACAGTCTGGACAAAGCATTATTTCAGGGGAAATATGATATACTTTCCCGCAAAGGCTACATTTGTAATTAAAGCTTAACAAGTAATCCTTTCTACCAATATATTAAAGCTTAGACTTATAATTACTGTAAAATAATTAATTTAGTACTAAAAACAATATTTTTTTTAAATAAAAAAACTCTTAATTAATATATAAATTCTAAGTTCCCCGAGGGAATAATCTCCTCAAGCTCATGAAATAATTCACTAGAGTAAGTTAACTTTTCCTCAGGGACAATTGTAACACTTACATTTTCAGGAGTTTGGACAGAAAATGAAAAACTTTTATCCCCAGAATACTTTTGCAATGTACTTCTCAACAAAACTAGTTCGTTTTCTTGAATAGATTCTAAACCAAATTTGATCGACATACTTTTAGCCTCTTTTTCTCTAACTTCACTAACTAGCCGGATTTCATCAACAAAAATTCCTACTTTTTCATCTCTGAAATTAACCCTTCCTGAAATTAATAAGGGGTCTTCACTTTCTAAAAGTTCACCAAAATTTTCAAAAACTCTAGAAAATATCGGGAACTCAATTGTTCCTCTGATATCTTCAAGAGTAACAATAGCAAACTTTTCATTTTTTTGATTTAAACGAACTATATTATTTACAACAATTCCTAATAAAGATACCTTATCATTTTCGGCATGTACTCCATCTTTTAGCCTAGATGTTGTAGTAGCCAATAAATTCAATTCTGAATAAAAACTATCAAGTGGATGACCTGACACGTAAAAACCCAAAGCTATTTTTTCTTGTTTAAGTCTTTCTCTTTTTGGCCATTCACGTACATTGGGAAATTCCAACTTTGTTTCTGTCGCTTCGGCATCTCCTGCATCCATTAACTGAAAAAAAGTTTCTTGAGAAGGATCATCTGCTACCTGAAATTCCTGAGCTAAATGGAATGCAGTTTCAAGAGTAGCAAACAATTGAGCTCTATTTTCATGAAGAGAATCAAATGAACCGCACTTTACTAATGTTTCAAGCACTCTTCGATTAACCTCATTTAAATTTACTTTCTTCATAAATTTCATAAAATCAGTTAACAGTCTATTTTCATCTTTTACTTTTAAAATAGCATCAACTGCCTTACTGCCAACATTTTTGACTGCATTCAAACCAAAGCGAATAACTTCTTTTCTCGCTTCTTTTCTAAGCCAATTAACGAAAGGAGATTCTGAAAATAAAACAGACGAACTTAAATCTGAAATTTTAGAATCTAATTTTCTTGAGATTTTATCTACAAAATCCTCTTCATTTTTAAATTCAACATTTAAAAGTTCTTTTATAGCACTCCTCAATGGTTCAATTTTTTCATTATCGAGTATTTTTAATTGTTGTTTATCAGCGTAAAAATCCCTGTCAAAATGATTAAGAGTGATTGATGTAACAACAAATTCTTTAGGAATTACAGTAAAAGTTTTTGAACTATGATTGACATCAGGTGGTAAAACCTTTATCCCCATAGCTTTACATTCACTTATGTAATTAATTATATTATCTTGATTGTTGATTGAACCATTAAATAATGCAGCCATTAATTGCACTGGGTAGTGTGCTTTTAAATATGCTGTCTGATAAGAAATTAAACCATAAGCTACACTATGAGATTTATTAAAGCCATATCCTGAAAAATAATTTATAGTATCAAATATTTCATTCGCTCTATCTTTAGGATTACTATCTTTGGGACATTGTTCAAAGAAAAGATTGTTTTTCAAACATCCCTCCACAAATTGTAATCGTTGTTCTTCCAAAACCTCTGGATTTTTCTTACCAATTGCACGTCTTAATAAATCAGCTTCCCCCAAAGAAAACCCTGCTAGAACTTGGACACTTTGAATAATTTGTTCTTGATACACCATCACTCCATATGTTTCCTTTAAGATATCTTCCATTAAAGGGTGGGGATAGATAACCCGTTTCTTATTATGTTTACATTGCACATAATCCTCTACCATTCCTGAACCTAAAGGACCCGGTCTGTAAAGAGCCAATATAGCTACTATATCTTCGAAAGAAGTTGGTTGCATACTTGAAACAAGTCGTTTCATTCCAGAGGATTCTAACTGAAAAACTCCTACAGTATCTGCTTTACGTAGCAAATCGAACGTCAAATTATCGTCCATTGGGATTCTACTTATGTCAAACTTTAGTAATTCTTTTCGACTTTCAACTATAAGGTCGATTGTATTATCTATTGTAGAAAGATTTTGTAGCCCTAGAAAATCAAATTTCACCGCTCCCTGATCTTCTGCATATTTCATTGGATACATCGACTGCAGATTCCCCTCTTTACCAGTACATACAGGCATAACCTCCCTAATATCCTGATTCATAATTATCACTCCTGCTGCATGAGTCCCCAGATGAGTATTTAGATCTTCAAGTTGCATACTAAATTTAATTAAACGTCTTTCATTTTCAGTTCCTTCTTTTGCTATAAAATTTAATTCAGGTTCTTTTTCAAGTGCTTTTTCAATAGTAATATTTAAATCATTTGGAATCAATTTAGCTATTTTGTCAGCTTCTGCATAAGGAAAATTAAGGACTCTTGCAACTCCTCTTACTACAGCTTTAGCTTTCAAAGAACCAAAAGTAGAAATTTGACATACATTTTTTTCTCCATATTTTTCACGAACATGTTTTATAACTTTTTCCCTTCCCTCTACATCAAAATCAATATCAAAATCAGGAAGACTTACTCGGTATGGATTAAGGAAACGCTCAAATAGTAAACCATAACGCAACGGATCTATATCTGTAATTAATAGAGCGTATGCTACTAAAGACCCTGCACCAGAACCTCTGCCAGGACCCACTGAAACACCATTATCTTTCGCCCATTTTATGAACTCAGAAACTATTAAGAAATATCCAGGAAACTCCATCTGAATAATTACATCTAACTCGAAACTTAATCTCTCTAAATATGGTTTTTTAAATTCTTCAAAAGCAACACCATTATCATAAAGTTCATAAAGTTTTGTAATTCTTTTTTCCAACCCTTCTTTAGCTTCACTTCGTAACTTAGACTCAACTGTCTCATCTGCATTTGTATATATTTGTGGTAGAAATATTTTATTGTTTTCAAGAGATAGATCACATTCATTAGCAATTTTAATCGTATTTTCCAAACAAGTCATAGGCAAATCTTCAAATGCAGAATACATTTCGTTATAACTTTTTAAAAAACATTGATCTCCTGACTGAAGTGGCGCCCCCACGTCCGTCAATTTGAGTTGCAAGCCCATCAATCTTAAAATATGTTGCGATTCTGCTTCTTCTGGAGTTAAATAAAAACAATTGTTGGTACCAACTAATGGGATCTCTAATTCTTGACCTAATTTTATCAATTGCTGATTAATAATCTCCTGCTCTGAGATCCCTGTATTTTGTATCTCAATATAGTAACGACTCTGAAATATATCCCTATACCAAATTGCAATTTGACGGGCATTTTCATCTTTTCCTTCTTTAAAATTCATATTAATTTCGCTTTGCATTCCACCACTCAGTACCACCAATCCTTCATGATATTTTTCTAGCATATCTTTTGAAATAAATGGATTCCCTCCTAATTTACCTTTTGTATAGCTAAGGCTAACCAAATAATTTAAATTGTGGTAACCAGTTTTGTTGAGGCAAATTAGTTGAATATGTCTTTGATAATTATATTTCCTTACATCAAAATTTTGAATTTCCTTAGATTCATCTTCAAGAACAAATGCTCCCAAACCTATGATGGGTTTTAATTTTGAATCTTTCATAGCATTATAAAATTCAATTGCTCCGAACATGTTCCCATGATCAGTTATTGCGCAGGATTCAAACCCCTTATTCTTAAGTGCAGGAATTAAGTCTTTTATTCTTATTGCTCCTTCAAGAAGAGAATATTGAGTATGCAAATGGAGGTGCGTGAACATATTTTGTGGCTAAATAATATGAATTGAAGTTAGTAAGCATACTACATTAAATTCTAATGTCAGGCAAGATTCTTATATTGAATATAACTTGGAAAAAATTCTAAAATGTTCATTTTATTTCAAATTTAAATACTAAAATTTTTTTAGTTTCCAAATATATTTTAAAATTTATTTATTAGTAACTGTCACCATGGTTGTCTAAATTTCGTTTTTGATCTTAAAACTCTTATGAAAAAAATTATTCATGATATGGGCTCAAGGTCTGAATTTTCGCCTCTATTACGACCTATTTTTGACATTGGTCGCCAAATTCCATCTATTTTGACCTGGGTAATATCTGCCGTATAGTCAGTTACTCTAGAACTATCATTAGCAAAAAGAGATGATCCTACAGCATAAATATCGACAGGTACATTAAGTTTTTCAAAGTTACTGATTTTTGCAGAATTAAAACCGCCTGAAACAACAATCTTGACATTAGTACACCAATTTTTTGCCCTATCAATCCAATTTTTTGGTAAATTCCACTTTTTCCAAGCAGAATCTACAGCATTACGCACTATAAATACTAACCTAGGGTTGACTCCTAAATCTAATTCAGATTGACCCAATGGAGGTACAGAAATATCTCTAATTGTTGCACTAGTATCAAGACGAACTCCAAAAAGGACATATCGCTTTGCCTCATTTTCTTCACCAACATCCATTAACTCTTGATAACGAGAAAACATTCTCTGCATAACTAACAATGAGTCTCTTACAGAATCATTATTAAAATCAACCAAGGCAATTCTTGGGATTTCTGGTTCGCAAACAGTTGCAAATGCCATCATAGTTTCAGCTGTATCTCCAAAAAAACAAGCAATAGAAGCATGGGCAATTGTTCCTCCTCCTGCTCCACCCCACCAATCGCCTTGCGCATCGGTAGAAATGTATGGCCCCACTCGAAGCTTATAATCATGATTAAACCTTTGAACAGCAACATTATATGCGTATCCATCTGCAGCTTGAACCTCATGTAAATCAAAACGAGCTGGGAAAAACAAAACTGGTTTACCTCTTGCTGCCAACAATGTCTCATAAACATTTGTAGCGACTCGACTTGATCTAGTTAATAATCCTAAAGTAGGTGTTTCTAAAATAGCAAAATCTCGATAACGTCCTCTTACACGCATAACAGGTTGGATTGCTTTTGGATCTCCATAGTAATTGACCGTCGCACCATCATGAACAGCTTCTACTTCAAGTTTATTCCAAGTACTTATAAATTTACCTTTACCATTAAAAAATCCGCTACAATGCCTCAGCATAGTTAATGCCTTATCTACTCCCGCAACAACTACTTTACCTCTCCTTCTAGTAAACCATTGCATTTCTACTTCTAAATTTCCCACCTCAGTTTTTGAAGCATCAATTTCACCTAACCTAG
>CACGSI010000021.1 GCA_902575715.1 uncultured SAR324 cluster bacterium
ACTTTATTTAAACTAATTTAAGTATTAGATTTAAGAGTATAAAAAGTTTTTTTTATAATATTTCATCAATATTGAAAATAATATTATAAATAGGTATGCCACTAGTAACAGTCGAAAATATCGTTGAAAAAGCTAGATCTGCACAATCAATATATGAAGCAAGTCAACAGGAAATTATCGATTACCTAGTAGTTGGTTTAGCTTGGTCCATTATCAACCCAAAAACAAATCGATCTCTCTCTGAACAAGCAGTTAAAGACACTGGATTAGGCAATGTAGAAGATAAAATAATAAAAAATCACAGAAAAACAATAGGGCTTTTGCATGATTTAAAAAATGCTCCCTCTTGCGGAATTATAAGAAACTCTCCTGAAAAAGGGCTTATTGAAATTGCTAGGCCAGTTGGTGTAATTGGGGCAATAACTCCATCTACAAACCCTATCGCTACCCCTCTAAACAAAATTTTAAATGCAATAAAATGTAGAAACTCTATAATACTCGCACCATCTCCTAAAGGTGAAAAAGTTTGTCAAAGAATTGTAGAATACTTGCAAAACACACTAATGAATTTAGGGCAACCAAAAAACCTGATTCAGAAGCTCCCAAGTCCTATAAACAAAATTTCTACAAACGAATTAATGAAATTAGTAGATCTAGTTTTGGTTACAGGTTCACAAAATAATGTACGTGGAGCATATCGAAGTGGAACTCCCTCAATAGGCGTTGGGGCGGGGAATGTTTCATCTATAATTGATGAAACTGCAGACATTGAAGATGCCGCTAAAAAAATTATAATTTCAAAATCATTTGATAATGCAACTAGCTGTTCTTCTGAAAATAGTATCATAATTATTGAAGAAATATATGATAAAGTAATTTCCGCACTTGAAAAAAATGGAGCAGTTTTATTAAATAATTTTCAAAAAGAAAATTTAGAAAAGAATTTATGGATAAATGGGAAATTAAACACAAATTTGATTGCAAAGTCAGCTTATGAAATTTCAAAAGAAATAAATTTAGATCGACCAAATATTGAACAAATAAAGGTTTTAATGGTTGAAGAAACTGGAAAAGGTAAGAATTATCCATTTTCTGGAGAAAAGCTTTGTCCAGTTTTAACAGTATATAAAGCATCAAATTTTGAAGATGCTTGTCATCAAGTTAATGATATATATAATTTTCAGGGAAAAGGGCATTCAGTTGGATTACACACCCAAGACGAAAATCGTCCTTCAAAAATTGGTTTTAAACTTCATGCTTGCCGAGTAATTGTAAACCAAGCTCACTGTACTGCTGCTGGAGGAAGTTTTGATAACAGTTTACCATTCTCACTTTCGATGGGTTGCGGTACATGGGGAGGAAACAGCATAAGTGAAAATCTAAATTATAAGCACTTCTTGAACATAGTCAAAGTAGTTAAAACAATCGAACCCCAAGAACCCAATGAATTAGATATTTTTAGTAAATATTGGGATAAATACGGTAAGTAAGAATTTTCAAAATATTTAGATCAATTCTAATAATTTTTCATAAAATGAACCCTTCAAAGCAAACTATTAGAAGTACAATTGACTATTTTGCCAATACTAAACCTAATAAACAATTTGTATCCTATCCTGAATCAGGCAGAAAGTATAATTGGAAAGACTTTCAAATTAGAGTTAAAAAAATAGCTGAAAATCTTTCCTCCTTAAAATTACCCTATGATTCTCCAATTTCTGGATTAATGGGAAATGGTCAAGCTGCCCTTGAGTTATTACTTGGAGGTATGTATGGAGGATTTCAGGTTTTTTTAGCTAATCCCTTAGCTGGACCCGAGATTTTAGCCTATGTAATAGATCATTCTGAAACTAATCTTTTTTTTGTAGTTCCTGAGTATGAAGAATTGACAGAAAAAGCTTTTTCAAAACTTTCAAAACACCCTAAAATAATTAAAACACACCCCGAAAATGGCCCTGAATGGGGACAAATAAATTTAAAAAATAATAATCAAATAAGGAGCCCAAAACCAGAAGATAACGCTTTACTAATTTATACTTCAGGAACTACTGGTAAACCAAAAGGAGTAGTTCATTCTCACAAAAGTTTACTTTACGGAGGTTTTAATACAAAAATTGCCCACGAACTTAATACAAATGACAAAACACTTTGTATTCTGCCCTTGTACCATATTAATGCTCAAGTAGTTTCGGTTATGGGAACTCTTGTAAGCGGTTCCAGTTTGGTTTTACCAGAACGTTTTAAAGTTTCAGAATTTTGGAACCACATCATTAAAGGGGGATGCACCTGGTTTAGTGCAGTACCAACAATATTTTCTTATTTAATGAATGCTAAATTTGACAAAAGTTTAAAATATAAGCTAAAAAATCTAAGATTCGGACGTTCAGCATCTGCCCCTTTACCTCCAGCATTACACAAATCTTTTCAAGAACGTTTTGGAATTAGTATTGTTGAAACAATTGGTATTACGGAAACTGCCGCCCCATTACTTTCAAATCCACTTAATCCAAAACTTCACAAAATTGGATCAACTGGCATTCCTTTTGGAAATAAAGTTAGGATTGCAAATGGAAATGGCGAAATAGCTGCAGTTGGTGAAGAAAATGAAATTCAAGTTAAGGGACACAATATTATGAAAGAATATTTAAAAAACCCTGAAGCAACTAAAGAGGTTTTCACAAAAGATGGTTGGTACAGAACTGGTGATCTCGGCATAAAGGACAAAGACGGCTACTTCTTCATTACCGGTAGAATAAAAGAATTAATTATTAAGGGAGGAGAAAATATTGCTCCTCGAGAAATTGATGATGTACTATATAGGCACAAAAACGTTTTAGAAGCTGCCGCTTTTCCACTTAATGATAGGAACTATGGACAAATAGTTGCAGCTGCAATAACAGTCCGACCTGGCCAAAAAGTTACTGAATCCGAGTTAAAAAAATTGTGCAATGATAAAATGGGGAACTTTCGTACCCCATCAAAATTTTTTTTCTTAGATGAACTTCCTAAAGGTCCATCTGGGAAAATACAAAGACTAAAGTTAACTAAAATGTACTCTAAAAATAATTAAAATAATTATCCATCATATAATTGATTGGGATAACTCATTATTCTCTGCAACAACCCATCCAAGACCCAAAGATTCCATTTTCTTAAGCGAAGGATGACCTGTTTCTATATCCCAATCACATAACCGATAATAATCTTCTAATGCTTTTTTCCATTGATTTTTATCTATTATATAACCATCTGAAATCCCTCCTTCAAGAGGGCGATTAAACATTTTCTTAGGCAAAGTATCTGATTCCTTCCCTATTCCCTCTCGAGAATTAAATGCTCTAAGCATATTTAACCTTCGCTCTCCGACTTCTAACATCTCTTTAATATCTACATCCCATCCAGTAACTGCATTTAATACTTCTACAAGCTTATCTGCTCCGTATAGCTGAAAAGAAGCTCCAAAAACAAATGCACAAACTGAAAGACTATCAACAGCACTTGACAAATGTTGTGTTATCATCGCAAAACGCATCATTTCTTCATTTAGAGCCAATTTCTCTTGTGGGTTAGTCAACCCTATTTTCTCCATACGATCTGGATATGCCTTATATGCCGGATCGTGTTCACTAGACTCGTGATCAGCACCGAATGGATTGGCCGCATAAATTACGCTCAAGCTTCGTTTTACTTGAGGCATGTGTGCAGGGGCTTCTTGACCTTTACTTGTAATTAGATAATCTTCTGTTCCACGTCCTATAATTTCTGATGCCTTTTGAGAACCTTCAGCTAAAATTTTACCAAATCCTTCCTTTTTGGCTATTAATTCTGTCATTTTAACCATTGCTTCTGCACTTCCATACTCTAATTTAATACCCCCAGTATCCTTTTCGGTTATTTTACCCTCCGACCAACACTCCATAGCCCATGAAATCGTCGCACCACATGAAATAGTATCCATTCCATACATGTTACATAAAGCGTTTGCATGAATAATTGCATCCATGTTACTTATTCCACAGTAGCTCCCAAATGTTGCCAATGTTTCGTACTCAGGGCCACCATATTTTGCTTCTGTCTTAAATGGACCCGAATCTATCTGAGATACTCTTTTGCATTTTACAGTACAACTGAAACATGTATCTCTTCCAAAACGATTTTGTTCATTTCTCTCATGACCTCGAAGATGTTCATCATAAAGAGTTTTTCCATTAATTTCCTCATGTTTATCAAATGTCCCACTATTAAAATTATATGTAGGCAAGCCACCTTTTCTGTTTTGAGGTGAACATACATCGGGTGTTCCATACTTCCCGAAATCATCCATTCCCGTTTCTTCAAGATTTGCTGAACCCCATTTCTGAAGTTCTTTGAACCTTTCAGGATTAGCTATCATTGGCTTTTGCTTACCCCTAACAACAATTGCTTTAAGATTTTTTGATCCCATCACAGCACCCATGCCAGTACGACCATTTGCTCTATTACTCATACTAATGATCGCTGCATAACGTACAAGATTTTCACCAGCTGGTCCTATTTGTAGAACTTCTATTCGTTTGTCTTCAAGCTCTTCTTTCAATTTATCTTCAGCGTCTCCAGTGGTTAAACCCCACAAGTGAGAAGCATCACATATTTCAGCCTCACCGTAATGGAGCCAAAGGTAAACAGGTTTTTTAGATTTACCCTTAACTATAACAGCATCAAATCCAGAAAATTTCATTTCTGCAGGAAAAAATCCACCACCTTGGGCATCTCCAATACAGCCAGTTAGGGGAGATTTAGCAACAGAAGTTAAACGACTTTGACCAGAGATGGGAGTCCCTGTTACAACTCCGGTACACAAAGCTAGAACATTTTCAGGACTAAAAGGATCAACTCCTGCTGGAGTTTCTTTTAAAACATAGTGCATTCCCATTGCACTTCCACCCATATATGTTCTATAAAATTTTTCTTCAGGTTCTTCAATACTTAATACCCCCTTTGTTAAGTCAGCATGCAATACTTTACCCGTATAACCGTAAGGCATAAATTCTCCTTGTTATCTAAATTTTTTAATGACTATCCGCCACTCATTACTGTAAATATTAAAACTTCATCCCCTTCACTTAGAATGGAATCTAACCCCTTTTCTTCGTCTCCGTTAACTGAAACAACAACTTTTCTCTTAATTTTAAGAAAGTGCAACAAATCCAAAATAGAAGAACTATCTTTAATTTTAATTTCAAACACTCCCTCTTTTGCTAGTGGATGATAATCAACCAAAGACCCCATTAGCTCAATTTTAATTTTCATTATAAAATAAAAAATTAAATTAGTTTATATAAAGAATTAATTATTTGTTAATTCCTCCAATACAAAGATACTTTAACTCAAGGAAATCTTCTATACCATACTTAGAGCCTTCACGACCAATGCCTGATTCCTTTACTCCGCCAAAAGGGGCCATTTCAGTTGAAATAATTCCCTCGTTTACACCTACAATCCCATATTCTAAACCTTCAGATACTCTCCATATCCTACCAATGTCTCGACTATAGAAATATGCGGCTAAACCAAACTCCGTATCATTTGCCATAGAAATGGCTTCTTCCTCAGTTTCAAACTTGAATACCGGAGCCATAGGACCAAAAGTCTCTTCCTTTGCAACAAGCATATCTGTCGTTACATCAGAAATGACAGTAGGTTCAAAAAACGTTCCTCCTAACTCATGTCTTCGTCCTCCAGCAAGAATTTTTCCACCCTTAGAAACAGCATCATTGATATGACTTTCAATTTTTTTTACTGCCGCTTCATTAATCAGAGGACCTTGATCAGTACCAACTTCAAAACCATCCGCAACCTTCAGATTTTTTGCAGCATTTGCAAGCATTTGAGTAAATTTTTCATAAACTTTACTTTGAACTAAAATCCTGTTTGCACAAACACAAGTTTGTCCAGCATTCCTAAATTTACTTGCCATAGCACCCGGTATAGCTGCTTCTAGATCTGCATCATCAAAAACAATAAAAGGCGCGTTACCACCTAATTCTAGCGCCATTTTTTTTACTGTGCCCGAACATTGTTCCATTAGAAGTTTTCCTACACCCGTTGATCCAGTAAAACTTAATTTTCTAACTATCGGATTTCCAGTAAATTCTCCTCCTATACCAGCTGCATCTCCAGTTAATGTACTTAGAATTCCGGCTGGAACACCTGCACGTTCGGCAAGTTCGCAAAGCGCAAAAGCAGAGAAAGGAGTGTCTGGAGCCGGTTTAATTACCATTGGGCATCCAGCAGCTAAAGCTGGTGCGGCTTTTCGTGTTATCATGGCAGCAGGAAAGTTCCATGGTGTTATAGCAACTGTGACTCCAATGGGTTGTTTTAAAACAACAACTCTCTTATCCGTTCCATGAGTTGGTATTGTATCCCCATAGATCCGCTTACCCTCTTCAGCAAACCATTCTATAAAACTTGCAGCGTATGCGATCTCTCCTCTAGACTCAGACAAAGGTTTTCCTTGTTCTGCAGTCATTAAACGAGCCAGGTCTTCTTGATTTTCCATCATTAGCTCAAACCAACGTCTTAGAATCAAGGCTCTTTCTTTAGCTGTTTTCGATCTCCAAGCAGGCCAAGCATCATTCGCCGCTTCAATTGCAATTTTTGCTTCGACAGCTCCGCACTCCGGAACAGTTCCAAGAATTTCTCCAGTTGAAGGATTAGTAATCTTTGTTGTTTTTCCACTAATTGAATCTTCCCACTTACCATTTATATAGACTTTTTGACGAAATAATGCGTTATCCTTGATACCAATAGATTTTGTAGTTTTATCTGTGTAACTTGACATAAATTCTCCTTAATGAAGACTCAAAATTAATTGAATGTGCAAAACAATATATGATTTTTCAAAACAACATCTGTAAAATTTCTTTAATTATCAAAATAAAAATTACTTATTTTTTTACAATTTAACACAAATGAAAAATATTTTAACTTATAATATTAAAAAAATATGTTATATCAATTGTTGATTTTAATAAACGAAAGATTAAATCTATCTTTTTATAAAACACTTAACAACTAATAGTAATAATTAATTACTGAATTTAAAATACAAATCTTAAAAAAACTTAAAAAATACTTATGAAATACAAATTTAAAAATAAAGTTGTTGTCGTTACTGGAGCCGGAAATGGTATTGGTAGAGCTATAGCTAAAAGTTTTGCTGAGGCAGGAGCGTCAGTAGTTGTAAATGATATCGAAGAAATAAGCGTAAATAAAGTTGTAGAAGAAATAAATAAAACTGGGGGTCATAGTGTTGGAGCTATAGCTGATGTTTCAAAAGGGAAACAAGTAGATCATATTTTCCAAGTTGCAATTAAAGAATTCAATAAAGTAAATGTTTTAATAAATAATGCTGGCAAAATAGGACCAATGCTACATTTTTTTGAGGCAAACGAAAAATGGTGGCGAAAAATTATAGATATAAATCTTACAGGTCATTTTCTTTGTTCATTAAGAGCCGCAAAAATTATGGCAAAACTTGGCCAAGGTGTAATTATTAACATGTCTTCAGGCGGGGCCACTAGAGCGCACAGAGCTTTTTGTGCATATGACGCATCAAAAGGAGGAATAGAAGCCCTCACCAGAGCAATGGCGCTTGATTTAGCCCCATATGGCATAAGGGTTTGTGCCTTGATGCCTGGTTCAATAGATACGGAAGGAATGGACGATAAAGCTAGGAATCTCAGAGGAGAGAATATTCCCTTAGGAAGACCGGGAGATCCAGAAGATTTATCAGGTCCAGCAATGTTCTTGGCTTCTGATGATGCTCGTTACATTACCGGTGACGTAATTAAAGTTGATGGGGGTATGCTATCACAACAACGTTCTGCAACAGTAGACATTGTCAATCCAAAAACTTTTCCAAATATTAATGAAATCGAGGAAGGAAACTTTTAAATCAATTGAATATTCTTAAATTCTAAATATACATTTTTTAAAGAATTTTTTCTAAATATTACATCATTTTCAAAATTAACTTATCCTCGGCAAGATATAATATTTTTGATATGTTGTTCACATATAATAATTACTATTATTAAGATGTATATTGAATTATGTAGTAATAGTAGACGTATTGTAGCATAAAAATTCTAAATTAATTTGTTTTAATATACTACATTATGTAGATTAAATTTTTAAATTTAATCTTAATTTATATATTTTAGTACTTTTGCAATTTTTTTTCCAATTTCATTCAAAAACTAAATTAAAAAAAGTCCATTACATTTTTCAACCTTTTATCTTTGAAGAAAGTAAACAAAATGCTTTATTTTCAGGTTGACACCTCTGAAAGTATGGGATATTGTCATTGCTTCTGCAACTGATTTTCTGTTCCGTCAAAAAAATCTATATAATGCAATAACTAAAAATAATAAGTAGAGGAAATGAAATTAGGTTTATTAGGCACTCTCTCTATATTTGCAATGTTGATAAGTCATGTTGTTTTTGCAGAAACTGTAAAAATTGGATTTGTTACTACTCTCACAGGAGGAGCTGGAGCTATTGGTAACGATATGAGAGATGCTGTAGAGCTAGCACTTGATCATTTAGGTCGAAAAATGGGTGACTCGAATATTCAAGTTTTTTATGAAGATGACACATTTAAACCAGATGTAGGTAAACAAAAAACAGAAAGGTTAGTAAAAAAAGAAAAGGTTCACTTCGTTGCGGGATATATTTGGAGTCACGTATTATTAGCATCACGAAATTCTGTAGTTGGAAAAGGACCTTTTATGATCTCGTCCAATGCTGGTCCAGGAGCCTTAGCAGGTAAATTGTGTCATGAAGATTTTTTCTCTACTTCTTGGCAAAATGATCAAACTACAATGGCTATGGGGGAAGTTCTAAACCAACTAGGTGTTAGAAACCTTTATATAATGGCACCTAATTATACCGCAGGTAAAGGTATGGTCGCCGGTTTAGAGAGAACATTTAAAGGGGAAGTAGTTGGTAAAGACATGACCAAGTTCCCTGCACAAATAGATTTTTCTGCAGAACTAGCTAAAATTAGATCTACAAATCCAGATGCGGTATTTGTATTCTATCCAGGGAAACATGGATTACAGATAATAAAACAATATTCTCAAGCTGGTCTTCAAGGCAAGATTCCTTTTTATTCGGCTTTTACAGTCGATTCTTTGAATCTTCCACGTTTAAAAGATTTAGCCGAAGGAGGATTGATGACACAGTTTTGGGCTCCAGACCTTCCAAATCCAGCAAACAAAATTTTCGTGCAAGACTATCGTAAGAAATATGGACGATATCCAACATTTTATGCCGCTCAGTCCTATGATACTATAATGCTTATTGACAGTGCTGTTAGAGCTGTCAACGGTAATCTTGAAGATAAAAACGAAATGCGAGATGCAATGCGCAGGGCTTCTTTCGCCTCTGTAAGGGGATCATTTAAATACGGAAATAACCATTTCCCGATTCAAAATTTTTATTTACGTAAAGTGGTAAAAGATTCTCAAGGGAACTACACTACAAGTATTCAAAAAACAGTTTATGCTAATCATAAAGACACTTACGCAAAAGATTGTAAGATGTCGTGGTAACTTTTTATTTCTAATGTTGGAAGGTTATAAAATTCTACCACATCCCCTTTTTAGGATTTTTGATCACATTTACAAAAATAGGCTGATGTGAACTGGATTCTTCTTTTAGAACAAACATTAAATGGGCTACAATTTGGCATATTATTATTTTTATTAGCTGCCGGGTTGACACTTATTTTTGGTATCATGGATCTAATAAATCTAGCTCATGGTTCTTTATACATGATGGGAGCCTATTTTGCTGCAACCTTTACTCAATGGACTAATTCTTTTTTATTGGGTGCATTAATAGCTATACCAGCTATTATGATTTTAGGAATAATTATTGAAGTTATTGCTTTGAGGACCCTTTATTCTCGAAATCACTTGGATCAAGTCTTGGCTACATTTGGTCTTATTTTATTTTTAAATGAATTTGTTAGACTTTTATGGGGACCCATTGGTCTAGACATTCCCCTTCCTGCAATACTAAGTGGTAGTATAGAACTTTTCTTTGGAATTAGATATCCTTCATACAGATTACTTATAATTGCATTAGGCATTATAGTTGCCTTTTTACTTTACTTGTTAGTTTCAAAGACAAAAATTGGAATGCTAATTCGTGCAGGAGCTAGTAACCGGCAGATGGTTAGCGCACTTGGAATAAATATTAAATTTCTTTATACAATCGTTTTTGGGCTAGGAGCTGCTCTAGCTGGCTTGGCTGGGCTCATGGCCGGACCAATTTTGACAGTTGAAATTGGAATGGGCGAAGGAATCTTAATAATTACTTTAGTTGTGATAGTAATAGGTGGTGTTGGATCTATAAAAGGTGCTTTTGTTGCATCATTAATTGTAGGATTTATAGATACTGTTGGGCGTTCATTCCTTCCGGATATACTTGCCATTTTTTTTCCTACGAATGTAGCAAATACTGCTGCTCCGGCACTTTCCTCAATGCTTATATATATCTTAATGGCTTTCATTTTAGCTATAAAACCTAGAGGCCTTTTTCCTCCACGAGGAGTATAAATGAGTTTTTCTCCCAGGACAATTTTTATTACAACTTTAATGACAATTTTAGCTATCCTTCCAATAATATCTTCTATATTTGACGAACCTTTCTACACTGTTTTATTTTCAAGAATGTTGGTCCTATCAATAGGAGCTATTAGTCTTAACCTTATTCTTGGATTTGGAGGTATGGTGAGTTTTGGTCATGCGGTTTATATGGGAATAGGAGCTTACGTAGTTGGAATTGGAGTATTCCATAACATAGAAGACTCCATTGGGTGGATGGGGAACGGGTTCTTGCATTTTATAATTGCTATAACATTATCCGCCTTTGCTTCATTAGTTATAGGAGTCATCTCACTAAGGACACATGGTATTTACTTTATTATGATTACTCTTGCATTTGCTCAAATGTTTTATTATTTAGCTGTTGGAAATGAAAAGTACGGAGGCGATGACGGTCTAAGTTTATTTATGCGCAGTGATTTTAATGGGTTATTAGATTTATCTGATGAAAATGTTTTGTATTATCTAAATTATTTCTTTTTGATATTCACTCTGTTTATTTCTCATCGTTTAATAAATTCTCGTTTTGGAATGGTTATCAGAGGGGCTAAATCTAATACCGAGAGAATGATGTCTCTTGGTTTTCCAGTATTTCGTTACCAACTAGTCGCATTTGTAATTTCCGGGTCAATTTGTGGCTTGGCAGGAGTTTTATCTGCAAATCAAACTGATTTCGTTAGCCCCGCCGTAATGCATTGGACTAAATCAGGAGATTTGATCATTATGATTGTCTTAGGAGGGGTAGGTACACTTTTTGGTCCTGTAATTGGGGCTGTAGCTTTTCTTTTATTAGAAGAAATTCTTTCAGGGATTACTGAATATTGGCAATTATTTTTCGGTCCATTGTTAATTTTTATGGTAATTTTTGTCCGAGGGGGAATAGATGGAATTCTTATTTTTATTGATATGTATTGGGATCGAAATAATTTTAAAAGAAAATTAACAGTCGATTGAAATGTTAAAAATAAACAGTCTTGTAAAATCTTTTGGAGGAATTATAGCTACAGATAAACTCTCACTTAGCGTTGAAACTGGGGAACTTCACGCATTGATTGGACCTAATGGAGCTGGAAAGACCACATTAATCAAGCAAATTACTGGAGAAATCAAACAAGATTCCGGAAAAATCTTTTTTGATGATAAAGATATATCTGACCTCCCTATTCATTCCAGATCTATTCTAGGATTAGCCCGTTCATTTCAAATTACAAATATCTTCAAAGATATGACAACTTTGGAAAATGTAGCACTGGCTGTTCAAGCTCGCTCAGGTCATTCATTTTGTTTTTGGAAAAACACAAAAAAAGATCCTAAATTAATAGAGCCTGCTATATTTTTTTTAAAAAAAGTAAACCTTGAAAAGAGAGCTGATATTATTTCTGGTCAACTTTCCCATGGCGAGCATCGTCAATTAGAAATTGCAATTTCTTTAGCTACAGATCCAAAAATTCTATTGCTTGATGAACCCTTGGCAGGAATGGGACCTGAAGAATCTAAAGATATGGTAAGTATTCTCCAAAAACTTAAGAATAAAATTACCATTCTTCTAGTCGAACATGACATGAAAGTAGTTTTTACACTGGCAGATAAAATCACCGTTCTGGTCTATGGAAGAGCTATTGCCAGTGGTACTCCTGAGTTTATAAGGAGCAATCCTGTTGTACAAGCAGCATATCTAGGAGAACTAGAAAGTTATGCTTGAGTTAAAAAAATTAGAAACGTTTTATTCACAAAGCCAGGTCCTTTTTGGAATTGATTTGAAAATAAATGCTGGAGAGGTAGTAACCCTCATAGGACGAAATGGTATGGGTAAAACTACAACCATTCACTCGATAATGGGAATAGTTAGAGCTAATTTAGGAAAAATAATATTTGAAGGTAAAAATGTTATAGATTGGCCTACATATCGAATTGCTAAAGCTGGTATAGGCTTGGTACCGGAGGGAAGACAAATTTTTCCTAATCTTAGTGTTTTTGAAAACCTAATTGCAACTGCATCCAATCATTTTGGTAATTCAAATCAATGGACTTTAGATCGTGTTTTTGAACTCTTTCCTTGCTTGAAAGAGCGTTCTAGTGAAATGGGTAGTCAACTTTCTGGAGGAGAGCAACAAATGCTTTCCATAAGTAGAGCTTTAATGACTAACCCAAAATTATTAATATTAGATGAAGCAACAGAAGGACTAGCTCCAATGCTAAGAAAAGAAATTTGGGAATGTTTAAAAGAATTAAAATTAGCAGGTCAATCTATTTTAATTGTAGACAAAAATATAGAAGCACTAACAAATTTAGCTGAAAGACATTTTATCATTGAAAAAGGAAAAATTGTCTGGTCAGGGACTTCACAGAATCTACAAAATAATAAAAAAATTCAAAATCGGTATTTAGGAATACAATTGTTGGCCTCTAAGAAGAATCATCCTTGAAGTAATTGTAATACATTTTCTGGGACTTGATTAGCTTGTGCTTGCATGGATTGACTTGCTGACAAAAGTATTTGTCCTCCTGTCAATTTGGACATTTCAGCCGCCATATCAGTATCTCGGATGGTAGATTCACCCTCGGTAATGTTCTCTTCTGCAATTCTTAAAGAATTTAGATTACTTTCAACTGTATGCTTTTGGAATGCGCCTATTTGTCCGCGAATTAAAGAAATTTCGTCTATTGCCTTATCTATCAAAATCCCTGAATCATTTGCACCTTGCTTTGAAGTTAAATCTATATCATCCAAACTTTGGAAATTGCTTTCGTTTTCCACTCCCATAGCCAAATTGTTGGTTCGTATGTTCTTAAAAGAAAAACCTCTCTCTAAGCCTGGCTCCGTTCCAAGATTTATATTCTTAGTTTGTTGAGATACATGAACATAACCCTCTATTTTTGGGTTTGTTGAAGAACCCACAATTTCTTCGTGCGTTTCCTCAACAAAATCCGTTCCCACTACTAATCCTTGCTCATTCCTTAAAGGGACCTCTTTAAGTCCTATAGTACGATCATACTGAATTGTTGTTCCTTGAGCCGGCGAAGATCTCTTTATTGCAGTTAAAAATTGACCTTTGCCGCTAGCAAAACTGTCACCTATTTTACCAGCAATATCCAGCCCGGGGATTGATGATTCAGCAACATTTTTATTTTTTGTTAGAATTCCAGGAATATTTGAAGTAACCGAAAAGGCAGGTCCTTCTCCAAATTCCTTATGTCGAATATAAAATGTTTTTTCTGGAGTTTCAAAGGCTTCTAATGATAAACCAGAAGCATCTATCGATTCTTGAATAGAAGTCATAACTATTGCACGAATATTTTCTGAGGTTTCTTTTTCCGGAAAGCGATTAGGATCTTTCTTATGATTTGCCAATAGTTCTTCAATATTTTCCTTAAGCTTACCAGTGGTAGTATTAATTTCAACATTTCGTCCACCTTCACTCAATAATATTTTTACTCCATCTTCTATATTTTTTACACTCAAAGGAATTTTACCCCTTATATATGGTTGAGTTGCAACTTGGGTTATATCAACTTCATAACCCTTCACAGGAGAATCTTTAGTCCATGTTTCTGCATTTACAAAGCGAATATTTTCTCCAACAGCAGCTCCATTGGCGCCTAAATTACCATCTAACAAACTCTTCCCATTATATCTAGCTGTTTCGACTATTCTGTTGAGGGTTGCAAGGATATTTTCTACTTCTTCCTGATCTGCGGCTAGCATTGATTCATCGTTAACTGCTTCATTTGCAGCATGCACAGATAATTGTTTTAATTGTATCAATATGTTACTGAACTCACTTAAAGCTCCTTCTGCAGTTTGAAACATAGCTATTGCACTTTCATTATTCATATATGCTTGCCTTAACCCTGCTATTTGGCCTCTTAATCTTTCTGAGGCTATTAAAGTCGCCGGGCCATCAGCACCACTATTTATATTTGTTCCAGAACTTAATTTTTCGATTGAATCTTTAACTTGATTTAAATTTTTCTCAGAGTGACGTAAAGTATTTAAAGAAGAAACATTGCTTCGAATTCTCATTTTTTTATCTCCAACAAATAGTAATATTCTTAATACATCTAGTAAATTTGATAATCTAACTTGGAAATCCTTTTACTTACTTTTCGGCAACAAAGAGAAAAACTTTAAATTTCTAATATACAATTCAGACTCAAAAATTATTTTCTAAAGTCAAAAAATCTAAAGTAATTCTATCTGCAACCAAAAATCCTTCTGGTGTTAAAGACAAAATTTTGCTTTCCAAGTTAGCTAAACCTAATTCACTCAGCTTTTTAACTAAATCAATTTGTTTTTGTTGAAGTTTAAGTCCGAAGTAATTTTGCCAAATATCAAGATTAAATCCTTTTTTTTGGCGTAAACTTAACATAAAATATTCTGTGGCTAATTGTTCTTTAGATAATCTTTCTTCAGAATCTGTTGGAAGTTTTTTGTTCGAAAGATCCTTCAAATAAAATTTTATTGAACTTTTATTATTCCAACGTTTTTTTCCAAAAAAAGAGTGTGCACCTACACCAAATCCTAAGTATTCGATACCAGACCAAACTAACAAATTATTTCGTCCCTCCTTTCCTTTTTTTGAAAAATTAGATAATTCATACTGAAAAAATCCTGATTTTTCTAAACGTTTAACCGCCCAAAGATACATTTCTCGGTATTGTTCTTTATGACTAGATTCCCAATTAATTATTTTTTGATCTTTTCCAAATCTTGTTTTTTCATGAATTTCTAACCCATAAAGTGAAATGTGAGAAGGATTGTATGAAATTGCTTCTTCAATGTCATCCTTAAAACTTGAAAAGTTTTGACCAGGTACTCCAAAAATTAAATCAAGGTTCCAATTGTTCACCTTAGAGTTTTTTATTATTTTTATAGCTTCTCTTAATTGATTTTCTGAATGAGATCTTCCTAACTTTCTTAAAGTAGAAGTTTGAAAACTTTGTCCTCCCAAACTAATTCTATTAAAACCAAGTTCACAAACATCTTTCAAGTATTTCTCTCTAACATCTTCCGGATTCATCTCAATTGAAATTTCAATTTTTTCAGACCATGGGAAAAATTCATGGACTTTTTGTATTAACAATAAAAGATTATCCTTTTTCAAACGTGAGGGAGTTCCGCCACCAAAATATAATGAC
>CACGSI010000022.1 GCA_902575715.1 uncultured SAR324 cluster bacterium
TTTTGCTCTTTCCGCAAGTACAAGTAGCTTAACAGTTTCTGCATCTTCAATCATTGGATTTGATATTTCTAGTAATAAATCATTAGCAACTTTACCTCTTTCTTTTCACCTAATTGGCACAATGTTGTCCGGTCTTCCTGCATCCCTTTTAATGAAAAAAATAGGTAGAAAGTATGGATTTATATTTGGAACAATCATCGGATTAATTGGTGCTACATCATCTAGTTTATCAATAGTTTATAAAAATTTCCCTTTTTTTTGCTTCAGTGTGTTTTGCTTGGGAATTTTAAGCGGTTTTACTCAACTTTATAGATTTGCGGCGGTAGATGTCTCATCAGAATCTTTTCGTACTAAGGCTATATCATTTGTAATGTTAGGGGGAATTTTTGCTGGGTTAATAGGTCCTGCAGTTGCTTCAAGTGCTAAAAATTTTTTAAAACATTCACCTTTCGCTGGTAGCTATATATATATGATTTTAATTCATTTATTAGTTATTTTTATTCTTTTGAAGGTTAATCTTCCCAAGCCAAGTACAGAAGAAAAAACTGGAAAAAGACGCAAATTAAGTAAAATTTTTTTTCAACCCAAATTTTTAGTTGCAATCCTTTCCTCAATGATAAGCTACGGAGTGATGGCATTGATAATGACCGCTACACCACTTGCAATGACAGAATATTGTGGTTATCCTTTCAGTGATGCTGCGTTTGTAATACAATGGCACGTTGTTGGTATGTTTGCCCCATCATTTTTTACAGGGTCTTTAATAAAAAGATTTGGACCTGTAAAAATAATTATTACTGGGATACTTCTAAATTTTTTATGCATTTTAACAAATTTTGCTGGAAACAACGTTTTCAATTTTTGGTGGGCCCTAATCTTACTAGGAGTAGGATGGAATTTTATGTTTGTGTCAGGTACATCCATGGTTACAGATACATATTCACCGTCAGAAAAAGCAATAGTTCAGGGAGTTAATGATTTTCTTGTATTTGGTTCAGCTGCATTTACATCTCTTATCGCAGGGGTAATACAGACTTCAATTGGATGGGAAGCAATAAATTATTCTGCAATATTTTTTTTATTTATTTTAATATTAGTTCTTATTTGGTACTATTTTACAATATCAAATTCAAAAAAAGTTTTAGCCACATAATATTTTAAACATATTTCAGAAATTTATACCTACTGTAATTAGAAATCCTGTTGGAGAATGGAGTATTCTTTTCCATTTTTCTGATCTCTCAAGAATGTTTTCATCTAACCGATATCTACTGCCACTTAAATCTGACCATGTCTCCCATTTTTCAACTATTGTGACCGAATCGTTTTTAAGAAAATTCAATCTTAAAATATCAATTCCTAAAAAACCAATACCGTTAAAACGCAAAAAACCAATTCCGAAGCTGCTAAAATTTGTATTTACAAACATATCAAATAATGCTTTACCAGAATCTCTATTAAAAGTTCTATTCCATAAATCAACACTCCTTTCGTCTCGGGTAACTATAATATAAAAATTCTCACCGACAAACCATTTAAGAAATTTGGTGTTCGCTTTAAATCTAGAATTCCCAAAATTTTCACTTCTTTCCTTTGACCAAATTCCAATAGAATCAGAGTCACTCATTTCAAAACCAATTATTAATGGATCCCAGTAAAATGCTAAATTTAATGCAGGAGCTAGGATAATTATAGGGTTCAATCCATAACTTATTCCTAGTAAAAAAGATTTATTAGAATTAGATCTTTTAAGAGGATTTAGAATTTTATCTGCAGCATAAGGGTCTAAATAGGGATCCTCATCTAAGTAATCAATTTCTTGAGAAAAGGCGTCATTAATAATCAGATTGAAGAAAAGAAATATTAAAAAAAGTAAATTATTAGTAAGTGGAATTCTTTTATTAAAAATTCTATTCATTCTCAATTTACCAAAACTTAGAATATTTTGTAGAGAAGGATAATGAAAGTATTTTTAGTATCAAAAACTTATAATTTTTAATTGTATTTTTATTAATTTAATGTCCTAACCATGATTTGCATAAGTGTTTATCTGAGATAGGAAGGATAGTAACTTTACGAAGAAAGTTTAGGTAGGTAATTATAAATATTCCCAGAAAGCCTAGTGTAATAAAAAGTTCCTGTAAACCTAATAATATATGGTAGTGTCCATAATGTTGTAGCGATGGTACAACCAAAAAATAGACCGCAAACCATTGTCCAATTGCAACCCATAGCCCCATAACTCTTATATAATTGGGTATACGACAAAAAGTCTTAGGCAAAAGTCCCAAAAATGGAATTACAAAAACTGCTATAATTAATAAAAGAAACATTAAATCCCATGGTTTAATCATTGAGCGGATTACAAGAAATGGTGTTTCTTCTGGCAAATCTGCATACCAAATCACTAGATATTGAGAATATCCCATGTAAGCCCATAGTAGTGAAAAAGCAAAGACCATTTTTGCTAAGTCGTGGAGACGGTTAATAGTTATATAATCTTCTAAATTAAATTTCTTTCTAACAGACACACTTACAAAAAGCATTAAACCCAAAAAAGCGTGCATATTACCAATAATGAAAAATATTCCAAATAAAGTGCTAAACCATTCCTGATCTAAAGTCATGACAAAATCCCATGCCAGAAAAGATCCCCCTATGGCATAAATAATTGCTAAAGCAGGTGCAATTTTTCTGGATAACTTTTCAAGCCGGATTACTTCATCTTCATGTTTCCCATATCCACTCAAAATCTTGTCAGCAAAAGCTCCTCCCCATTCAGAACCTAAAAGCTTTCTCGCAAGAGCAATATCTGGCTTTATTGAGGTTTTAACAAACCACCATGAGAGCCCATACATCAAGACTAACCAGAAAATATTTCTACTTATAAAAAATGGAAGATTTAACCATCCTGCTTTTACCGCAACCCCATGATGTAAGAATGGACTATGAGTCCACTCATAAAGTATATCACTGCCAAAAAAAACAATAATAAACATTATAAATGAGTAAGGGAGGAATCCAGCACAAGCTTCTGATATCCTCTTAAAAGGCCTTCCCCATTTGGCATCCGTAAGTTGCCAAATAACACTGAAAAAGATGCCAGAATGAGCAATTCCTGCCCAAAAAACAGTATTTATCAAAAATACTTGCCAAGTTCTTAAGACATTCGCTTTATCTTGATGTAATAATCCCCAAGAAAACATTCCTATACCCAAAAGTATTAAAACCCAAAGTATAATTTTAATACTACCTGGAATTTCGAAAAGTGATTTCTCCGCAATTTCTTTCATTGATTTTTCTCCATACCAAAAACATCACTCATCATATAGTTGACCATATCCCATCTATCCCTTACAGAGGTCTGCGCACCATATGAAGGCATAAACCCTCTTGGTTCCTGAAAAAAACTACCATACTTAATTTTATTATATAGATGAGGCGCTGCCGTCGGTATTTTAAAAAAAGCAGTTATAGGAGGAGCCGGTACTCCCTTATCAACAACCACTGTTTGAGATAGTCCGTCAACTCCATGACAAGCTGCACAATAAGTATTAAATAATGCTCTACCACGGTCAATTGATTCTGATGTGGGTTGAGTTGGATTTTTTGGCCTAAATTCCCTTGGATTTCCCTTTTCTCCAGAACCATCACCAAATATTGCGGGAATGAATGGATCGTAAATCTTTACGATTTTTCCCAAAACCTTTCTTACGGGAATAGATTTTTTTGGAAATTTAAGATAACTCCCCTCTTCTTGAGGTTTAATACCCTTGCCATCATACATCTCTTGGAAATAAGGATAGTCCTTTCCATCAAACCAGGGACTCCCATCATTTTCAATTCCATATCCTTTTTGAGGATCATAATAAGGGTATTGTTCTAATGAAAAAACCAACTCGGGAATTAGCAATAGTGAAGAAGCTAATATCAAAAATTTTTGTATAAGAGTTCTTATCATATTATTTTTCAACATGAATCTCCTCAGCTCCATTTTTCTTCATAATTGCTTGCATTTCGTCTATTATTTCAGTGTTACAGCGAACCACTACACCAAATCGATCTCTTTGAAAACGAGTGTAATTTTTTGCTCCCTTTGGAATTGGGAACCTAAATGAATCAATGATTCCTAAAACGGCCAGTCCGGCCAAAGTATGTATAGCTGTAAATAATATAGTTAACTCAAAACCTATGATTGTAAAAGGAGGAATAGCCACTATAGGCTTGCCGCTTACAGGTAAAACCCAGTCAGATGCTGTCCATGCAGGCAAACTAAATCCGATTAAACACCCCAATGCTCCGAAAACTAAAGCAATCCACGGAACTAGTGTGCCTGGATTACCAAGGGCATGGTCTATTTCATGACGAGGACAAGGAGTTATTACTGTTGGTTGAATTCCTTTTTCTCTAACTTGTTCGATCGTTTCTGTAGTTTCGTCTAAATATTCAAAAATGCCCCATACTCCAACAAATTTTTTCATTTAATACCCTTTCTAGCACTTTTTAGAGGTGGCACTGTTCCCTCCTTCAATTCCATGATTGCCATTGGAGGTAAAGACTTCGCAAAGAGTGTAAAAAGTGTAAAGAAAAATCCAAAACTTCCCACAGTAATACCAGCTTCTACAACAGTTGGCCAATATTCGCCCCATGAAGCAGGATCATATTCATGCTGTAAAGAGCTACCAACTATATTGAAACGTTCAAACCACATACCTACATTTACTAGTGCTGCTATTATCCAGACTGCTAATGGATTATTCCTTATTTTCCACCTCCATAAAGGTATAGGTGCAATAACGTTACAAAAAACCATTAACCAAAAAGCTATCTGCGGGAAATTTATTATATTATCTCCAAGTAAAGTCCAACTTTTCATTTCTCCAAATGGTCGGTAGTAAAAAATTGCCCTTTCGTATGGGCTACCACTATAATAAGCTATAAAAAACTCTGAAGCATAAGCATATCCAACTATAATAGAAGTAAAGATAATCATTTTAGATACACTTTGAATAACATGATTCGAAATGTAGTCCTGTAAGCCAAAAACAGCTCTCATAGGTATTAAAACTGTCAAAACCATAGATAATCCGGAAAAAATTGCCCCCGCAACGAAATAAGGAGCAAAAATTGTTGTATGCCATCCAGGTACAGAAGACATTGCAAAATCCCATGAAACTATAGAATGTACTGAAAAAACTAATGGTGTCGCTATCGCGGCAAAAATAAGATATCCTCTCATATAGTGAACCCATTGGTGATTAGTACCTCGCCATGCCAATGCCATTGGTGTGTAAATAAGAGCCTTTAATTTTTTCCCTTTTCGTAAAGCCTCATCTCTCAAAATAGCCAGATCTGGAATTAAACCCAACATGAAAAACATAATAGACACAGACATATATGTAGTAACCGCAAACACATCCCAGAGAAGGGGAGACTTAAAATTCACCCAGAGCATTCTTTCATTAGGATACGGTATCAACCAAAAAGCTAACCACGGTCTTCCGGTATGCAGTAAGGGAAAAAGTCCTGCGGTCATAACAGCAAATACTGTCATTGCTTCAGCACTTCTGTATATGGCAGTTCGCCAAGGTGCTCTAGTAAGATAAAATACAGCTGAAATCAAAGTTCCAGCGTGACCAATACCAATCCAGAAAACAAAATTTGTAATATAAAAACCCCAAGCAATAGGATGGCTAATACCACTGTAGCCGATACCTACGTCAATTTGGATCGCTAAACTCAGTGCGCCTAATCCCAATGCCATCAAAAAACCTAATAACAACAGGTAATAGGATGGACTAGGTTTATCTAACATAGCCAACATTTCATCATTTATCCTACCATAATCAAATGAAGTAGCCCTAATTCCAGGATGTCCACTTTGATCATCTAAGATAACTTTGCCAGCTGAGTCATCATATTGTACTGTTTTTACCATTTAAGCTCCAAATTAATTCGACTTATTGTTATCCGTGCGATTTTTCCTTTGAATGTTTATCTTTTAAATCTAATCCTTTTACCTCTCTAATATTCACCTTTTTAAGATAAGTTATGGCGGGTTTATAATTTAGTTCAGCCAAAATTTCATATTGACGATCTCTTTTTTTTGTATCATCTCTTAGAGCTTTTTTTGAAACTTGACTTTCTGGGTCCATCAAATTACCAAATGTAATAGCTTTAGTTGCACATGTTTGCTGACACGCTGTAACCACCTCTCCATCTTTCAAATCACGACCTAGATTTTTTGCATCATTTTTTGCTTCCTGAATTCTTTGCACACAGAATGTGCATTTTTCCATAACACCTACTTCACGAGTTGTTATTGTTGAATTCAATTGCTGATCTAAAGGAGATGGGAACTCATAATTAAACCAATTAAATCTTCTAACCTTGTAAGCACAGTTGTTAGAACAATACCTAGTTCCTACACAACGGTTGTAAACCATTGAGTTTAGTCCTTCTGGATTATGATAAGTAGCATATACTGGACAAACTGTTTCACAACCAGCGTTACCGCACTGTTGGCAAAGCATTGGGGTAAAACGTGTTTCAAAATCATCTCCATATCCTTCAATATATCTTTCCAAACGAATCCAAGACATTTCTCTTCCTATGGCAGTGCGAACTTTTCCAACTACAGGGAGATTGTTTTCAGCATAACATGCAACCACACAAGCGGAACATCCGGTACAGCGATCTAAGTCAATCGTCATACCCCACCTATAAGGTTTATAATAACCTGCTGTTTCTGATCTATCAGGATAAACTTCAGTGGGCCTTTTATGTGATGCATGATGCTGATGACCACTATTTAATTTCTCAAGAGTGGTAGCAGCTGATATATCCCTACCTAATTGTCTTGCATTACCATCAGTATTGACAGTAAATGATTTTGTATTAACTAATTTAATTTCTGCTTGTGTACTTACAAAAGCCAAATTACCTGCATTATCAAATTTATTAGGCAATAAGTCCATAACATTAATTCCAAATCCATCTGCAACATCACCAGAACTTTTGTGGCCTTGACCCATCGGAATTGCTATTGCATCCTTATGAATTCCGAAATGATAGTAAGCAGTAGCTTCCACAGAGCCATGAGGAGTTTTTACCTCAATAATTGACCTGTCATTAATTCCTAATTTCTTGGCTGTAAAAGGATTTATTTCCACCCATGAATCCCAAACAATTTGACTCATAGGGTCTGGGACTTCCTGAAGCCAAGGTTTATTTGACCCACTACCGTCTCCCAGCAAGTGAGAGATTGTTGGTAAAAGTGTTAGTCCTTCCTTTTTAGCAAAGCCTGGATCTTTTAATTTAAACGAAGTAACCCTATCATTCAAGGACACCCACTTGAATTTTGGTTCTTCAAAAATACCGCCATTCTCTAAAACACTTATCCAAAAGTTATCAAAATTTCTTGAATCACCTATTTCTGAATGTATTCCTTTCCAAATCTTACGGAGAAAATCATAATAAGATGAAATACTTGGGAATGCACTATTGTTAATTTGCTGGGCGACATTTAACATCACATCTTCCATAGCCCTTGCGTCAAAGTTTTTAACTGGAGACATAACCGGTTGTTGTATACTTCTAACTCCACTTCTAGGGAAAACATCTCCCCAACTTTCATATGCTGTAAGAGCAGGTAAAACCAAATTAGCCTCTTTAGTAGTTTCACTTTTATGAGAAGCTAGACTTACTAAAAAAGTATTTTCTATAGCTTCAGAAAATCTCAAAGCCTTAGGAAGTGCATATACTGGATTTGAATCATCAATTATAAGTACTTTAACTTTATTATTTTTTAAATCCTTAATTAAATTTAAAATAGAGGAGTGATTTGATCTTGTGGAAGTATTTTTTTCATAAAATCTAACAGTCTCACCTAATGCCCCTGAAATAGCGTTTAGTATGTTTACCGCTAATAATGTTTCAACACATTGATCAGTTGAAGACAAATTTCCTCCAGCCAAAGCCAGTAGGGGACCATTATCAAAAATATCTGACACTAACTTATTTATTGTGTCGACAGGGACTCCAGTTGCTTCAAAAACTTTTTCAGGAGTAAAAGATTCTAGATAATCTTCTAAGAATTGGAAATTTCTTTTCTTATGTCTTAAAACATTTGCAATTGCCAATGCAACCAAGCCTTCCGTACCTGGATTTATTTTTATCCATCGATCAGCCTTTGCCCCAGACAAAGAAACTTGGGGAGATATATGTACCAATTGGCCTTTGCTACCATCTTTAAATGCATGCATTTCGGTAAAGCGTCGAGAATTTTCAACACTACTTCCCCAATTACCCAGAAAATCTGTCCCAAAATTGAGAACAATACCAGCTTTTTCAAAAGCGTAGTCAGCAATGTCTTCTGTCTCAAAAGCAATGTTGTTTGCTTCGATTTGACTATCTTGAGAAATCATTTCAAAATTTATACGACTACCTCCACCAACTATTTGAAGCCATTCATCAATAAAACTACCTTCACTTCCAGTTGAACGTTTGCCTAAGAAAACAACATTTCCAGATGCATTCTTTAAAGTTTCAATAAATTTGTTTATTCCAACTTGCCAAGAAACTTTTTGGCCTTCAAGAAGTGGATGAGCATTTCGGTTAGGGTTGTACAATGACTGCAGTGAAGCTTGACCTCTTGCACAAAGAGCACCTTTATTAATTGGATGGTTTGGATTACCTTCCGCCTTTTGAGCTCGATGCTCACGGGTAGTCATCATTAGACCGCAACCAGAATCACATTCCCGGCAAGTAGTCATATACCTGAATGCAGTGTGAGGAGTATACTCATAATCGGTAGGTGGAACAAGCATAGGAATTAACTTTTCAGGCTTTTTTTCACAACTTGCGACTACAGCTGTGACCCCCCCTACACCAGCATACTTAAATAAATTTCTTCTACTTAGTCCCTTCTTCTTCATTAGAATTCCCTTATCGGTAGCATGTTCAAAATTAATAATGACATGTGTAACAATCTAACATATTTGGGTTATGAAAACCTTTTTCATTTATAAGACCTATTGAAACTTCTCTTTTTGCATCCATTTCTTTGGCATGATACCAACCAGCCATAGTATTCCCAGTACGTTTACGATCCTTGGCACCTTTAACTTGAAGATGACACTCCATGCACCATCCCATTTTTCCAAAATTTTCATCTACGACGGAAACAACTTCCATTTGCCTTATATTTCCATGACAAGATAAACATCGTTCATCTCCTCCAATTCTAAATTGAGCCAACTTACATTCTAAAGATCTTGGTTCTTTTTCCAAATTGCATCCTGCTCCAGCTTCTTCTATAAGGCGACTGCTATCAGCATTAATATGCGCTTTATGAGGGAACCTTACAAAATCAGGAATATCGTGAATTTTTACCCATGGGATTGGTTTTCCATCATCCCAAAATTTACGAACTTTATTTACCTCTACACTATCTGGTTTGACAATCTTCATTTCATTAGCTCCATGGCAACCTATACATGTACTTACTGGAGGAACTCCAGAAGAAAAAGAACGCCTAGCATAAAGATGACAGTACTGACATGGTATACCGTTCTGTACTGTATGGAGCTTATGGCTAAAAGCGATTGGCTGCTCTTTCGCAACTGATTCAGAAAAACCTTGAAAAATAAAAAAAACCTTACAAACCAGAACAACTCGTATTATTTGCCTTAATAACATAAATGGATGACTTATATTTTATTAATTTTCCAATTAAAAATAATTAAAATTTAAAGAATAATCAGATCATGTAGTCCGGAAAAAAGCAACCCTTTTTTTAAATGAAAAATAATTGATTGTCTATGTTTTTTTTTAATTAAATAAACTAAAAAATTAATTCTAATAATTCAAAAACGCTTGATTAATTTAAAAGTTTTGGTTAAATTTCCTTCAGATTTACAAGTTGAAATGATCATGTTAATTAAATAAATACAAAACAATCTGGTGCTCCCACCGCGACTCGAACGCAGAGCTAGGGTTTAGGAAACCCCTATTTTATCCAGTTAAACTATGGGAGCAGCAAAAAAATATTTTTATTATTTTTAAACATATACTTCTTTCAAACAATTTATCGTTTATTAGGCATTGGTTATTTAAATTAATCAAGACAACTAAATCATAAAACTTATGGAATTGTATGCTAACAAAAAATTGCCTAATTTTTTATAACAAAATTATATTATAATTATAATTTTTAATGCTTGTATATGCTAGAAAAACTTAAGAGTATTGCCAAAGATGTTATTGAACTAGCTCTGGAAAATAATGCGGAGCAAGTTTCTTTATCTCTCGCCAACTCGAATTCTTTTCAGATTGATGTTAGAGATAAAAAAATTGAATCTCTTCAGGAATCAGGGTCCTCAGGCATACATATCACTGTTTCAAAAAACAAACGAAGATCAACCCTTTCTTCTAATGATTTAAGTTTAGCCACTCTAGCTCCTTTAATACGTTCTACCTTAGAATCTTTAACATTTATGGGAGAGGATCTATTTTATAGCCTCCCAAATCCTAAATTACAAGGTCGTGCAGATTGCAATTTAGATGTTCTTGACCCTCAATTTTCTATGATTAAACCTGAAGAAAAGATTCAGTATCCTTTTAATTTGGAAGAACTTAGTAATAATAAGGATCGGAGACTCAGAACAGAGCAGTCTTTTTTTTCAGATAGCATATCGCATATTGTTCATGCAGATTCAAATGGGTTTTTAGAGGGAGAGTCAAAAACTCTTTATAGTAAGGGTATTTCGATGGTCGCTGATGATAATTCAAATTTTTCAGATGAATTAATTGACTCAAAAAATTTTTCAAGAAAACAAACTGATGGTTGGTATAGCACTTCTAGGTTCCTAAGAAACTTATCCCCATCAAAAGAAATTGTAGACAAAGCTTGCAAAAGGACATTAAGAAAATTGGGGGCAAAAAAACCTCAGAGTCAAGAAGTTCCAGTAATATTTAACTCGGAAATGGCTCAAAGTTTTTTTGGTAAAATTGCCTCTGCATTAATGGGTGAAAATATATTCAGAAAACAATCTTTTCTTAGAAAAAAACTCAACGAAAATATTGCAAATTCTAATATTAATTTGATGGATAATCCTCTTCTGCCTGGGAAAATTGGGAGTAGACTCTTTGATAGCGAAGGAGTCAAAGCTAAACCCATAGTTTTAATTGAAAATGGTATTCTAAAAAATTATATGCTATCAACTTACTCGGGGAACAAACTTGGAATGGACTCAACTGGTCATTCAGGAGGAATTTCTAACCTTATTTTGAAAAATGGAGATTATTCAGAAGAAGAATTGATTGATAGTGTCGAAAATGGATTGTATCTGACTTACATGTCTGGTCAAGGAGCAAATATTCTAACTGGAGATTTTTCTCGTGGAGGACAAGGAGTTTGGATTCGAAAAGGGAAACTTGAAGAACCAGTTAGTGAATTTACTATTGCTAGTAATTTCTTAGAAATGCTAAAAAATTTGACTATGATAGGGAACAATATCGATGATCGAAGCAGTATATTAACCCCTTCAATAAAAATTGAAAAAGTGGCTGTTAGTGGAAAATAAAAAAACTATGAAGAAGTAAGAATATTGTTAATACTAGAAATAGAGTGATCAATTAAACTATTTCTAAATTTTTCTCCAGTAATACCTTTCAAACTTAATTCCTTTGCTGTTAGTTTAAGTCCCTCAAGATATTCATGGACTGCAAATTCTGACACATCTTTATTTAATAATCTTTCTGTGCCTTCAAACATTGCTACAATCATTATTTGATGTTTGTCTTCTCCTAGGACTGAACGTAAAGTATTAGCACCTTTTTCAAAATCTTGTCGAAAATTTCTAATATTATCAAATGAAATTTTTTCACCTATTGAAAAGGAAGAAATTTTTTCATTACCAGATTTTGAACTTACTTGAAAATTATTGTAATTTATTTGATTAATGTTCATTTTAACTGTTTTGGTTAGTAATAATTGAATTGGTCTGATAAGATCATGCAAACATCATGAAAATTTTTTATTAACTATATAGGCGATCTTCTTAATTTGAAAAAAATATTAGTTATTCGATTCAGTTCACTCGGTGATTTGGTTTTAACTACTCCTATCTTTCGGGAAATTAAAAAAGTTTTTCCAAATTCAAGAATTTCAGTTCTTACATCTTCTGATTTGGGGTCAATATTTGAAAATAATCCCCATATAGATCAATTAATCAAGCATAAAAGAAAAGACACATTGGGGGAAATTAATAAATTAATTAAAAATCTTCGCGATGAAAAATTTGATTTAATTTATGATGCGCACCGATCTTTAAGAAGTATTTGGATTGTTTGGAATATAATTGGCTTTGGATTTTTTAAATTTCCTAGGGTATGGATTATTAAAAAAAGAAGTATACAAAAAAATTTATTAATTTTTGCTAAATTCAATTTTCTTAAAAATTATTCTTCTCAGAGGACTCATTTACTAAAACCTTTAAAGGAAAATTCAAATATTGAACTTAAATATCATACTGAACTTTTTCCAGGAAAAAACACAAAAATTTTTGTGAAAAAATTTTTGAAAAAAAATGGTCTTTTTTCAAAAAAATTTATTGCTATAGGCCCCTCTGCTTCATACCCACTAAAGTGCTGGCCTTTGTCCTACTTTTATAAATTAATTGCCAAATTAATTGAAAACGGTTGGCATATAGTCATTGTTGGAGGAAAAAATGAATTTGAAACATCAAAGATAGAAAAAAAGTTTTATGGTAAATTACAAAACGTTGCTGGTGAATTCACAATTCTCGAATCAGCTGAGTTACTCAACCAAGCAAGATTGACAATAACAAATGATACTTCTATATGCCATTTATCAGAGGCTATGGGTACTCCTGCATTTGTTTTTTTTGGGCCAACCGTAAAGGAATTTGGTTATGGACCTTATATTAAAGAAAGTAGATTGATAGAAACTTTTGAAAAACTAAAATGCCGTCCTTGCTCTAAAGATGGAAGGGGTAAGTGTCTTAACTTTAATCATCTAAAATGTTTAACTACAATTTCTCCTGAAAGGGTCATATCTTTGCTCCCTGACCCTGAAGAAATTGAAAAAAAATAAATTCTTATTTTTTTCACATCTTTCAAATTTTTAAAAAAGTTACATTTCAATTTGGTTTTGTTGCTGGGAAAATTTTGTATTTACATCTTTAAGATCAAGCCTGCCTGCTTCTACCATTTCTCTCATTGAATTAGTAAACTCCTTTCTAGCATTTCGAACCTCTTCTGAACTTGGTGTTTTTGTTTTCAAAGAAGAAACCAACGCCGCACGGCTTTTTTCAGGGAAACACATAATTGCTGATTCTTTCGTTTTTGAATTCGAATCAGATATTGCAGTAATTACCGTTTCTGGTTTCATTTTTCTGACAACTTCCTGCAAAATTTTCTTGGGAACTTCAGGCAGAGATTCAAAAATGAAACAATTGCTCTCTATGTCTTCGCTCATTTTTACATCTGAAGTTCTCATACCATTTATTAATTCATCTCTAGTTGTATTGTCTAGATCACTTAAAACATCAGCAATAAATTTTATCCCATCAACTCCAACTGTTCCCTCGTCAGGGACTTTTCTGGCCTTTTCAGCAAGATTATAACCAATTTTTTCAACGAGCTCCAGCGGGAGTTCATGCAATTTGCCCATTTCCAATGCAACACTTGTTCTCTCATCTTTAGGTAGATCTCTAAAAAGCTCCGCTGCTTCCTCACTTTCCATCCTTACTATTACAAAAGCCTTAATTTTTGCTGGTTCATCTTTTATTAAAAATCCTATTTGAGATGTTGTCAAATCATCCATAAATCCAAATGGATTAGAAGTACTTTGCTCTGGATCTGTAAGCTGTTTGGTAAGTAAAAACTTTTGAACATCTTTCAGAACAGCATTAGATTCCTCTTGGGTAGGATTAGATTCTTGTGATAATTTTTCAAGATCTAGATATGTACTTTGAGCTATAGTACCGGAAAAAATTTTTCTAGATGTTGTCATACCAAAGGTTGCAATAAGTTGAGTAAGCATTTCCATAGATTGCTTATCTCTTGACATTTCATGAACTAATTCCTGCTTCCAGTCTTCTCTACCAATAAGTTGTTTTATTACTTCTTGAATAAGCCTTTCATTTTCTTCATTCAATAGGGCATCATTAATATGATCTTCATTATTAGTATTTTTATCCAAAATTTTGTCAATTTGATCTGACACAGGAACTAAACCTTGTTGGTTAGATGAGGGCAACTGAGGATTTTCAGATTCTGGAGGCATTAAAGCTGGTAATCTTTTATTTTCCAAACTAACATCATTTTTAACCTTTCTCAACTTCCATAAGACCCACAAAATCATAAGCATAAGAACAATAAGGGATGCCGCAAGGACTTTTTCAATATCACTCATCCTTAGCCAGAAAGGTTCTTCTTCTAACAGTTTATCTTTTTCAGTGGACACAATTTCATCATCAGGCATATTAACATCTTGTTTTGTAAGAGGGTCCTCATTAACCGCTTTAGCCATTGGGTCAGGCAATTCATTACTTTCAGCTGGGGCATTATCAAATTTTTCAGGAAAAGGCTCACTTGGTAATATAGGCACAAAAATAAACTCATCTCCTCGCTCGTAATCAAGACCACTCAGTATCGGAACAATTTCACCAATATAAGTATTAACTGACGGAGGGACTTCCTTATGCATTACTAAATCTACTCTCATCCTCTTGATCTCCCAGTATTTTGCTCCAGTATTATTTGTAGAATCATTTAGTTGTCCAAAGCCAGGAAGAGTTTCGTTTGCCATACTAACTGCTCGCTCTTCTCCGAATAGCTTTACTCTTAAAACATAATCCTTAGGCTCTAAATAATATTTTAATCCATTCCGAATAGCCTCTTCGATTTCAAATTGACGAACGCTCAAAGATTTAACCCTTTCTTGGGCATCAAGAAAAGAATAAGATCCAAAAAAATTAAAAACAATTAATATTGCTGAAACGGACAAGAGATTTTTATTTAAGTAAGACAAATTAAACATTTTCAAATTTGAAAGCTAAATATATTATTGATTTGAAACACGCATAAGATATTTTTTAAGACCCTCATTTGTAGGGTCAAGTTCGAGAGCGTGCTTCCAATTATCCATAGCCATTTTGTTCCAACCTAGCCTATAATAGATAGATCCCAACATTGCAAAAGCCTGAGATGAAAAAGGATTAATCTCTATTGCTCTTCTCAAAGCAGTTATAGCACCATCATAATCCTCTTTAAAATAATTTTTCCTAGCCTGTAATAAATAACGAGTGGTTTCTACTTTTGCCTTTAAGTCAATTTTCTTAGGTTCAGAATCAGATTTAAAACTAGATTCTTGCTTATCTTCTTCTGATTTAATTTCTTCCGTCTGGATATCTTTGTTTTTTTCATTTACAATTAATGTACTATTATCAACTAAATTTAATTTTTCATCTGCTTTTTCTATCTCAACAGCTGCGTTTTCCAAAGTGATAACTGAAGATTTTACAGGGGTAGTAAAGGGGACATGTACTAATTTCAAAACATCTCTTCCTGTCAAATTAAGAAACTTTATTCTTTCATCTATAGTTTGTCTAAGTACTTCGACATTAAAGAGAGAAATCGGCGTATTTACTACGGCAAAAACAGTTGTATATGGCCGAA
>CACGSI010000023.1 GCA_902575715.1 uncultured SAR324 cluster bacterium
GCAGCTAAAAAACATACAGATAGCGTAGTGCTAATAGAAGGTGGGATTTACGGAACGACTTGTGCCCGAGTAGGGTGTATGCCGAGCAAACTTTTAATTGCAGCAGCAGAAGCATCTCATTCTGTTGATGCTGCTTCTGGATTTGGAGTGCACACCTATAAAAAAGTTATTAATGGTGAAGAAGTCATGGCACGTGTTAGAAGTGAAAGAGATCGCTTTGTTGGTTTTGTTCTTAGAGATATTGAAAAAACAGAAGAAAAATACAATATTCGTAAAAAGGCATCTTTTATTGATAATAACAATCTTAGAGTAGGTGATACTGTAATTGAAGCAAAATCAATTGTTATTGCAACTGGATCTTCTCCGATTATACCCTCAATGTTCGACGAGATCGGAGACCTTTTAGTTGTTAATGATGATATTTTTGAATGGCAAAATCTTCCAGAATCTGTTGCTGTGTTCGGTCCAGGAGTTATTGGCTTGGAATTGGGACAGGCTTTGCACAGGCTTGGGGTTCGTATAAGAGTTTTTGGTAGCTCAGGGTCTCTTAGACCATTGAGTGACGTGAAAATAAAAAATTATGCTGAAAATATTTTTAAAAAAGAATTTCCAATAGATACAAAAACTAAATTGTTTGGATTGAAAAGAGAAGATAACAAGATTAAAATTAATTTTTTTGATAAAGTCAGTGAAATAGAAAAAGAAGAAAAATTTGATTACGTCCTTGCTGCAACCGGTCGGTCCCCTAATATTAAAGGCCTGGGACTAGAGAATACTACTTTAAAACTAGACTCAAATGGCGTACCATTATTTGATCCGCACACGATGCAGTGTGGAGATTCTTCTATATTTATTGCCGGAGATGTAAATAATAATTTACAAGTACTACATGAGGCCGCGGATGAAGGGCGAATTGCAGGCGAAAACGCTGGTTTATTTCCTAAAATAAAGCGAGGTGCTCGAAGGTCACCTTTGACAATTGTTTTTTGTGACCCACAAATTGCTATTGTTGGAAAATCTTGGGAAGAATTAGAAACTCAGGAAAATGTAGTTATAGGTAAAATTTCTTTTGAAGGTCAAGGCCGGAGCAGAGTTATTCTAAAGAATAAAGGTTTGATGCATATTTATGCAGATAAATACTCTGGGCGCTTTCTTGGAAGTGAATTTATTGGCCCTCATGCGGAGCATCTAGCCCACTTACTTTCTTGGGCTCATCAACAGAAAATGACTATTCCAGAAATGCTTGAAATGCCCTTCTATCACCCAGTAATCGAAGAGGGGCTTCGAACTGCTCTTCGGGATACCAATGATAAGTTATGTTTGTGAATGGAATATTTTTTTGCCTATTGATCAAATTATTATAGAAAAATTTTCTTCCCAAAATTATTTTTAGTCGTTTTGATCTTAAAAGTTCTAAGACCAATCCTGTTTTAAAAAACTTTATTGGAATTTGAATTCAAAACAAATTATTCCCAATTATTTATATTCACAAAAAATTAATATCTGACTTTTTGTAAGAATTATTTCAAGAATTTTATATAATAATTGAAAAATTTTAAATAGTTATTCACGTATTATTATGAATGCAAATATCCGATTTGATAAAGGAACTATTTTGTTGGAGGGTGTTGATGATTCAATCATTTCTCAAATTGATTACTTTTCATGGGATGAACGGGTTTTGGCCTATAGGGCACCAGCTTTTAAATATAGGGAAATAGTTTTGTTTCTAAGGGAGAAAAATATTATCTTTGATGATTATGCCCGAAAATTTTCTGTTGAATCTTTTTTTCTTAAAAAAAAAATTTTACCAAGAACTTTCCAAAAAGAAGCTATTAAAGAATGGTTTAAAGAAAAATTGGGTGTAGTTTCATTACCGACAGGTTCAGGTAAAACTATTTTGTCAGTCATGTTAATCCAAAAAATAGGACGTCCAACTTTGGTGCATGTCCCAACAATTGATTTAATGCGTCAGTGGAAAAATGTTTTGACACAATATTTTAATATTCCTATAGGATTACTTGGAGGAGGTTTTAACGAAATTAAAACTATTACAGTTTCAACTTACGACTCTGCAATAATTCATGTAGAAAGTAAAGGAAATATATTTGGATTTTTGGTTTTTGATGAGTGTCATCATCTACCAAGTGAACAATTCCAGTATGCGGCGATTAGTTCGATAGCTCCGTTTAGGCTTGGTTTGTCTGCTACTCCCGAACGTAGTGACGGGAAAGAGTCATTTCTTTTTGAACTATGTGGGCCTCTAAGATATGAGAAACATATTGATCAACTTAGTGGTGGTACTTTAGCCCCTTATGAAGTAAAGACAATAGAAGTTAAAATGAGACCTTCAGATCGGGCAAAATATGAAAATGCTAGAGAAAATTATATTTCTTTTATAAGAAAGTCTCGCATAAACTTTCAAAATTCAAATGGTTGGCGAATTTTCCTAAAAAGAACCAGCGAAAGTCCTGAAGGTAGAGAAGCTTTTAAGGCATATATGCTACAAAAAAAACTGAGTCAAGCTTCTGTAGCAAAAGAAGAAATAATTTGGGATCTCTTTCAGAAACATAGAGGTGATAGAATATTGATTTTTACTCAGGATAATGAGATGGCATATAGAATAGGTAGGAACTTTTTTTTGCCAGTTATTACTCATTTAACTAAATTTGTAGAGAGAGAATCATTTCTCAAATGCTTTAAATCTGGTGACTATCCTGTTTTAATTACTTCAAAAGTATTGAATGAGGGAGTAGATGTCCCCGAGGCAAATGTAGCTGTAATAGTTTCTGGTAGCGGCAGTATTAGAGAACATGTTCAAAGATTGGGAAGAATATTGAGATCTCGTCCTGGTAAAAGGGCAATCCTATACGAACTTGTGTCAATGGATACAGGAGAATATTTCACAAACCAGCGAAGGAGAAAGCACCGTGCTTACGAAGGAACTTCTTTGTTTTCATATAAGTAAAGAAAAAATTTACCCTAGATTAATTGATCCTGAAGAAAAAGCAAATTCAGAAATTACTCGGGAATTGTTGAATGTTTTTTCTGGAAGTATTGGAGATATTAGAGAAAAACTTGAGGAAAACACGAGTCAAATTTTAGAAAAATTCAAGGGGAATTATAAAGTAGCTAAAGGATTAGAAAAACTTTTATATGACAGAACAGATTTTGACAGTGCCCCTAAAGAAGATCTCATAAAACTTAGAAAGAAAGTTTTCAAATGTTCTTCTAAGTTTTTGGGGACAAAAATAAATATTGATTCGAGCAGTTTTAAAAATAAACATAATCAGAGTTTAAGTTTGTATCGAAATAAAATTGCAGAAACCATGAACGAGTCATTGGATCAACTTTCTAGTAGGCTTTATGCAGATTTGCCTCCTTACCAAAAGGTTTTGCAATTTAAAGATATCTCTAGTTTTAAATTAATACATCGTTACAATTGTGCTCTCATACAAGGGCTACTCTTGCGAAGTGAGAAAATAACTATTTCATTATCTGGCAGTGATACAGCTAGTTTACGTCAAGTTCTTAAATATCTTCGGTTTAATAAGCTATTAGTTAGGATTAGTCGTTCACAGAAAAAAGATAAATTACTTATTTTAGAAATTGATGGACCATTAAGTATGTTTTTAAATACTCAAAAATATGGTTTTAATCTCGCAAAATTTTTTCCTGCAATTTTACTCCATCCAAAGTGGGAATTATTAGCCAGTATAAAAATTAAAAAAAACAAAACCCATATTTTAAAAATTAATCAAGATTGCGGAATAATTTCACATTATAAACATTTTTTAGCATACGTCCCTGATGAAATAATGTTGCTAAGTGAAAAGCTTAAAGAGAAGATGCCTAATTGGTTACTTAATACTTCTGTCGATTTTCTTCAATTCGAAGGTGAGTCAATATGTTTCCCAGATTATTTTTTAGAGCATACTTCAGGAAAAAAAGTATATATAGAACTTTTTCATAAATGGCATTTTAAACCATTATTAAAACGATTGGAACAAGTAGAGAAAATAGATGGAACAGTTTTGCTATTAGGTATTGATAAAATTTTGTTAAGTAATGAAGATATTCTTCTTAAAACTAGATCTTCAGAATATTTCTCAAAGTTTGGGTTTTTTTTCAGGGAATTCCCTTCAGTGTCTAAAATTTGTGAGTTATTGGAGAGTTTAATAAAATAAAAAATTAAATGATTATTTAAATTTAACATTTTTTTAAAAATGTATAACCTTGAGTATTAATTTTTTAAAACATATTAAATGGGTTCAATAATTAAAATAGCTTAACTTTTATAAGTTATTTATAAAAATTTTTAAATATGAAAATATTTAATTTTTTTACTATTTCAATTTACAAAATGTCTTGTGATTTTTGTCTAAAATATTCTTAAATGTATATTCAACTTATTAAACGTTAGAATATTTTTCTTATGGAATCTAAGATTGATGAACTAGGCAAATTAAAGTATTCGATTGCTTTAGAAATTCCTTTTCAAGAGATGAAGCCTACTTATGATGCAATTTTTCGCGAGTTAAGAAATACTCGACATAACGGATTCCGACGTGGGAAGCATCCAAAAGGATGGTTGGATAAACGGTTTTTTTCTGTAATGCAGAAAGAAGCTGTAGAAAGATTGATCCCAGGATATATGGAAACTGCTCTCAAAGAACATTCTTTAAAACCAGCGACTGTTCCAATTATAAAAAATATAGAATTTAATCGTAACTCGCCTCTCTCTGTAACTTTAGACTTTGAAATAGCTCCTTCTTTACCTCAGCTAGATTATAATGAGATAAAACTTGAACGAAAAAAAGTCGATGAAGTAAAAGATATAGAAATTGAAGAAGAAATAAAAAATCTTCTCAAAAGGGAGGAAGTTATTGAGCCTAAAGGAGGTGATGATCCAAAAGTTGAAATAAATGACTGTGTAAAAGTTAATTTGAAAGGTTTAATTGAAGGAAAAGATTTTCCTGGTTCAAAAACTAATGACTTAAAATTTGTTGTGGGAGGGGAAGAATTTTTTGAATTTCATAAGGAAATACTTGGTATGGTATCTGGTGAACAAAAAAATATTGAAGTAATTCTTTCAGACAAGTATGGAGAAAATAAGGGAAAAAAGGCTAATTTTAATGTTGAGCTGAATCAGATTTTTTTGGTAAAAAAGCCAGAATTGAGTGAAAGTTTTTTTAGTAAAATGGGGGTTAAAAGTTTGGATGAGCTAAAAGGAAAAATTGATAAAAATATTAAGTCTAGAAGAGAAGATGAACTTCAAGCTAGCTATAGAGTTGCCGTAAGTTCTCAACTACTAACATTATACGATGAATTTGAATTGCCGGAACAATTAATCGAAAAAGAAAATGAAAAAATAAAGAAGGGCTTAGAAAAAGAATTTTCAGAAAAAAAAATTACGGTTGAGGAAAGGAAAAAAAAACTAAATGAAGAATATGATAATCTAAAAAAAGAATTAAGAAAAAAATTCATACTTGATTCAATTAGTGATCATGAAAACTTAGTACTTGATGAAAATGAGGTGGCTAAAGAATTTGTAGGTTTAGCCCAAATGACTGGTCAATCTCCAGATAAACTTTTTCAATCTCAATTTGGGAGAGAGATCTATCAGAGAATAATATTAAGAAAAAAAGAAGATTTAGCCCTTGATAGAATTATATCTAGAGCATTTGGGGATCCCATTGAAAAAAATATTTCGGAAAAAAAATAACACTTTCATGATGAAAGTTATGGACATAATCATAAATAACACTTAATTTATATAAAAAATAGTTATGACTCTTATACCAATGGTTGTAGAGCAGAATAGTCGGGGAGAGAGAGCATACGACATTTATTCTAGACTTCTCAAAGATAGAATAATTTTTCTTGGTAGTCCAATTGACGATAATGTAGCTAATGTGATGATAGCTCAGCTTTTGTTTTTGGAGGCAGAAGATTCAGAGAGTGATATTTCACTCTACTTGAATTGCCCAGGAGGTCTAGTTACTTCAGGTATGGCTATTTACGATACGATTCAATATTTGAAACCTGATGTGCAAACTATTTGCATTGGGCAAGCTACAAGTATGGGAGCTGTTTTGTTAGCTGCAGGTGCTACCGGTAAGAGACACGCCCTACCTCATGCTAGAATCATGTTACACCAAATGCTGGGGGGGGTTTTCTGGACAGGCCGAAGATATCGATATTCAAGCAAAAGAAATTATAAAAATGACCGATGTTTTGAACAATATATTGGCAAGACATACTGGGCAAAAGATAGAATCTATTGCAGAAGATACACAACGTGATTATTATTTTTCAAGTCACGAAGCAAAAGAATATGGAATAATAGACGAAGTAATGCAAAATAGAAAACTAAAAGCAATCTGAAAATATTATGAATACAATCAAAGATACAATCTTACGTTGCTCATTTTGTGGTAAAACACAGGAAGATGTAAAAAAAATAATAGCTGGTCCTACTGTTTATATTTGTGATGAATGTATTGACCTTTGCAATGAGATTATGGAAGAGGAGTATCAAAATGAGATTTCAGAAGAACTGCAGCAAGAACTTTTAAAACCAGCCGAAATAAAGGATGTTCTTGATAGCTATGTTGTTGGTCAAGAGAAATCTAAAAAAGTACTAGCTGTTGCTGTTCATAATCATTATAAAAGAATCAATGCGAATTTTGATAATTCTGATGTAGAATTGCAAAAAAGTAACATCTTATTGATTGGTCCCACTGGAACTGGTAAAACTTTGTTAGCTCAAACTTTGGCAAGGATTTTAAATGTACCATTTGCAGTAGCAGATGCGACTTCATTGACTGAGGCAGGTTACGTTGGTGAAGATGTTGAAAATATAGTTCTAAAACTTTTACAATCAGCTGATTATGACATAGAAAGAGCAGAACAGGGAATAATTTATATAGATGAAATCGACAAAATTACTAGAAAAAGTGAAAACGTATCAATAACTCGTGATGTATCTGGAGAAGGAGTACAACAAGCACTTTTGAAGATTATTGAGGGTACAATTGCAAATATCCCTCCACAAGGAGGTAGAAAACATCCTCATCAAGAAACAATGCAAGTTAATACAGAAAATGTTCTTTTTATATGCGGTGGAGCATTTACTGCCCTAGAAGATATAATTAAGAGGAGAATTGGCAGAAACTCAATTGGTTTTGGAGCAAATGTAAATAAAAGTACAAGGAATGATGAAATTTTGTCTCAACTAGAGCCTGAAGATTTACTCAAATATGGGTTGATTCCAGAATTTATTGGTAGACTCCCGGTTGTAGCGACTCTCCATGACCTTGAGGTTGATCATTTGGTAAAAATATTAAAAGAACCAAAAAATGCGTTAATTCGTCAATATGAAAAAATGTTTGAACTAGAAAATGTAAAGTTATCTTTTACCAAAGATGCTCTAAATTCCCTCGCCAAAGAAGCGATAAAAAGAAAGACTGGAGCTAGAGGATTAAGATCAATAATTGAGAATTCAATGCTGGATATTATGTATGATATTCCTTCTGATCCAAATATAAGCGAAGTGGAGATAGATAGAGATACAATTTTGCAAAAAGCCAAACCTAAACTTACCAGAGACTCTTCAAGAAATATTTTAGAGGTTAAAGCCAGTTAATATCTTGGTTTTAAAAACTAACAAGTTGTCCTTTTTTTACAGTGTTTATGAAAAAATATGATGTTTATGGGATTTGTAATCCATTGATTGATATTTTGAGTCACGTTTCAGAATCTTTTTTAACAAAATATGAAATTAAAAAGAATGTTATGCATTTAGTTTCATTTGAAGAGCAAAAAAATATTTTGTCTAATCTGAATTCGGAAAATTTATCAATTGAGTATGCATCAGGAGGTTCTGCTGCAAATTCGATGATTGGTTTATCTCAATTGGGAGGTGTGGCCGCATTTACAGGGAAAATTGGTAAAGATGATCATGGTAAGATTTATACACAAAAACTCAAAGATTTTGGAGTAGATGGATTTCTAGGTAATGAGGATGGAGCAACGGGAAGCTGTTTGGTTTTAGTAACCGATAATGGTGATCGTACAATGAATACATATCTCGGAAAGAGTAGGGATCTTCATGAAAAAGATATTAATTTTGATGTAATGAGATCTTCTAAGTATTTGTATCTAACTGGATATTTATGGGACACAGATCCACAAAAGGAAACAGTTTTAAAAACATTATCAGAAGCAAAAAATAGTCAGATAAATGTTGCTTTAAGCCTATCAGACCCTTTATGTGTATCTCGACACAAAACAGACTTCAAAAAACTCATAAAAGAATATGTAAGTATTTTGTTTTGCAATCAAGATGAGATTTTTACTTTACTTGATACAAAAATCACCCAGGAAGCTCTTAGAATAATTTCTGAATGGGTCGACACATTAGTTTTAACTTTGGGCGAAAAGGGCGCATTGATTTCACATTTTGGAAAAATAATTTATATAGATCCTATATCAGTTAAAGTTATTGATACTACAGGAGCAGGAGATGCTTTTGCTGCGGGCTACTTGTATGGAATAACAAACAATTTTAATCAATTAGATAGTGGGAGAATTGGAACGGCACTTGCTGCTGCAGTGATTAAGCAAACGGGACCTCGTTACAATGGTGACGCAAAGAAGTTTGTAAGAGAAATAATTGGAAAAATTATCTAAGAATTAGACCCAATATATTATTAAAATTTAAATTATATTTTTCTGTAAATTTATGGAATTGCTTGCCCCAGCTGGGAATTTAGAAAAATTAAAAACGGCTGTATTATATGGTGCAAATGCTGTTTATTTAGCTGGTCAAAAGTTTAGTTTAAGAGGTGCTTCTGATAATTTTTCTGATTCGGAGATAGTAGAAGGGATTAAATTCGCAAGGGATAAAAACTGTAAGATATATGTTACTTTAAACGGGTTTTTGCATGATGATGATTTAGATGATCTAACAAAATATATAAAAATTTTAGAGGATTGTGGAGTTGATGCGGTCATTGTTTCTGATGTCGGAGTAATGACACTAGTTCAGGAGAATTCGAAATTACCAATACACGTTTCTACCCAGTCAACATGCTTAAATGTGTTTTCTGCCAAATTTTGGAAAAATTTGGGTGCGAAAAGGATAATACTAGGTAGAGAGGTTTCACTTGATGAGGCAAGAATAATTAAGAATGAAGTAAATATTGAAGTTGAGCTTTTTATTCATGGCTCAATGTGTATGTCTTACTCGGGGAATTGTACAATATCAAATTATACTGCTGGAAGGGATAGTAATAGGGGAGGATGTATTCAAAGTTGTCGATTTTCATATTCTATAGTTTCTGATAAATCGGAAAAAAGTTTTGAGAAAGAAGAAGAAAACTCTGAATCAATATTTAGTTCAAAAGATTTGCGTGGTTTGGAATTATTGCCAGAATTTTTAAAAGCAGGAGTTGATAGTATAAAAATAGAAGGAAGAATGAAAAGTTCTTTATATGTTGCTACTACTTCAAGTGTCTATTCTAGAGCAATTAAAATGTTAAAAAAAACTTCTCCAGTTGAAATGAAAAAACAGTTAAAAGTTTTATCATTAATACTTGAACAAATGCCGAATAGAGGTTACACGTCAGGCTTTTTAAATCAAATCCCTGATGTTAATAGTACTTACCTCGGAAAAAGAAATAGCAGTAACTCAAGATATCAATTTGCCGGAACTGTTATGGAAGTTGATTCTAACAAATCATGTACTATTCTATTAAACAAATCCATAGATAATGATAGTATTCTAGAAATTTTAAATTTTGATGGTACAATATCTAGAATACATACCAAAGGTATGAAAACACTTTCTAATCAGCAGGTTTCGAAAACAAATCCAAACTGCCTAATAAGGCTCTCTCTATCATCACAAAATATGAATTTAAATGAATTTTCCAGCAATTCAAGAATTCAACGTTTTAATGTTGCACGAATTAAAACTTAAAAAGTTTTTTTGAAAAATTTTTCGGATAGTTTTTAAATTTATTCACTTTTATATAGGAGGTTCTTTGAATGGTAGAAATATTATAAAGACAAAAAAAAATAGATTTTTACCATATGATAGATATGGTAAGGTTATTTTGGGTTTAGAATGGATTCCACTTAGTAAAGATAATTTGTATGAGAAAGAAATATTTTTAATTAATTTTAAACCAAAAAGTCATTCAAGCTTACACAAGCATTATGGTATAGAAGAATTTTTTGTCTTAGAAGGAGAATTGATTGATGAAGATGGACAAATTTTTCAAAAAGGAGATTTTGTCAGATTTGAAACTGGAACACAACATTCATCATACACAAAAAAAGGATGTAAGCTTCTAGTAATTTTATCAGGAGGTAAAAACAAATTAATAGACTAAAAAATTTAAAAAGTATTTCTGGATATGATTTAATTGAAAAATTTTTTGAATATGAATTTATAATTTTTTAATACTTGCAAAAATATCTATTTTGTGCTACCTTCCGATTTCGTGGGTGTGTTGACTGAAGTATTTATAAGATTTTACATGTGTAAATTAACATAAAGTATAAATTAAAAAAAAAACAAATAAGATTGATCTTTAAAAATTAAAAAGTGGTTAATATTTTTAAATTTATTAATATTAATCATAATAAAATTGTTTTTTACATTAACAATGAAAAGCGTAAAAATATATGGAAGTGGAGTTAAGCCATTAATTCTAAACCTTAATAATAAAGATTCGATAAGATTGAAAGTGGGATCTATATTAAAGATTGAAAATTCTTTTTTTGAAATTATGAGTAGAATTCAGAAAAAAGAAGAATTATTCTTTAATGTATGTTTTTTCCCAAACCCACATCTTTATGATAAGTTGGTTTGTTTAACTCTATATAGGGAGCCTAAAGGTAATTGGATAGTCGAAAAGGTTCGTCAAGCTACAGCTGCATAAATTAATTGTTATCCCAACTGAATTAATTTTTTAATTAATTATTAAATTTTAAGAGGGTCTGGGCAAAAACGTAATCCTTCTTCGAGGCTGTCAATGATGTGCATTTGTTCGTTATTCAATTCGAAATTAAAAATATTCGAATTTTCTTCAATCCTTTTTGGTCGAGATGATTTAGGAATTACGGTATTGCCTTTTTGAATTGACCATCTTATCATCACTTGAGCAGGTGTTTTATTCAACTCGCTCGCTATTTCCAATATTTCCCTGTTATCAAATCTTTCTCCTCTTGCGAGAGGGCAATATCCTGTAAGATGAATATTATTTTTTTTTGCAAAATGATGAAATTTCTTTTTGTTGTAGAAAAGGACTAATTTCTATTTGGTTAACTGCGGGTCTCTCATTAAAATTACCTAAAATCTTTTTTAAATGATGTGGTGCGAAATTACTTACACCTATGGAAATGCAACATCCACTTTTTTTGATCTTTTCAAATGCTTCCCAAATTTCCATGAAAAAATTTTTACTAGGCCAATGAATCAAGTAAAGATCAATATATTCCAGTTTCATTTTGTTTAAACTTTTATCGAAAGATTTTAAAGCATGATCGAAACCTAAAGAACAATCCCATAATTTAGTCGTAACAAATATGTCTTTTCTATCGATTCCGGAATCTGAAATAGCAGAGCCTACATCTTTTTCATTATCGTACATTTCAGCAGTATCAATATGCCGGTATCCTTTTTTTAATGCATATAAAACAGAATTATAACACTCTGCCCCAGGTTTAGCTGCCCAAACCCCAAGCCCAAATAAGGGCATTTTGTTACCATCATTAAGAATGGTTTTGCTTGAAATATTTAATTTTTTGGTCATAAAAATGATTTTTTTATTTTTATTTTCTCAAAAAGGTTTTTCTCCTGCGGCAGTTGTTCGATACATTAAACGGTTTTTGCTACCATAATCATAAATAGCGTAATGCATAGAACATCTGTTGTCCCACATTAAAACATCTCCCTTTTGCCATTTATGACGATAAATATTTTCAATTTTTGTAGCTTTGTTAGTTAACCATTCAATCCAAGGCTTACTTTCTTCTAGTGACCATCCATCAAAACAAATAGTGTAATAAGGATTGATATATAAAGCTTTTCGGCCAGTTTGAGGGTGCGTTCTTACAACAGGATGACTTACAGAATTCGGAATTTTTAAAATGGGGTTGGCGTTATTATTTTCATCATTATTCCTTTTGATCAAAGCCTTTGCAGAATGTATAGCTCGTAATCCTAGCAAGTTTTTTTTTAAACCATCAGATAATTCATCATACACTTTATACATATTACAAAACAAAGTATCACCCAGTCCTTTTCCTGGAATTTTTTTGGCGTGGAGTATTGAACCAAGTGGTGGATTTTCAGAAAATGAGATATCCGAGTGCCAAAAATCATTACGTGGTGCTTGGCTGTTAGCATTATTCTCTATAACTAAAACTTCCGGATGAGATTTAAAACCAACACGACTGTCTAGTGGATGTCGTTCTACTTCCCCAAAAAATTTTGTAAAATTGATTAGCTGCTCTGGTTCAAGAGACTGATTCCTAAAGACTAAAACTATGTTTTCATGAAATGCAGTTTTGATTTCTCTCAACATATTTTTTTCTAAATCATTTGAAAGATTCAAATCATGAATCTCTAATCCAATTGTTTTTCCTAAAGGGCTTTTTTCTATTATCATTAATTATTATATTTTTCTTTGTTTTTCATAATTGAATAATAGTTACATTTTGTTTTAACAACAAGTATAAAACTAAAATAAAAATTTCAAAGAAAATTTTCTAGAAAAGGATTAAGAAAAAAACTAATAATATTTTTATGTTCCTGAAGTAAGTTTCTTAAATATTTCTAAACTTAAATTCCCTCCAGATAGAATTACTATAGAAATTTTGTCACTAGGGTCAAGAATTCTAGCTAATACAGCGGCAAATCCAACACAACCACCCGGCTCAACTATTAATTTAAGATATTGCATTGCAGTTATCATTGCATCTAAAATTTGTGGTTCATTGACAACTTTACCTCCAATAAGGAGTTTTTTTAGAATTGGAAAAGTCAATTCCCCTGGAATTGGAGTAACTATAGAATCACAGATTGAAAAATTGTCGGTTTTATTAGAGAGCCTTTTACCAGCTTCCAAAGAACGTTTTGTGTCATCGTAATTTTCTGGTTCAGCAGCCCAAACGGGTATCTTCGGGAAATGGTGTTGCATAGCTATAGCTGTTCCGCTAATTAAACCGCCTCCTCCACAAGGACAGATAATCTGATCAGGAAAAATATTTAGATTCTTACATTGAAATGCGGTCTCCATGCCTAGTGTCCCCTGTCCTGCAATAATATCATAATCATCATATGGTTTTACAAGGGTGAATTCTCTTTCATCGGCTAACATTTGGCCAATTTTTTCACGACTTTCTTTGTATCTATCATATAAAATAACTTCAGCTCCCAATGCTCGTGTATTTTTTATCTTGATTTCAGGGGCATCGATAGGCATTACAATTAAAGCAGGGAGTTTAAAGTGTGATGCAGCCGCTGCAACACCTTGAGCATGGTTGCCTGAGGAATATGCTACAACTCCTTTAAGATTTGTGG
>CACGSI010000024.1 GCA_902575715.1 uncultured SAR324 cluster bacterium
GGTCAAAATGATGCCCCGCTTCGTCTTTATTTTATTGCAAAAAAAATAGGAAAAGGTGAGCTAGTTAAAAATGAACTTTTTAAGGCCAGTTTTGAGCATGGAGTAAACGTATTTGATCCGGGAATTGTTAATTTTTTAGCTCGGTCATTAGGAATCAACAAAGAATTTCAAATGGAAAAACAGAAAGATTGGGTAAACAAATTAATTGAAGAAGGAAAAATAAAAACTGAAAAATATAGAATAACTGGGACTCCTACTATAATTATACAGCAAGTAATGAAAATGGATATTAGTCGCTACGGATCAATGTCAAATTTTATTAAAAAAATTCCTGAAACAATAGAAGATTTAATTCAGTAATTCCATGATTATGAATAACCACCATTTTGAAGAAATTAATGGTGGAATATCTCCTGCTAGAAGTAAATTAAAAAATTTACCTGATGAGCCAGGAGTTTACTTATTCAAAGATAATAAGCATAGTATTCTCTATGTTGGTAAGTCAAAGTCCTTAAGAAATCGAATTAGATCCTATTTCCAAAAATCGGGTAAACACAACACTCGAATCAAAATATTAATATCACTTATATATGATTTTACAATTATAGTTACAGATACTGAATCAGAAGCTTTGATTTTAGAAGACCAACTGATAAAAAAACATCACCCTAGATACAACGTAGCCCTTAAAGATGGCAAATCGTATCCCTACTGCAAACTAACTGTAGGTGAAATGTTTCCTAGACTTCTTCTTGTTAGAGAAAAAATAGATAAACAATCAGAATATTTTGGACCTTATACCTCTGTAAAAGACGCTAAACAAGTACTTAAAGCTGTAAATACATATTTCCCACTTCGAACTAGTAAAATGAAACTTGACGGTATAAAAAAATTTAGACCTTGTCTAAATTTTCAAATGAAAAAATGCCTTGCTCCATGTAGGGGAGTAGTTACAAAGGAGGAATATCAGAAAATTGTTCGTCAAGTACGTCTTTTTTTAAAAGGTCGTGATAAAGAACTTTTACAGGAACTTGAAAAAAAAATGAAACACACGGCGGCAAATCTTGAGTTTGAAAAATCTGCACTATTACGAGATCAAATTCAAGCTGTTAACAGAATTTTTGCAAAGCAAATGGTTTTAGATGTTAATGGAAAAGATCAAGATGTATTCAACATATTTCGAGAACCAGATTATAGCGGGATTCAAGTACTTTTCATTCGTGAAGGTAGATTGATTGGCACAGATTTCTTCCTAATTGAAGATACAAAACTTGCTTCTGATAACAATTTACTTGGCCATGTTTTGCACAGAATTTATATGACAGAAGGTTCAATTGTACCTAGTGAAATTTTACTTCCTTTTGAATATTCTGACAAAAAACTTTTAGAAACCGCACTAAACAAATATTCAAGAAGGAGGGTGAGAGTAGTTTGTCCAAGAAAAGGGAGAAAAAAAGAATTAATAAACATGGCTTACAATAACGCAAAGCTTAATTTATCAGAAAAACGCAAATTAGATAATAAAATCAATAATATTTTACAAAATGTTAAATATGAAATAAAATTGAAACGTTTACCAAAATTTGTAGAAGCATTCGATATTTCTCATCTTTATGGAACAATGACTGTAGCCTCTATGGTTTGTTGGAAAAATAATGTACCCTCAAAAAAAGATTATCGTAAATACAAAATTAAGGATTCTAATGGTTTTGATGATTTTGCAAGTATGAAAGAAGTTTTAACTCGTCGCTACAAACGTGTTAATGAGGAAAATTTCAAAATTCCTGATTTAATTTTAATTGATGGAGGGAAAGGACAAACAAATATAGCAGCTAAAGTACTCAAAGAACTAGGGATAATTGAAAAAGTTGATATAATTGGGCTTGCAAAAGGAAGATCAAAAAGAAAAACATCTTACAAAACTGAATTTCTTATTGACTTTGAATATGTTGTAAAACCAAATCAAAAAAACGAAATAACCCTTAGGCGTAATTCCGATGTACTTCATTTTTTGCAAAAAATAAGAGACGAATCTCACCGTTTTGCAATTGAATTCCAGAGAAAACTAAAACGTAATCACACAATTAGTTCCGAGATTGACAAAGTGCCTGGAATAGGACCAAAAAAACGTAAAGTATTATTAAAAAAGTTTGGTAGTTTAAAAAATTTAAGAGAAGCGTCTTTAGATGAACTTATTCAAGTCCCTGGAATTCCAAAGGTATTAGCTAATAAAATACTTATATACCTCAATCAAGATAAGACTTTGTAACATATATTTTTTCCAAACAATCTTCAAAAAGAGATTTTTATTTAAGATAGTTAAATATTTCTATAACTAATAAGGCATTGACAAATTATAGGAAAAATCATATCATTTTTAGTCTAGTCCCCATCGTCTAGTGGCCTAGGACTCCGCCCTTTCACGGCGGCAACAGGGGTTCGACTCCCCTTGGGGACGCGACTTTTTATATAAGCTTTTTTGTAACTCGAAGATACATTTTAGAAAAGAGTAAATCTGAAATTTTAAAAAGTTTTACCTGATAATTTTGAGGGGACGTAGCTCAACTGGTAGAGCACAACGCTGGCAGCGTTGAGGTCAGGGGTTCGACCCCCCTCGTCTCCACCAACCCCTAACCCCACAATCCCTTATAATTGAAGGGATAAGAAAGATTTAAGTGGTTGAATGCCCCTTAAATCTCCATCAGTAATCACTTGATATTACTACCTTAAAATCATAGTCTATGTCTGGAATGACAGGGTTTATGGGGTAGTTTGTCTCAAAGGTGATTTTTTCAATATCCCTAATTTCACTTTTTTTGGTGATGGTTTGGTGATGGTTAGAATGATTTTTCATAAAAAAGGAAAATCATTATGTTGCCTCAATACCTCTATAAGAATAAGTCCAGTACTTCATATTTCTTTGTTGCTTATATTCCATTAGATTTACTTCATTTTTTTGAGGGGAGAAAGATGTTTAGACTCTCCCTAAAATGTGCTAATAAAGTGGAATCAAAAAAGTTATGTTTATTTCTTAATCAAAAACTACAAACACTCTACGAACAAATAAGAATGGGAAAGTCTCTTACAATAGATGAGATGAAAAGGATACTCAAAAAAGAGATAGAGAAGTCCAAGAAACACTCTTCTTATTTTTCTTATGTTGGTGTTGATAGAAGTAAGGAAAAGACAAAACAGGAGGGTTTAGAGAGATTAGACAGGGAAGAGAAACAACTTAAAGAAAGAAATAAGAATGACTTTGATGATGAAGTAGAAAAACTGCTGAAAGAGGAAGGTATAACAAGGAATGCTGACAGGAAGGGAGATTATTTCAGAGTATTTCGTGAAAACTATATCAAGGTACAAAGTCTAAAAATTAAATGGAAGAGAGAACTATTACTTGGTGAAACTAAATCAGATTTTGATTTAGTATCTCAAATCTTGGAAGGAGGTTTTGATAATCCAGAACTGGATAGGAAGAATGCTTTTGCCCGAGATACTCATTTGCAACCTGTAATAGAAAACTCTGCCCCAGAACCCAAAGAACCTTACCTAGTAGAAGTCAAACTGATTAGTGATATTGCTGAAGACTTCCTTACAATAAAGAAAGGAACTATCGGTGAAAAACTCTTGGAAGAATATAAAGTTATTATTAGTGATTTTTTAGAAATAATCGGAGATATTTCTGCTAATAATCTATCAAAGGATTCCATAAGAAAATACATCAGTACTCAACTTAAACTGCCATCCAATAGAAGAAAAAACCCAAAATACAGGGATTTGAGTATTGAGAAAGTAATAAAACTAAAAGATGTAGAACCTCAATCCCGATTAAATGTTAATAAGTATTTGATGAGACTTACAACATTTATTAACTTTGGAGTAGGACAAGGATACTTCAAGGAGAACTATATTATTGGAATGAAATTGCCCGTTCCAAAAAAAGAAGGAAGGAAAAAAAGAGAACCATTCTCACAAGAAGATATAAGTAAAATTTTATCTCCCAAGACTTATCTCTCTTGGACTGCAAACTACAAGATAAGAATTTCTAATCAACACAAGACTGTAAAAACTGATAAGAATGCTATCAATCAACCCGCATTATACTGGACTTTTTTGTGCGGGATACTATCTGGAATGCGTACCAACGAGTTTGCACAACTTAAAATCCAAGATATATTTCAAGAAGACAGGATTTGGATGTTTAGTGTAGATGAAGAAATGGATAAGAGTGTAAAAACACGAAACAGTATTAGAAAGTTTCCAATCCATCCTACTCTTATAGAATTGGGTTTCCTAAACTATGTTGAGATTATAAAATCAAAGGGAAATGACAGGGTTTTTCCTCAACTTATGAAAGGAAGGGATGGTTATGCTGCTAAACTATCTCGTCATTATAATGAGAAGTTCTTACCAGAGATAGGTGTTTGGAAAAGTAAAGTAAAAGTTCTCTACTGTACCAGACATACATTTATCAACAGGTGCTATATGAAAGGTGTGGATAAGGACATTATAAAGTCTATTGTAGGACACGAACCAGATTTCACCTTTGGAGTTTATGGAGGTAATGTTTTCCCTCCTAAACAACTCTATAATGAGATTTCCAAAGTATCTTATCCAAATATAAGATGGAACAGATTAAAAGTAGATTGGAAGAAACAATTTGAAAAGTAAAGTTTTGCTAATAAATTTCAATAATGAAGGAGTTGTTATGAAATCACTATTTACAGTAATCCTTATATTACTATTTCCTCTATCTGTATATGGTATTGAATGGACTGTAAAATATGAAATAACTAAAACAAATGGTGATATTGAGTTTGTAACTGTTTCTATCCCAAATGAGTCGGTTTGGGAAATACCATATCTTGCAGGAAAATGGAGATGCTCAACGGATATGTATAATAGTAATGATGCACTTGCAAAAATAAATTATTTCTATAGTAGAGTTAGTTTGCAGTGTTTTCTAAAAGAAAACGAAAATGTTAGAATAATATCAGAAATAGGTTGTGATAATGGTTATATAAGAGACACGAAAGAAAATAGTATGAATGTGGGGTTATTTGAAGAGGGTTATTTACAGTCAATTACTTTGAAATGCAAATTATGAAGTGAAATTAGTTGATTAAACCCCCCATAGATTGAACCATCAATCGTTGCCCACATTCCGAAATAGAAAGTTCATTCTTTTTACTGATCTCCAAGAGTCTGTCATATACCTTCTGCTGTAAATAGAAACTGCACTTCTGTCTCTTGTATCCCTTTTCTGTAATGTAATAATTTGTATTATTCATTTCTTTGTTGCTCCTTTGAAAAATCCCGATGTTGCTAGTGCCTTACTCATAAAACTCTCTCCTCTATCCGTTGCTGCAATTGCAAACAGAATGAGAGATGCCAACCCATTTATTTGTGCAGACACATCACCTTCTTGACCCTTGTTGATAATATATCTTTTAGTCATTAATGCTCCTGCTTTAATAATTCCATCAGTCATTCTTCCTCTGGTTTCATAGACTTGCATTAAATCTCTGAACTCATTTTCGGGGATTACTCTTGATTTAAGTGATTTGATTGCTACTTCTCTTTTTAATTCTTGTAATGTTTTCATCTTGGATTCTTATTCAACTCAACAGATACGATATGAGTCTGTTTCATACCTATTCCTGTATTGATTGCCTTATGTAATACATTCTCAAATTTCTTCTGGTGCCAGGAAACTTGTGATGCTGGAACAGACATTTTGATTTCATACTTAATTATCTTTTCTACCATTCACCTACTCTTGTTTTATTTGAGATTTATTTGACACAGTTTGTTTCAGTTGTATTTATATATTTTATACCTGCAAGTGGAAGGTATTTTATTTACTACACACTAAATTTAAGTGTTGAATTCTTTAATATTATAAATAAGTCTGTTAGGACTTAAAAAAGAGTAGAGGGGTAAGAAAATAAACTGGATTCAATGAGGATTACGAAGTAATCCGAAGTTTCCGAACGAAGTGAGGAAATGTGTAAGTGATTAAGTTGATGTTTGGTAGGACAAAGGATAATTGTATCAAGAATTATTCATCTATTAACCCATCTTACCCAATTTTGAAAAGTTGGAATTTACCATAAACAATATATTTCCCTAAAAAATTAAATAGATATGGAATGTGTGAAACTACCAACGAAGGAAGAAATTGGTGCACCCAAAAATACCCATAACTGAGAGTCTCTAGTCTTGTTAAACACAAAATCCAAAATAAAATAATTACTATTAAACTAAAACTTTGAAGAACAATAAATAACCTTCTTAACATATTAACTCCATTGTCAAATTAATATTCATTATCTTTAATTTAGTGGAAGGGAGTTTAAGTATTATTATTTTAATAAGGCATTTCTCAACCCTCTACCAAGTCCGTCTAAATCATTTTTTTCTATATCCTTTTCTTCACCACATTTAATGCAGATTTTGTTTTCAGTAGAAGTTTCCATATTAATGATAGTAACTCCTTGTGTTAATTATTTTTTGGAGAACCTTAAAGTGGAGTGCAAGAACCTATACTCAAATAGGGTGAATCGGTGTTTGCTTCATCTCCGTATGCATATCCACCGTAACCATACATTATGATTTCTAGAGTTTTCACATTTATTTTGGCATTTAAAATTCCTTCACAATCTAGCACACCCCTCTTTTTTTTATTTTGTTTTAAAATTTCTTTTTCAAGATCAGTAATTTTTTTTTCACGAACAAGTTCAATTTCACCACACATAGAAACAGAATATTCTTCACCAAACTTATTCAAGACAGCAATATTACTTTTTAAAACTGATTTTTTTAGTAAATATTTTTCCCCAGCAGTAAATCTCTGTCTTTCCCATTTTTTTGTATTTTCGTTTTTGGAATAACCGACACTACTTTCCATGATACAAAGATAAGGGAAAGCAGATAAATTTAGAGGAAATAAAAATAACAATAAAACAAGCATCCATTTATTCATTTTCAATTCTCCTTATATGTGAGTTCTACTTCACGGATTATTACCATAAATTATTCTTTTATGCTATTAATTTTCTGCGTTTCCGATTTCTTTCCTCCCTTTTAATCCTCACAACATCTTCAAGAATCCTTTTTACAGAGTTGAAAGAGATGGATAGGTTGTGTTCTTCCTTGATAAGTGCAGAAATCTTCCTATATGAGAATGGTTGATGTGTCTTTCTATCAATCTTCTTACGATAATAAACCACCAAGTCAAAGAGTTCTGGATGTTTTTCAGTAAGGAACTTTCTGCCTTCCACTTTTCCATTACCATTTCTACTTTGGATTCCCCGATTCTTGTTTAGTGCTTTTTTTCTTTTCCTTGCACCATCCAATTTTTCAACTATCTGTGATTTCTCAAATTGAGATATTACACCCAAGATTTGCCTTATCAGAGTTGCCGTAGGTGTGTTTTCAACAAAGGTTTCTGGATTTGCAACTGATATGAGGTTGTATCCAAGTTTAGATGTGAGGTACATGAATGCAGTTTCCATAACAAGTAAATCTCTTGCAATTCTATCTGCCCCTTCTACGACTATTGTATCAATAGAATTTTCTTTACAGTAATCCATCATCTTCACAAATGAACCTCTTGTAAAAACATCAGTAGTTCCAGATACACCTTTATCATAGAAGTCTTTGACTACTTTCATCCCATTTGACTTGATGAAGGTTTCTACTGAATGCTTCTGCCTTTTTAGACTATCTTTATCAGTACCGACATTTGATTGAGAACTTGTCCTGTAATATGCAACTACTTTCTTATCCATTATTCCTCCAAAACAAAATTATTTGTCATATAATAAATGCTATAATATTACTATTTTCAGTTGCTTGTCAAGATATTTGTATCATTATATCAAGATAGTGATACATAAATCATTCCCAAAATTGCTCATATTGCCAAATTTTGCTCACATTTTTGCTCCAATTTTGTAGATTTTATTAGGAAATTAATATATTATGAGATTTTAGTGATGGTTTAGTGATGGTAAAACCACAACCAGTAGGATTTATCTACCTATCATTTTGACTATCAAGACCAGTAATACCAACGGATTGCTGGGTAGGTGTTGTGTGAGACTAAATGCATCGGGGTTAAATGATTATCGTCTCCACCACCCTTCCAAATATAACAATAAATAACTGATAATATTAATTAATTCAGGATTAGACTTTTCCTTACTGGGACAATTCAACTGGGACAGGTTTGTTCAATCTGATCTATTAATTACTAATAGAATTTTTTAATAATTGGCATATCCATACAGCCTCCATTTAGTTCCCTCTCGAAATCCATTCCTATCTCAATCAATTTAATTATTTAACCGTCTAAGAAATAGACTCAAAGGGGGTAAGACCCTTTAGCGCTATATCTAAGTACCCTTTCATAAATTCCCTGTAAATCTGAGGAAATGATCTTGACATAGATTAAATAAAGTATAAGATGCTTTTTTATATAGTATTTAAATGATTAATCAACAATTAATCTTCAGTAAAAGAGGTGCTTATGAAACATTAATTGCAAAACTTTGAAAATATCTATTTTATTGAAAAAAGTCTGAAATCACTTAATCATTTAATTTTAAATTTTTAGAAAGAAGATTTATATGCAAACTAAAAACGTATTAAATATTTTTCCATCATTTCTTATTGGAATAGCTTTATTAATCCTACCTTCAATATCCTTTGCGGGCGGCCACAGTTTAGATGAATTAATAGCTGCTGCTCAGAAAGAAGGTGAGGTAGCTACATACTGGCATTCAAGCCGTATGGGTAAAAAAGTTGCTAAAGCCTTTGAGAAAAAATATGGAGTCAAAGTTCTCGCAACAAAAATGAAAGACTCTGAAATGACAGAGAGAATTGTAAGGGAAGTTAGTTCTGGAAATGTAATAGTCGATTTAGTTGGATACGATGACGGACCAATGCTAGATACCGTTTTGACACCGCAAGGATTTGTTGAGAATTATGTTCCACCATTTCTAATTAATAATATTCCTTCAAATAGTCGTGATCCATTAATTTATCTATGGCAGCCTTTTGTTTTTGGATACAATTCTGAGACTTATGGAGATAATTGCCCAATTAAAAGTTTATGGCAACTTACCGAGAAGGAATGGTCCGGCAGATTTCACATGTGGGATCCTCGAATAGCATCTTCAATGCTACAAATGTTTTCCGCAATGGAAGACAGATCAGACGATTTAGTTGCTTCTTATAAAAAACATTATGGAAAGGATTTAAAGCTTACTGAAGCTAATGCTGGATTAGAATTTGTTAAAAGACTTGCTTCTAATAAGCCAGTTTTATACAACGAAGATTATGAAATTGCAGTATCTGTTGGAACTCGAGGACAGGATAAAGCTCCAATTGGAATTTATTCTTTAGGTCGTCATCGAGAGAATAAAAAGAAGAACTTAGCTTTAGCTCTTTGTGATGTTCATCCTTTCAAAGGATTGAATCAGCCAACTTACATGCAGATTGTAAAAGGAGCTCCACATCCAAATGCAGCGAAACTACTTGCTTATTATGTTTTGACTCAAGAGGGAGCTAATCCATGGGTAGGAGTTGTGGGAGCTTATTCCTCTAACTCATCACTTGGTTCAAGTCCTGATAATCCATATCCTACTGCTGAAGCATGGGATGGTACATTATTAGTTTCTAATAATACCAATGTTGCTAAACGTAGACAGATTCTAATGGATTTCTGGATTAAACATAGTAACTAAATTTATTGAGGCGGCGCAAAAAAAATTGTGTCGCCTTTCAAAAAATACTACATATTAGAAATTTTCTTGGGCTCATTAAAGTTAATAGAAAAACCGTCTTTCGGAGTTAGAATTAGAATAAAATTTTCAAATTTATTTTCCCGCCCCAGTTTAGTAATTGGTTCTTTCCTTGTTATAATTCTGACATATCTAGTAATTGCTCCAATATTTTCAATCTTATCTAATTCAATAAGATTGACAAGAATGGATGCTATTTTATCTGGAGGTAAATTTGGTGATTTTACATACAAATATATTGACAGAGTTTTTTTCTCATCTATTAGTGAAAATATATTTTGGACACCTCTTTTAAATTCTCTTACTGTTTCAGTTTTTGCAACTTTGATAGCTTTAATTTTAGGATTAATTCTAGCTTCACTTGTTACAAGTACAAATATTCTAGGTCGTAAATATTTAGGTTTTTTACTTATCATTCCTTATATGCTGCCATCTCAAGCAATAGCCACAGCTTGGATCACAATGTTTAAAAATAGAAAAATTAGCGGTCCACTAGGGATGTTAGAAGCTTTTGGGATTAATCCACCTGATTGGTTAGCTTATGGTCCATTACCTATTGCAATATGTATGGCTCTAAGTTATTTCCCTTTTGCTTTTTTACTATTTTCAAATGCTCTTAATAAAATAGACATTCAGTTAGAAGAGGTTGCAACTACTTTAGGAGCAAAAAAAATAGCAGTTTGGTCCAAAATTATAACGCCGCTTTTAATACCCACTACAATGTCAGTTTTGCTGCTTACTGTTGCACGAACATTAGGAACATTTGCAACTCCTTATATTTTAGGCACACCAGCAAAATACACTTTACTTTCTACATCATTATATTCTAGTGTTCGTTCAAATGAATCTGGAGTAGTAGCAGTAATTGCAATTGTACTAAGTTTTATTGGAATAATGTTGTTATTAGTTGATATATCTGTTGTTAAAAAATGGCAAAGGTTTGTTACGGTTGGTGGAAAAGGAATTAAGAGACCTCCTTCTAAATTAGGTGTGTTTCGTGTTCCAACAACAATTTTTGCTTGGATTATTTTTTTGGTCGCTGCATTTGGTCCATTTTTAGTTTTGGCTTTATCAACACTCATGAGAGAGCCTGGAAATTTTGCTTTTTCAAATTTTGGTTTTGCATACTGGACAGGTATTGATGTACCTGGTATGGACCAACCTGGAATTTTTACTAGTCCAGAAGTAATCATTGCACTTCGCAATAGTTTTTTGATTGCAGGGTCTGCAGCAATTATTTGTGGTATTTTAGGGTTAATAGTCGGATATGCAGTAGTAAGATTGCCAGGTGGTTTTATCTCAGCATATCTTCGCCAATTATCTTTTTTACCTTATTTAATGCCGGGTTTAGCATTTGCGGCAGCATTTTTATCATTATTTGCTGTATCTAGAGGCCCTATCCCAGCTTTATACGGATCTTTGAGTTTACTAATTCTTGTTATGGTAGTTACATACCTACCCTATGCATCTAGGTCTGGAATTTCAGCAATGATGCAAGTAGGACATGAACCAGAAGAGGCAGGCATGGTTTTAGGAGCAGGTTTTTGGCGCAGAACAGTTTCAATTTTAGCACCTTTGCAGAAATCAGCACTTGTTGTAGCAATTATTCTTCCATTTATTACCGGAATGAAAGAGCTAAGCTTAGTTGTAATGTTAGTCACACCAGGTACAGAATTACTTACAACTCAATCTATAAGGTTTTTAGATTTTGGTTATACACAACTTGCAAATGCTACTATTTTAATTATTGGAGTTGTTGTGATGATTTCTGTTTTGATTTTAAATCGTGTGACTAAAACTAATCTTGCTACCGGATTGGGAGGTTGAAAATGTATGAAGTAAAATTAAATTCAATAACTAAATATTTTGGCAGGAATTCTCTTGCTGTAGACAATCTATCAGTTACTTTTTCTTCTGGAGAATTTGTGTGTCTACTTGGTCCTTCAGGTTGTGGTAAAACCACTACATTACGGATGATTGCAGGCTTAGAAAGTCCTGATAATGGTGAAATCCATTATGGTAATAAAACCTTCTTTTCTTCTAAAAATGGTGCCTACTTAAAAACAGAAAAAAGAAACCTCGGTTTAATGTTTCAGAGTTATGCTTTGTGGCCACACATGACAGTTTTTCAAAATATAGTGTTTGGCTTGGTTATGCAGAAAAAATCTGTGAAAGAAAAGGAAGATCGTTATAAAGAACTGGAGAAGCTTTTTCATCTCGAAGGATTAAGGAATCGGTATCCATCTGAACTTTCCGGTGGTCAACAACAACGAGTTGCTCTTGCTCGTATGTTGGCTGTTAAACCTAGTCTACTTTTGCTAGACGAACCTCTTTCAAATTTAGACTCAAATCTTCGTTTGGAAATGAGAGCTGAATTGAAAAGATTACATCAAGCTCTTGGTTCTACCATTATTTTTGTTACACACGACCAAATGGAAGCAATGACACTCGCTACTTCCATTGCAGTTATGAATAATGGAATTATAGAACAGCTAGCAAAACCTATGGACATATATAGAACCCCAAAATCTCTTTTTGTTGCAAAATTTGTAGGAAGTCCTCCAATGAATGTGATTCAGGTTGAGAATGGGGGAGAAATTGTTGATTGTTTAGTTAGAATAACTAAATTAACCAAAAACAAAATCAAGACTTTGGGCATTAGACCAGAATCCATACGCATGGTTTCTGTTAATGAAGGAGAAATAGAAGCAATTGTTGAAACTGTTCAACCAACAGGAGCTGATTGGATAGTAGGGCTAATTGTTTCAGGTAAATCTATTTTTGCAATTAGTTCTGAGCAACCTAAGGCAAATGTAGGTCAGAAAGTTGGCTTATCTTTCAGATTAGAGGGGTTACATTTATTTGATGAAAAGGATCAAAGTATTAAATATATTTAGAGTGAAATATATTGATAATTAATGAATATGACTCAGATCCCCCTCGTCTCCACCATCCCTCCTAATATGACAATAAATAGCTGATAATATTAATTAATTTAGGATTAGACTTTTTCTTACTGGGACAGGTTTGATTAATCAAATTCTATAATACCATATTGACTAGAACTACATTGTAGATCATCCCAACATCCAGAACTTTTCCAGATTTGTCCACAATCTTGATTACCTGAACCATTATTGGGATTATTAGTACACCATTTTTCTGTGCTATTATCTTCCCATTTTGCGTCACTGTTTGTGCAGCTGCTAGAGGTTCCACATAAATCGTCAGTTAACCCGTTGTCCCCACTAGTTGTTCCATTATCCCATATCCAAGTCCCTTCCGAATCTTGATCATTGGCTCCAATCCAAAGCCCTGGAGAACGGAAAAATTCTGTTGTCAGCCAATCGTTTTCTGCTTTAGTATTTACTGTAGTAATGTATCCACCTAAAGTATTAGCACTTTCTTTAGCTTCTTGCCAAGTAATGGTGCTAGTAGTTAAAGCATAAGTGTGCCCATTGTATGTTTTCGAAGCTTGTAT
>CACGSI010000025.1 GCA_902575715.1 uncultured SAR324 cluster bacterium
TTCGGCAAAAAATTTGTATCCAGAAAAAAATGTTGTAGTTATAAGCGGTGATGGAGCTTTTTTATCAGGAGGGTTATCAGTTGAAGCATCTTTTCAAGAGAATATACCAATAACTGTCGTTATTGATAGCAATGGGGGGTTAGATTGTATAAGTCAGCAGCAAGAAAGATTATTTTCTAGTGGTAAACATTTTGCGACAGATTTTCGTGATATTCCTTTTCATTCAATGTTTGAAGGTCTTGGAGGTTACGGTGAGTTAGTTACTAGAAGAGAAGAAATAGGTCCTGCTGTTTTAAGAGCTATAAAATCAGGAAAAACTTCTTGCATAAATGTTAAGTGTAGGGGAGTAATAAGTCCGATTGTTGCGGCTACTTCTGACAAGAGAGATAAGGCATCGATTGAATAATGACTTTAATTACTTCACATATTTTAAATGGTACGGATGGTTCTCATGCTGGAGGTATAAAAATTACTTTTTCCAAATTAGGTGATAGTAAAATTTTTGAAACAACTTCAGATAATGAAGGACGCATTAAAGAGATAATAAAGTCAGAAGAAATAGATCCATTTGCTAAATATGAGCTAATTTTTGAAACTGGTTATTTTTGGAATCAGAGAGGATATAATCAGATTATGGATCAAGTTATTTTCCGATTTAAAATTAAAGATCCACACTCTGATTACCATATACCAATTATCATAAACCCTAATAGCTATTCTGTATGGTGGTCTAAATAATGTCAGATTTTTTAAAAATGTCACGACGGATTCGAAGGACACCGTATACCAGTCGAATAGAAAAAAATGGTGTGAGTGGGTTCACTGTTGTAAATCATATGCTTTTACCTAAGTCATACCAAACTACAACAGAAGATGATTATTGGCATCTAAGGTCTAATGTTCAAGTTTGGGATGTCTCTTGCCAAAGACAAGTGGAAATCGTTGGTCCAGATGCAGAAAAGCTTGTTCAATGGATGACACCGCGAGATATTTCTATTTGCAATGTTGGTCAATGCTTTTATATACCAATTACTGATACTAACGGAGGTTTAATTAATGATCCAATTCTTTTAAAATTAGGTAAGAATCATTTTTGGCTTTCTATAGCAGATTCTGATCTGTTGCTCTATGCAAAAGGAATTTCAATCGGAATGGGATTAGATGTTAAAGTAGATGAGCCCGATGTTTCTCCTTTGGCAATACAGGGACCAAAGTCCGAAGAATTATTAGTAGAAGTTTTTGGTGAAGGTATTAGAGATATTGGATATTTTAAATTTGGTTGGATAGAACTTAAAGGAACGAAACAGTTGATTTCTAGAACCGGCTATTCCAAACAGGATGGATTTGAGATTTTCTTGAATGGTTCTTACTTAGGAGAAACTTTGTGGGATTTGATATGGAATGCCGGGGAAAAATTTAACTTGTTACCAGGTTGTCCTAATCTTATAGATCGTATTGAGCGAGGTCTTCTTAGTTATGGGAATGACATGACACGCGAAAATAATCCACTTGAAATGGGTTTGGGAAAATTTTGTAAATTAGATGGTTCTATTGATTATTTTGGAAGAAATGCTTTGCAGAAAATAGAAAAAGAAGGAGTCAAACGTCAAATCAGGGGAGTTTTGTTTAATGGTGATATTTGTCCAAATTGTGATAGACCTTGGCCTGTTATTGTGGATCATAGGATCGTAGGAGAAATAACTTCTGCTATTTGGTCTCCACGTCTTAATAAAAATATCGGACTTTCAATTATTGATTGCAATTTTTGGAATCGTGGACAAAGCGTTGTCGTAGAACTACCAGAAAAAAAATCAGCATCTGGAGAAATTACTTATCTCCCATTTGAATAGATTATTTAAATTATTTCCATTCTTGTAATAGATTCCTCTTTAATTTCATTTTTTTCTAGTTTTACAAAATAAGCGTTCTTTGATTTGTCAAAAGCTATAGCTTTGTATGGAGAGCCGTCTTTAAAGTGCAATGCGCATCCTCCTTCTATAGCGTAACAATTATCCAACAATCCCTTATTTAAAAATTTTTCTAAAGACGGTTTTCTTTCTGGTTCTTCATTGTAGTGGGGACAGCAATTACCAGAAACAAATCCTAGACAGTTGATGATTTTTAATTCACTAGCCCATGAATCAGTTATACCTTTTTCAAACCAACAAATTGCTCCTGCACTAACTCCACACATAATAGCTCCATTATTATATGCTTTTTTTAATAAATTTGAGAGTCCCCAATCTTTCCAAACTGCAAGCATGCTTTTGGTGTTACCTCCGCCAATATAGAAAATGTCATTCGAAAAAATAAGATCTTCTAAGTCAGGAGTGCGTTTAAAAAAATCTAAGTGATTAGAAAAGCAATTTAGTTTGTCGAATGTTGAGTAAAAATTCACTTTATACTTTTCGTCATCTCCTGTCGCAGTTGGAATGAAACAAATTTTAGGATATTTTTTATCTGATTGATCAATAATATATTTTTCTATAATTCCTACACCAGGGTTTGAACCAAATCCACCTCCTCCAATTGCAATTATCTGTTTGGTCATTTCTATAAAATAATATTAAATTTTTTTTAAAATTTATAAAATAAAATATATTACGATTTAGTACACTAACATTTATTTTATTTTATTTCTCAATTCATGTTTTTGTATTTTACCTGTAGCTGTTTTGGGTAAGATCCCAAAAATTATTTTTTTTGGTTTTTTGAAACGAGCCATATTTTGACTGCAGAAATCTATTAGTTCCAATTCATTGATATTCTGACCAGCTTTTAATTCTACAAAGGCGCAAGGGACCTCACCCCATTTATCATCTGGCATTGCCACAACGGCGGCTTCTCCTATAGCAGGATGTCTATATAAAACATTTTCAATTTCTACTGAGGAAATATTTTCACCACCAGAAATAATTATATCTTTAGCTCTATCTTTAATTTGAATGTAGCCATCTTCATGAATTACTGCTAAGTCTCCGCTATGGAACCATCCATCCTTAAATGCTTTATTGGTTTCATCTGAATTGTTAAGATAACCTTTCATAGTTGTATTACCTCTCATAACTATTTCTCCAATTGATGCTCCATCAGAAGGAACAGTTTTTTTTGTTTTGCGGTCTATTACAGTAACTTCTTCCATCATTGGGAAACGTACACCCTGTCTGGACATTAGCTCTGCTTGTCTGGTTTTATTTTGTTTTTTCCAGCCCTCTTGCGGAGCAGATTGTAATATATGTCCATAAGTTTCAGTTAAACCATAGACATGCATTACTTCAAATCCGAGATCGGTCATGCTTTCAAGGACTTTAGCTGGAGGTGGAGCTCCAGCTGTCATTACATTTATCTTTCTATTAAAAATCTTTTGTTCTTTGACAGAAGCGTTAGCAAGCATATTTAGTACAACTGGAGCACCACCAAAATGTGTAACTTTATGTTTTTCAAGCAATTCAAAAATTAATTTTGGGCTAAAAGCTCTCATACAAATTATTGTTGCTGCCATTAATGTCATTGTCCATGCATGCCCCCATCCATTGCAATGAAACATTGGTACGCAGTATAGATACCTTGGATGAACGGGGACTGACCATCCAGCAACTGTCCCCATGCTCATTAAATAAGATCCTCTATGGTGATAAACTACTCCCTTAGGTTTCCCGGTTGTACCAGAAGTGTAATTAAGAGATAGCGCTTGCCATTCATCTTTAATGGAATTAATTTTGTAATTTGGATCTCCATTTGATATCAATTCTTCGTAGTTCAAAACATCAATTTCAACTGGTGACTTAACTTCCACATTCTCATCATCTATCATTATTACAAAGGGTTTAACTTTTATTTTTTGAATTGCCTTTTGGGCAATAGGAAGTAGTTCTCTATCAACAAAAAGTCCTTTTACTTTGCCAAAATCAAGTATATAAGCTATTGTATCAAAATCCAGTCTAGTATTTATTGTATTTAGAATACCTCCTGCCATAGGTATAGAAAAATGTGCTTCAAACATTTCAGGAGTATTAAATGCTAAAACGGCAACAGTATCTCCCTCTTCAATTCCTTTTTTAGATAAACTCGATGCCATTCGTAAACATCTTTCTAAACATTGGTTCCAATTAAAAACTTTGTCACCGTATATAATAGCATCTCTTTCTCCGTAAATATCAGCAGTGCGTGAAAGAAAAGAAACCGGAGTTAAAGGGATATAGTTAGCAGGATTTTTATTAAGAGAATTGTATGCTTTTTTCATAATAAATTTATATTTGTGTGAAAAAAAGTATTATAACAAATTTTATATTAAAAAAATTGGCTTCCTACTTTGTTAATCCAAGAGATTTGAAATCAAAAGGCAAATTAGTGACAGCAACTTCAATATTTTTATTAGAAGATTTGACATAAGTTGTTTTTGTATCTTCTAATAGTTCTACGTTACAACTTGCAAAGCATAAATGTCTTGAATATCTTGGAGACCAAACATTAGAAGTAATTTCACCAAAAAAAGTTTTGCCTTTGAAAACTTCCCTTTCGTTTATGTCTAATTTTTCTTTAGCTAAAAGACCAATTAGTTGAGTTTTTGGTTTTCGTTTTTTCAGTGCTTCTAAACTAAGACTATTTATATCTGCTTCCAAATCAACGTATCGATCTAATCCGCATTCAAAGGGGGTATTATTATAGTTCATGTCACCACCGAAAGAAAGTAAACCACTTTCAATTCTTTCAATTAGATTAGGACAGCCTGCCCCGACGTTAAGATTTTTACCTTTTTCAAAAATTTCATCCCAAAGATTAAGTCCGATCTCTTTATCATTTACATAAATTTCAAATCCCCCTTGTTTACTCCACCCTGATCGTGCTACAAACATTTTACATTCTTTATAAGGAAGAAATTTCCCTTGGAAGAAACCCATCTCTAAATTTTTTTCATCAAAGATTCTGGATAGCAGTTTTTTTGATTTTGGACCTTGAATAGCCAGTGGCCAAATTTCTGGCTCAGAAACACTAACCTCTAGTTCAAATCCAATAGCAAGACCCTTAGCCCAAAGCATAACGTCTGTATCAGCTATTGAAAGCCACCAATGATCATTATTATGTTTTATGAGAATTGGATCATTAATCATTCCACCTGTCTCATCGCACAAAGGTGCATAAAAACATTGACCTTTTTCTGCTTTGGACAAGTCTCGAGGGGTCATTAACTGGACTAGTTTTTGTGCATCCTTACCAATTATTTCAACCTGTCTTTGACAGGATACATCCCATACCTGTACAGCTTCACAGAGATGCCAATAATCTTCTTCTAGTGATCTAAAAATTGCTGGCAATAACATGTGATTATATACAGTATATGCCTTAACATCACAAGATTCAACTCTGCTAGTAAAAGGAGTTGAACGGGTTCGGTTCGAAATTAATAGCTCGCGATTCATGATTTATTTTTTTTAAAATTATAGAATAATTTAAACTTTATTAAATGTCTTAAAAAGGTAAAATTATTTTACTGTATTTGTAAAAATCTTTCAAAAAACTATTTTACAGCAAATAATAATGCCATTTCTTCATCCACAAATGCAAGCTGTGTTGAAAAAAAGTAATGATCTTGTGCCTTCATATTCATTAATGGAAACACCTCTCTCTAAAGTGAGAGAATATTATGCAGAAGAGAGAAAATTTTGGAATGAAGGTGGACCGAAAATTTCAGTTATCAAAGATGATGAAGTTCTAGGGCCAGTAGGACCAATTCCTATTAGAATTTTTCATCCTAATCCCGAAATTCGTTTGCCTATTCTTTTATATTTACATGGAGGAGGTTATGTTCTTGGAAGTATCGAAACACATAATCGTATAATGCGTGAACTTTCTTTTCGGTCAGGGTGTGTAGTAATCGGAATTGATTATTCTCTTTCCCCTGAACAAAAATTCCCAGTGGCTCTAGATGAGATTAGCTGTGTCTTGAAATGGTTGAACAAAAGACCTTCTTCAAATAAAAAATCACCATACTTTTTTGATACGGATAAAATAGTTATAGGAGGAGATTCTTCGGGAGCAAATTTGAGCATAGGGACAGCATTAAATTTTAAAAATTGTTTAACCGGATTATTACTAATATATGGTTGGTTTGGATTGAGGGATTCATGTTCATCTAGAATTTTTGCAAATACTCTAGATGGAATGGCTGAGGATGATCTAAAATATTACACAAAATCATACATACGTTCAAACGAAGATTTGTCTGATGTTAGAATAAATGCTTTACGAGCTGATTTAAAGGGGTTGCCCCCTTCTTGTATGATAGTTTCAGATATGGATCCATTGCTTGATGATAGTAGAGCCCTCTCTTATTTCTTGGAAGAAAATGGAGTTCTATGCGAAATGCATTTGCATCGGGGGGTTCTTCACGGTTTTATGCATTACTCTAGAATGCTGGATGCCTCAGTTAAAGCATTGGAACAATGTTCGGATTTTCTTAAAAAAATCTTATTAGACTAATTTTTTATAATAATATTAAATTTAATTAATTTTGATTTGTTTCTATTTCAAAACTTGCTAGAACTGCTCTATGATCTGATGGGTAGTCTGTAAAAGAAATATTTGAATTATTGCCCACCTCACCAAGAAGTTCAACTTTTTTGACTTTTATTCCATTTCCTAAAAAATAAATAAAATCAATTCGATCTTCAGGATCCATATCATAAGAATTAGGACTCTCGGGGTACCGTCCTGCTGGCCATGTAAAGCCAGGATATTTTATTGAATCGGGATACAATTCTCGATAAGCATCTATTAGGCCAGTGCGTAAAATTTTTTTTGATGTGGGAAAATCTATTTTCATAATATGAATTCCTGCTTTTGCTGCTTTTATTGTCCAATCTAAATGTGAGGGTTCATTAAAATCTCCTGTCAAAAATACTGGATCTCCGGTGCCAAAAACACTTTTAATATCTAATAAAATTTTTGTAATTTCAGTTTCATGTGATATACGAGCTGAAAGAATAGCTTTATTTTCTGCATCAACATCCTTTGGATCAATAAATTCTCCCCCATGATATTTTGTATTTAACAATTGATATGGAACATATGGGAAGTGCCACAAATGTGTATTAAATATCCAAATATTTTTCCCAAAATCCGTTTTTACTTGAATTCCAAAGCCGCCAGGAGATTGTACTACAATTGGGAAGCGGCTCAACGTAGACTGCCCAACTTGTTGAGTCCATCGTGCACGAATTTTATTCCCATTGCCGCCAGATTTTTCAAGCGAATCCAAAATTGCACCTCGAACGTAGAAAAATTCGATAGCATCAGCAATTTTTGGAGTTTGATCTTCAAAATTTCTATTAACATTTTCTTGAATTCCTATTAAATCAGCTCCAGAAGATTTAATGATTTCTATAGTTTTTTCTAAAGGTTTTAAATGTCCTCCCCAGTAAAGGTTATAACTCAAAACTTTTAAACAATTTTTCATAGAATATTTTCAAATTCCTAAAAGATGAATCAATTAAAATTTTTAAAATTGGTTAATTATTCAACATCTCAGGTTTGTACTGACATGAGAAAAAATGACCTGATGAAACTGTTTGAAGCGGAGGCCTTTTTTTAGAGCATGTTTTAGGAATTGCAACTGGGCATCTTTCGACGAAAGGACATCCACTCTGCGTTATTTTTACTTCTCTTGCAATTCCTGCCATTGCTTCTCTAGATGAAAGTGTTTCTTCTAACCATCCTTGACGCATTTCTGGTACAGAGGAAATGAGAAGTTTTGTATATGGATGAAATGGAGGGTTAAAAACTGATGATTTATGACCAGTTTCGGCGATTCTACCAGCATATAGGACAACCACTTTATCTGAAATATTAGCTACAGTATCTAGATCATGACTTATAAATAAATAAGTAAGATTTAATTCTTTTTGGAGTCTTTGTAATAAGTTTAAAATAGTTTTAGCTACTATAGTGTCCAGAGCTGAGGTTACTTCATCACAAATTATTAATTCGGGGTTAGCTGCAAGTGCCCTTGCTATACAAATCCTTTGTTTTTCTCCTCCTGATAGTTCCCCAGGCAATCTATCAATATATTTTTCTGAAAGTTCAATTTGTTCTAGAAGTTCTATTATGCGATAATCTCTCTTTTTACCGTTTAAATCTAAATAAAAACTTAGGGGACGACCTATAATATCACGGACTCTCTGTTTGGGATTTAGCGCAACATCTGGAAGTTGATAAATCATTTGAGTTTTTTGCAATTTTTTCTTCAATCTTTGAGAAAGTATTGGCTCAAGTTCTTCTCCTTTAAAAAATATTTCTCCACTTCGAGGAGCCAACAGTCCTGTTATTACTCTGGCAAGTGTACTTTTGCCGCTTCCGGATTCTCCAACTACTGCAACCGTTTCTCCTTTTTCTACTGAAATATTAATATCTTCCAATATATTTTGTCCTTCTCCATATCCTGCTGTAACTGAGTTAATTTTCAAAAGTATTTCATTATCAGTCTTTAGAGAGACTGGTTTTTCATCACGTTTTCTTGCATCGAGCAAAGCTTTTGTGTAATCTTTTTGAGGATTTTTAAGTATCTGAGATGTTTTGTTATTTTCAATTAGATCCCCATAACGAAGAACCATCAAATGGTCTGCAAGCTGAGAGACAACAGCTAAATCATGAGTGATGTAAATTGCAGCAACATTTTTAGATGTAACAACTTCTTTAATTGTTTTTAGGACTTCAATTTGTGTAGTGACATCCAGAGCTGTTGTTGGTTCGTCAAATATAATTAAATCAGGTCCACATGACAAAGCCATTGCTACCATCATTCGTTGTAGTTGTCCTCCGGAAACTTGATGGGGCCAACGTTCTCCTATTTTTTCTGGTTCAGGAAGATCAAGAGTTTTGTAAATAAATTTACCCTTTTCTCTGGAACTATTTTTTGACATAATACCGTGGTCGACAGGAGCCTCCGTAAATTGGTCAAGTAATCGGTGTGCGGGATTAAAAGCTGCAGCAGCACTTTGGGCTACATATGAAATTTTATTCCCTCTTATCTTTCTTTTTTCATTTTCAGAAATTTTTAGTAAATCTATTCCATCGAAAATTATTTCTCCAGAGATAATTTTACAACCGTCTCGTGCGTATCCCATAGCGGCCAAGCCTATAGTAGATTTACCAGCTCCTGATTCGCCAATCAAACCCAAGATCTCTCCTCTCTTAAGTTTTAAATCAACGCCTCTTACTATTTCTAACCAACCTTTTTCAGAAAGTCCTTTAATCTTAAGGTTATTAATCTCTAGTAAGAATTCGGAATGTATTTTATTAATTTTTTTATTTTTTTCAGTTAACATCCTTTAAACCGCTTGATTTTTGAAGCATCCAATCTACTACAAAATTTGTTGCAACTGTAAGCAATGCTATTGCTCCTGCTGGTAGAAGAGGAGTTATATCATCATATGAAATTAGTGTCGCATTATCTCTCACCATAGATCCCCAATCCGCAGTTGGAGGTTGAATACCAAGCCCTAGAAAACTTACAGCGGAAATAAATAGAAAGACAAAACAAAATCTAAGTCCAAATTCAGCTAGAAGAGGTGCTGTTATATTAGGTAAAATTTCTTTCCTGATAATCCACCCCAATTTCTCTCCTCTTAACTGAGCAACTTCTACATAGTCCATTACAGCGACGTTCATTGCTGTTGCACGTGCCAATCGAAAAACTCTGGTAGCTTCTAAAATTGAGCAAGTAGCAATAAGGTATGTAATTGAAGTTCCAAAGAAAGAAAGAATTAGAAGAGCAAAAATTAATGATGGAATAGACATAAGGACATCTACAATCCTTCCAAGGATTTGGTCTATCCATCCTCCTATGACGGCAGCAATCATTCCTAATATCCCACCTATGAGGAATGCTAAAAATGTTGTAAAAAGTGCCATGCCAATAGTATTGCGTGCGCCGAAAATCAATCTTGAAAGCATATCTCTGCCTAAGTTATCAGTTCCGAGTAAATGTTTTTCAGACCAAACTTCATATGATCTCCCTATTATTTCTGTTTCTCCGTATGGAGCAATTAAAGGTGCAAAAATTGAAATAATTGAGAAGAACAAAATGACTAAAATTCCAAATTTTGCGCTCAATGGTGCAGATAGAAATATTTTAAAAATTTTATTTTTCATCTTGGATGAAGAATTCTTGGGTTAGTCACTATTGATATAATATCTGCTAATAAATTTAGAAGAATGTATACTGAGGCAAAAATCATTGAGCAGGCTTGAACTACTGGAATATCCCTCTTTGAGACACTATCTACCATTAACTGACCTAATCCGGGATAAACAAATACAACTTCAACAATTACTACACCTACAACTAGGTAAGCCAAGTTGAGAGCAACTACATTTACAATTGGGGCCAAAGCATTTGGTAGCGCATGTCTCAATATAATTTTAATTGGTCTTATTCCCTTAAGACGAGCCATTTCTATGTATGGACTTGCTAAGAGATTTATAATAGCAGCTCTTGTCATACGCATCATATGAGCAACAACTACTAGAGTAAGAGTTGCAGCAGGAAGAAGTGTTCTGTAAAGTTTTTCAGAAAAAGATAATTCGGTACTTATATTTGAAATGCCAGGAAACCAGCCAAGTTTTATTGCGAAAAATAAAATTAATATATAGGAGACAAAGAACTCAGGAAAAGAAATTGAAGTTAGAGTGAATGTGTTTATTGCTCTGTCATAAAGTGTATTTCGAAAAAGAGCTGCCAAAATTCCGAGAAACAAAGATAATGGAACGGCAATTGCCGCAGCAAATCCTCCAAGAAAAACAGTATTCGCTAATCTTATACCAACTAATTCAGAGATTTCTCTTTTGCTTGCGAGAGAAACACCAAGATCACCGGTTATTATTCCTCCAAGCCAGTCCAAGTATCTTAAATGGGCAGGCTTATCTAATCCTAACTCGGCTCTAAAAACTTTTACTGTTTCCGGAGTTGCTCCTTGCCCTAATATTGAATCTGCTAAATCACCTGGCAAAACTTCTACTCCAAAAGTTATCAGAAGCGATATAGCAAATAGGGTAAGAACGCCCAGCGCAATACGCTGGGCTATTACTTTGAGGATATGACTCAATGTCTTCTCCTAAATTTTTCAAGTTATAACAAGTTAAAAGTTAAGTCTTATAACTTGTAAATGGCAGTCCAGTAAATATCATCTGCCATCATAACTTGATTAGGCAAACCACCAACGTTCGTGGAATTTATTACCATCCATCATCCAGTTACCAGCCATAGTCCCATGCTTAATTTTTTTGTGAGTGGCAAAAACAAAATTTGCGAACATGGGTACAACAGTACCACCTTCTTCATTTACCATTTTTTGCATGTCAAAATACAATTGACGTCTTCTACTTTGGTTAGTTTCTGCCCTGGCTTCAATAAGCATTTTGTCAAACTTTTCGCTCTTAAAATGAGTATCGTTCCAATCAGCTCCACTGAAGTGTGTAGTTGTAAACATCCAGTCTTCAGTAGGTCTTCCACCCCAATAACATGCCCCCCATGGTTTTTTCATCCAAACATTTTTCCAGTAACCATCATTGGGTTCTCTGACTACCTCAATTTCTATACCAGCCTTGGCAGCATATTCTTTATAGAGTACAGCGGCATCTACTGCTCCCGGGAATGCTGCATCAGCAGCTGACAACTTAACTTTGATACCACCTGCTTTTTTTGCATAAAAACGAGCTTTGTCCACATCAAATTTCCTTTGAGGTAAGCTCGATGCATGAAAAGGATTAGACGGTGCAATTGGATGATCATTCCCAACAACTCCATGACCAAAAAGTACTTTTTCAACAATTTCCTTTCTAGGTAAAGCAAACTTGAGTGCTAAACGAACATTATTGTCATCAAAAGGAGCTACATCCACTAGCATTGGGAAAGTGTAATGCTTTGTACCAGTTACTTCTTTGAGATTTATACCTGGTTTACGTGCTAGAAGATGAGCAGTTTTTAAGTCGGCTCGGTCAATAGCATCTACTTCTCCTGTAGTAACAGCATTAGTCCTTGCAGTAGGGTCTACTATTGAAAGCATTTCCAACTCATCAAACCAGGCTCTATCAGACTTAAAATAATTTGGATTACGTGTTGCAAAGAATCTCACTCCTGGTTCGAACTCCTTTAGGACATACGCTCCAGTACCAACTCCATCTTTAGGTGAAATTTTGCCTCCACTTGAAGGTTTTATTGGTACGTGGTAGTCAGAAGCAACGTATGGAAAATCAGCATTACCACCACTCAATTCAAAAATTACCCTATTTTTGCCATCCTTACGCATATTTGTAACTTGTTTCAAAAGCGATTTGGCAGGTGACTTAGTCTCACCCATATGGTGTTGAAAGGAAGCAATTACATCATCCGAATCGAGAGTTTTTCCGTTGTGGAATTCAACTCCACGGCGTAAATTAAAAACCCATGTTTTAGCGTTATTTTGTGCTTCCCAACTCTCAGCTAATTCAGGTTTCATGGCTCCTGTATGGTCAACTTCTCCTAAATGGTTTTGAAGAGCATAGCCAATACCCTGCATTAAACCATTTTCGTATGTTGCAGGATCTAAAGTATCCGTTGTAGAACCATGTGCAATTCCAGCTCTTAAACGACCTCCTCTTTTTGGACTAGCAGCAAAAGCGTCTCTTTCTGCCCAACTCAGCAAGGCTCCTGCACTTGAACCCATAAGTCCAAGTCCCATTAATCTTTTTGCAAACTCACGGCGAGAAATTTTTCCTGTCTTGAGCTGTTCCATAATGTGTTCTATTTTACGGTCCATATGTACCTCTCCTTAATTTTTAATTTTTAATTTCGGTAAAAATCGTTATAAAGTTAGTCATCTTCAAGAAAAAAACTAAAAATCAGATTGTTGAATTCTACCGTTTAGACTAGCTTGAAATACAATATAGTCTAAT
>CACGSI010000026.1 GCA_902575715.1 uncultured SAR324 cluster bacterium
AAGACCCATTGCAGAAGTTGATTTACCTTCCTCATCAAAAGTTGTGGTGAAATTTAACTTTATTTTACTTTTATTGTAATGTCCATCCATTCTTTCCTCACCAAAAAAAGAATCTACTATATCAGAAGCAGAGCTGACTTGTTCAGATAAGAGTTGATGAGTATCATCAACAAGTTCAGTAGTCTTTTTGATTAAACTCTGATTATCGGAGTCCTTTTCATTATTTTCGCTAGCAATTATTAAAGAATTAATTGCTAAAAATATATAGCAGTATATAAATATAAAACGTAAAAAAATATTCATAAACTTAATAGAGAATGATTTCATAAAACCTAATTAATGATTTTTTATTTTTTTAAAGCTTAGAAAAAAGGAACTATGAATTATTTATAATAGGGAAAATGAAAATTGTAAATATGATGGTTAAAACATAAATAGCTAGCGTGGTTTCGAAAATTACTACACATAAATTTATATGTTACTACTACTTCTGTAAATGTTGAAGAAAAAAATGAATACTCATTGCCTGAGATTTAAACCTATTAATTCTTCATAGAATGAAACTCATAATTAAAATTAACTTTTATTTGATTTATTATATATAAAATCTAATTAGTAATATCCCTTGAATTTATTTAAGATTAAGAGTATAAATTTTTTTTTGATTCATCTTCTATTAAAAATATTCCATGTTTTACTTTGAAATAGCTGTTACTGCACAGTCCGTAATTTTAGGATTTGCTTGTGCAAGAGTTCTCCATGCGACACCTCATTTATTCCTTAAATTATGCGATCTAAAAATATATTTAGTGTGGTACGTTTTATGTTTACATATACTTATTACATTCTGGACAACAATAAACATAGCAAAGTTACCAGATTATGATTTTTTAGATTTTGTACTTCTAATGATATATTCTGGAGTAACATTCATAATGTGTGACTCTGTATTTCCAAATAATTCTGATAAAATTTCTTCTTGGGAAGATCATTATTTTTCAATTAACAAAATTTTTTGGGTCTGTAATATACTGTGTGCATTAAATTTAATCGTATCGATTGAAAAATCTTACCACAAAGCATTGGGGGAGGAATATTATATATTATATTTTATAGGCTTATTCCCATGGATTATTTATTCATTAATTGCTTTTATGTACCAAAAATCAAGAGTTCATTGGGTTGCACTAATACTATTAACTTTAAATTATACTTTTAATGCTTTATCTACTTTTTTGAATCAGGAAACTAAGTTTTAGTATTTATAGAAAAACTACAATCACGATAAATTCGCTATTATAATTGCCACATAAAGTATTTCTTTGGAATAATATTATTAAATAATACTCGTAATAAATAATGAATTTGAAGTAGTGGATGGAACTAAGAATTATAACGATATTAGTGAAATTTGTTTTAATTTAATGAAATGAAAGAAATAATAATTTGATTTAATATATATATATTCAAATATTTGATTCTCTAAACTTGTTCTTCAAATTCCAAATACCTGCAAGTAAGAACTTAAATTTTTGCTATTTTCACTCACGGCATCTTTAAAAAAGTCTTGTAAAAAATGTTATTATATTTACTATGCTGACTTTTAACCAAAACCCTTTTCAAGGAGATGATATGCCATATAAAATAATGATGTCTTTGGCTGCAATAGTACCTCTACTATTTTCGATTGCTTTTCTTGTTGTACCACATTTTTTTATTTTAGGATCATACCCTGATGCAGAAGGGTTAGCTTTGGAAATAGGAATAACTCAAAGATACGTTATGGCGGGTATGTTGTTCATCGTTGTATGTCTTTTATTTCAATCGAGAAACGTTGAGAAAGTTGATGACCAAAAGGCAATTCTTTTGGGGGTTGCTATCGGTTTCGCTGTGATGTGTGCTGTCATAATTTTATTGGAAGGGCCCCCTCGTGGTCTTCCGTTGCTTGTACCACCAATGATAGCCACAGGAGCAATCGCAATACTTAGTTTCTGGTCAAGATCTAAACTGGGATAATAAAGCTTTAGTCTCACCAGTAAACATGTAAATAGCAAAATAGTCCATAGAAGTTGGTCTCTCACTTAATGATTTTTATGAAAAATTTATAATAATTTTTTTAATGCGTTAAAATTAATATCTGAAAATTTAGTTATGTTAACATGTGCCTTAGAAAAATCTTGATTTAAACTTAGATATCCGGGGATTGAAATTCCTTTTATTCCTGCTGAGATACCTGCATTAAGGCTTGAATTAGTATCCTCAAAAGCAACTGTTTCCGTTGCCTTTACCTTGAGCTCTTTTAAACAAATTCGATAGAATTCGGGGTCAGGCAATTTATTATGAACTATTAAATTCTGTTCAGGATAAGGTGGAATATTTGGAGGTGTATGCTAGACAGATGATAGGACAAGAGGAATTGCACTCTCAAGAAGTTGAAAAAATGTTAAAAAATTGATGTTATTTGTGAAGAAAAATAAGAATAGAGCAAAATTTATTGGTATTTTTTTTAAACAAATTAGAGAATTTGAGTTCAGAAAAAATGACAATTTATTCTTTCAGTAATCAACTTATAAAAGAAAAAAGTCCTTACCTTCTCCAGCACGCTCATAATCCTGTTGACTGGTATCCTTGGGGTGAGCTAGCTTTTAAAAAAGCAAAAAAAGAAGACAAATTATTGTTAATCAGCATCGGCTATGCGACATGCCATTGGTGTCATGTAATGGAAAGAGAATCATTTGAAGATACAAAATTAGCTGAATTTCTGAATGCTCATTTTGTAGCAGTCAAAGTAGACAGAGAAGAGCGTCCAGATATTGACAAAATATACATGGAAGCACTTCACGCTCTAGGACAGCAAGGTGGGTGGCCACTGAATATGTTTGTAACTCCGGAAGGCAAGCCCATTACTGGTGGAACCTATTTCCCTCCTAAACCAATGTATGGACGTATATCCTTCAGTGAAATTTTACAAGGAATAGCCAGTGTTTGGAAAGATGAACGTGAAAAAATATTTTCTTCAGCCGATCAGTTAACCTCACATTTAGAAAAGATAGCAGTTCCTTCTTCCAAAGGATACATCAAAATGGACTGGGGACTAGAAGAAAAAACCGTTTCTCAATTTAGAGATACTTTTGATTCACAAAATGGTGGTTTTAATAATCAACCTCAAAATAAATTCCCTCCAAGTATGGGATTGATGCTTTTACTTAGGCATTATAAAAGAACAGGTGAAGCACATTCCCTTGAAATGGTTGAAAAAACTTTACAAAAAATGTTTGCTGGTGGAATTTATGATCAAATTGGTGGAGGACTAAGTCGTTACAGTACAGATTATAAATGGCTTGTGCCACATTTCGAAAAAATGCTTTATGACAATTCTCTATTTGTTTGGGCCTTAATCGAAACTTTCCAAATCACAAAAAATCATCTATATGAAACAATTGTTCGTGATGTTCTAGCTTATATTTCGCGTGATATGACTTCTCCAGAAGGGGCTTTCTTTTCGGCAGAAGACGCTGATAGTGAAGGTGTAGAAGGGAAGTTTTATGTCTGGTCCCGAGCTGAAGTCATACAAATTTTAGGTAAAGAAATTGGAGAATTAGCATGCTGTTTCTGGGACATTTCAGAAGACGGAAATTTTGAAGGAAGTAATATTCTAAATCGTAAGTATTCAGATGAATTTGTAACGAAACAATTTCAAATAAGTCCTAAAGAAATGAGAGAAAAAATCAAAACTGCTCGTGTTAAATTAATGACTGTTCGTTCAAAACGCATACGCCCTTTCTTGGATGATAAAGTTTTGACTTCATGGAATGCTCTGATGATTTCTTCTTTTGCTAGAGCCTCACGTGTTTTTAACGATCTTGAATTTGAAAAAAAGGCAACTCGTGCTGCTGATTTTATTTTCAACAATTTGTTCGATAAAACTGGCAGACTATTGCGACGTTGGCGTCAAGGGGAATCTCGATTCCCTGCATACCTTTGTGACTATGCTCAACTTACTTTAGCCTGTTTAGACCTTTACGAAACTACCTACGATACTAGATGGTTTAAAAAAGCAACAGAATTATCAGAAGAAATTAATCGTCTTTTTCAGAACGCTGATGGACCTTATTTTGACTCAGGAAATGATGGAGAAGTTTTGCTTACACGAAATGCTGAAGGTTACGATGGAGTAGAACCTTCCGGAAACAGCAGCCTAGCTAATGTCTTTCTTAAACTTCATGCATATGGTCTTTCTTCGGAGTTTCATGATAACGCACAAAGAATCTTTCATAGTTTTGCTCCACAGATGGAACAAGCTGGAATTAGCTTTTCAGCAATGCTAAGTGGCTTGCACTTTAGTCTTTCAAAGGCAAAAGAAATTGTTATCTCTGGAAGACGTGGTGAAAAAAAAACAGAACTTTTACTAGATGAACTAAGAAGAGAATATCATCCAAATATAGTAGTTTCTTTTTTGGAAAACGGTGAAGATATAGAAACTGAAAAAATCATACCGCTTACATCAGGAAGGTCGATGGTTAATGATATGGCAACAGTTTATGTCTGCGAAGATAAATCTTGTAAAATGCCGGTTCAATCTGTAGAAGAATTACGCAAACTACTCACTTGATTTGAAATGTAATTTCTTAAATTATACCCTTCTAAAAAATTTCAAAAATTTTTTAGCTTGAAAACTAATTTGACTTTGCAAGTTTCTTTCAAATGTTTTCAATTAATTATATAATAATATAAATAATAAAAATTATTTAACGTTTAAAAAAAGATGATTCATATCGATATTTTGTTAAGCGAAGAACAGATAGCTCAAGATTTTTTGGATTCCTTAAAAAAAAGTGACCTCCCTGAAAAATTTTTCTACTGGTTTCCTCTTTCGGTAAGAGCTTGGATAAATCTATGCAGAGATGGGGAATATAGAAATTATATACGTTCTCACTCTTTACTCGAGGAGCACTCTTCAAATCTAGTTTCTATGATACCTTCCAGACCTGTTGAATTAATAAGCCTTGGAGCTGGTCAAGGGACTAAAGATTTTTTGATTCTGGAAGAGCTTAAAAAACAAGATAAGTTTTTAAATTATAGACCTGTAGATGCAAGTCAAGGTTTGCTTGAAATCGCATGCAGGAGTGCCAAAGAAAAAAACTTTTCATGCTATGGTTTAAAAGCAGACTTAAATAACGATACTCACCTTCAAAATTTACAAAAAATTTCAAATAATAATTCACGACTATTTATGATTCTGGGCAATACACTGGGAGCTTTTGATCCATTGGTATTTGTTAAAAAACTGTATAAGATGATGCAGAATGATGACTTTCTTGTATTAGATGGAGAAATTTTTAATCAATCTGAAACTATAGCAGGCTACGATAACCCTATTAATCGTAAGTTTGCCTTTGGGCCTCTTAGCAGTGTTGGACTTTCCGAGCCTGATGATGGGGTTTTAAAAATAGACACTGATATTGACAGTCGTATGCAGGGATTATATAGAATTCGAAAACAATTTAAAGTAGCTCGAGATTTAAAAATTTTGCTATCAGGAGAGACATTAAAACTTTCATCAAATACAAATATTGAAATGAGTTGGTCCTACAAATATGAACGTAATACTCTGATTGATATTGTTACTTCAACTGGACTTCAGCTCTTAGGAGAATACGCTAGTAAAGATAAACACTTCCTAACTTTGTTGTTAAAAAAATAGATTAATTTTGTACAATTTTTACAATAAATAGAATATTTGAATGGGAAAAAAATAAAAAATCTTTAATTTATTTTAAGCTTAACTCTTAAAAGAATTTTTTTGATTAAATATATACTTAATCAATAATTCCCTAATTTATAGCCGGTATATAATTATAATTTTTGAGGTATACTTATCAAGTATTTCTTTCTAGCATCCATTTATTAATAATTCCATCCCAAACGCAATTTTCTGTTTTACCATCATCATTAAATGAAACATCTTCTATATCCCAACTACCTTCAAAATCATCAAAATCCCAATTTCTTGCTTTAATCCACATTTCAACTATCTTAATTTGATGATTAGTTGAAAAAGAAATCTCTCGAGATTCTAATCCTTTTTTAAAAAATCTTATGCTTACTTTAATTGGCATTTAAGAAACATTTTTTTAAAATAATTTTAATTTTTTCAATCACTAAAAAAAATGAGTATTTAATCAAGGGTACCATTTTTAAACCTAAATCAAGTTTCAGTCTAATTATAATTAGAACCCATCCATAATATAACTCCAAGTAAAATATCCATTTATTGTAAAATATCAATTATTCTGATATAAATTGTTTTAACCCTAATTAGTATGTGGGAATCAAGTGAAACTCCTATTCTTCATTCTTAGTTCAAACCTTCTTCTTTATTCTAATATTCGTGAGAATCTATAAAAATGGATATACAAATTTTTCAGTATAATGAATCTCATTTGTTGGAAATAAGAATTATCCTGAATGAATATTTGACATTCATTGCGAAAGAATTGACCAAACAACCATGGAATTTTAATCTAGATGTAGAAAATGAAATAAATTTCACTATGAATAATCTAGATAAATTTGCTTTGCCTTATGGAAGATTATTGTTAGTTAAAGTTGATAATGAAATTGCTGGAACAGTCAGTTTAAGAAAAATTAGGGAAGATGCAGGAGAAATTAAGAGAATGTATATAAAGCCTAAGTTCAGAGGGAAAAAATTAGGAAATCTTTTAATTGAAGAGGTGATTAATATTTCAGAAAAAAATGATTTTTCAAAACTTTATCTGGATACAGCACATTTCATGTCTTCAGCAATATCTCTTTACAAAAAATATGGATTTATAGAAACAACATTTTATCCAGAAAGTGTTATTCCGAAAGATTTGTTGAATACAATGATCTTCATGATGAAGGAATTATAATTTATTTGAATATGGTATCCAACTAATTATAACTTGTAATAAATTCCAATTAATTTAGATATCAGTTTCTTAAAGAAGTATTTTTTTTAAATATATTTAATTAAAAAAAAGTGTCGACATTTAATAAAAATATTTTGAAAAATATTTAATTTTATAAGACAATTCGATAATTAAATTTTTAATATTAAGAATATCTTAAGGATGTTTGTATGAAAAATTTAAGCTTAATTGGTTTTGTATTAATATTTTTTGCATCTTGCTCAAACAAATTACCAATTCCTGAAAGTAACAACGTAGAATCAATACTAATAATTCCACAAAAAGCTACAAATAGTACTAAGAACCCACTAGGTTTTAAGTACACATTTACTTTAATGAAAAAAGATGGTGGAGAAAAAATCATTGAATTTTATCCAAGGGTGAATAAAAAGTTTTTTATTTTTGATTCTTTAGTACCCGGTAAGTATAAATTTTTAAATCGAAGTGACTGTTTAGCAGTCAAAGGAAAAACTAAAAATAATTGTAGACAAAGAAAAACCAAACCAATTAAATTCACGTTGTCGAAAAATACAATTACAATATTAAAAAGTAGTTTTAATATTAGGCAAAGTTGGAAAAATAATATGAATTCAATTTCATCAAAATTTTTTCCTGTAAAGAAAAAACATATTAAGGAGATTATTATAGAACTTAAAGAATTAGAAAATTTTGACAAATGGAAAGTTGTAGAATCACGTTCACCAATCTGGAATTAAATGAAAAATAATAAATATTAATAGATATTTTTCTAGAATTATTTAATTCTATTAAATTCAAAAAGATTTTTGTTTATCATATGATAAAAATCAGTTAAATTTCTCCAATTTAAAAGTAATTTTTTATTTTTGCATATTTAATTATAATTAAGAACTCTTCTTAAAAAGTTTCAGATTGTTAAGCATATAAACAGTTTTATAATTTTTTTAATCTATATTTAATTAGGGTCAGAGTAATTAAAAATTAATTTTTGAGAATTACAAGAATTAGGTTTTCTGTATAATTTGTTATTTTTTAATAAATATGTTTAGAACCTTGTATGAGTAAATATTTAACTGTTTGAGGGTTAGTAATGAAATTACATTTGACAGCAGAGAAAAAATTTAGATAATGAATTGAGATTTTATTACAAGATTTTTGGTATTTCGGAAAAAATTTTTAAAAATTCACTCTCAGAGAGAATTTAAGAAGAAAAATTTGTAATCTCAGATAATGTCCCCCATAATTTAGGAGTTAACCATATAGAGCTTGATTTTGAAAATGAAAAATTACCTGAGGTGTTTCGAAAAAGAATTGCAAAACAAAATGTTTAAATTTTCGAAGAAGGGAAAAAATTTTCTGCTAAAGAGAATCTGATAATTTTTAAGCTGATCACGGCTCTATAAAATGGTAATTTTCTATTCAGCTAATTATTCAGAATCAATTTACGGTGACAAAAAAACAAATTGTTGTAATAAAAAAACTATATGTTCTTATATGTAAAACAATAATTGATTATTTATTCTTTATGAAAATTTTAAAAACATTTTTCTACTTTTTCTTTAGTGGAGTAATTCTAACAAATTGTTGGTCTGGCAAAACTTGGCATACAGCAAGTCGTGAATCTGCTGGCATTGCACCTGATCCCTCAGTAACTAAAGAAGCTGTTTTACATGTATACGGAGCAGACACCTGGGGTTGGCGTGGATGGTTTGCTATTCACACATGGATTGCCACTAAGCGTAAAGGAGATAATAATTATAAGGTATTTGATGTTGTTGGTTGGCGCGGTTATAGTGGTCAAAGTGTAATGAGAATATCCCAAGATATTCCTGATCGTTATTGGTTTGGTGAAAAACCTAGGCTTTTAAAAGAACATAGAGGAGAGGAGGCTGAAAAACTAATTAATGAAGTTGAAAAAGCCGCAAAGATTTATCCGTGGAAAACAACTTATAAGGCATTCCCAGGTCCAAACAGTAATACATTTACCGCTTGGATAGCTAAAAATGTTCCTGAACTAAAGCTAAAACTTCCTTTTTCAGCTATTGGAAGTGGTTATATAGAAAAATATTAATTTGATTTTATAAAAATTGAATTTTTAAAGAAAAATTCATAATTCATCAAACGTTGAAATTATGAGAATTATCATTAAAAATTTCAACATTTATTAAAATTTTTATATGAAAATTTCTAAAGATAAGAAATCATATCTAAACCATTTTGAATAGTCTTGACATATATGAAATTGATTTTAGTATGCCATCTTTAAAAACTAGTATATAGATACTATATACAAAACAATTTTTATAAAATAAATCTAAACTTTTTTTATTACCTATGGATTTCAAAAATCTTAACAAAAACTTTGAATCAATAAATTTAAAAGATGGGGATATTCTTTATTCTCAAGGAGATAAATCAGGTGAAGGATATATAATTCAATACGGAAATATTCAATTGAAACATGATGAACAGATGCCTTCAAAATATCCAGTTTTAGGTCCGGGGGAAATTTTTGGAGTGTGGAAGGTATTATTTGAAGATGAAAAACGTTTTTTTACAGCAACAGCAATAAGTAATACAAATCTAATCATTATCCCAGAAAAATTTCTTGAAAAAGAACTCGAAAAAATGGATCCATTTTTAAGACATTGTTTTAAAACATGGATACCATTGCGTGAGCACTTTTCTAATTAAACTTAATAACATTTTGGGTAATATCGAATTCTAATTTTCAAGTTTAAGACAAAATTGAAATAACTATTTATTTTTTAATACTAAATCATTGTCTTTTCAATAACATATCTAATAATATTTTTCATTAGAAACATTAAACTAGGAGAATTAAAATGTCTATTAAAGAAACTTGCCATTGCGGTTCAGTGGAGTTTACCCTCCAAAACGATCCCATGATGCACTTTGCTTGTCATTGTAGTGATTGTCAGAAATTGTGGGGCACTTCTTTTTATGGTTTTGCATATTCTATTGACGATATCAACATTACCGGAGAAGTAAAAAAATATTCCTACAAAGGAGGAAGTGGCAACCTATTGCATTTTGTTTTCTGCCCTCAATGCGGCAGCAAGATTCATTCGCAACCCGATCTTATTGAAGGAATGATTTATATTCCTTGTGGAATCCTAAAAGAACATTATAAGTTTGAACCAAAGGTAGAATTATTCTCATCAAATAAGGCATCATTTTTAAAAGAGGTGAAAGCAACTGCTGAATCCTATGAGCATAACGGGACAATTGAGCGGATAGAGGAACTACTAGAAAATCTAGAACAAAGATAGATATGAGTGATCTAGAGCAGGAACTCGAGAAGCTCAAAAAAGAGAACAAAAAACTATCTCTTGAATCTAAATTGAGAAAATCGATGGCGGTCGAACTAGATCGCCAGAAGGATTTGTTGCGACAAGCAACAGAAAAAGTAGAAGAACAAAAAGATAAGCTTGAGGAAATATCACTTAAGTTATCAAGGTATTTACCTGTTCAGTTGTACGAGCAAATCTTCAGTGGTTCTTTGGACATTCATAAAAAAAGTGAGAGAAAGAAACTCACTATTTTCTTCTCCGATATTGTAGACTTCACGTCTATCTCTGAACAGATCGAAGCAGAGGAAATCAGTGAGTTTTTGAGTTTCTACCTAACTGAGATGAGTGCTATCACAGAAAAATTTGGGGGAACGATTGATAAATTTATCGGAGACGCCATTATGATTTTTTATGGAGATCCTCAATCGGCTGGAGATGTTCAGGATGCCAAAAACTGTGTCGAAATGGCCATAGAAATGCAGAACCGAATCGAAGCTTTACAACCATATATCCGCAAAAAATTTAGTTTCCCCACAAATCTGAAAATCAGAATCGGAATTAATACAGGTTTCTGTAACGTCGGAAATTTTGGAAGTACAAGCCGTTTAGATTATACAGCAATCGGAAGAGCTATTAATATCGCCGCAAGGTTAGAGTCTGAAGCTAAATCCAGCGAAGTTCTGGTCTCTGAGAATACCAAAATTCTACTAGAAGATTTTTTTGATTTCTCATCAGAAAGGGTA
>CACGSI010000027.1 GCA_902575715.1 uncultured SAR324 cluster bacterium
AGAAAAAGAGCTTAAAAAAATTTTATTAGATATGCAAAAATATATTGATGGAAAAAATAAATAAACTTTTATATTAAAAAATTTGTCAATATTTTCATAATTAAAAATTCTAATCATGATGATAAATTTTTTATTCTTGACTGATGGTATATTGGATTTAATTGAATAAAAAAATTATTTCTATTTTTATCTTTTTAGAAAATATATAATGAAATTAAGAAAAAATTTTATGATTCACTTTTTAGAAGTCTTATCTTTTATGAAGATCTCACTTCACTATTATTATGTAAGAGTTATTATAAATATAATTTAGGAAAAAATTTTTCTTATAAAATTTGATGAGTAAATTAATAAAAAAAATAATTATATTTATTAACTTTTATTTATTTTTTGTAACATTTCCAACCATCGCTCATCAACCTGTTTTAGATGCTGAAGGAATGAACACAAAAAAGATGCCTTTTATTATAGAACAACCTGAGATTTCTAAAGCTATTTTTTCTGAGCTTAAAGGGGGTGCCCATTACTATAAAATAGAAAGTGATTCTAGTTTTAAATTTTATGCTGGAATTACAGTTCCAAAAATCAATGATTGCCCTTTATTAAATAGGTTCTCTTTTGAAGTTTTAGATGAAAAATTTAATATCATTGAGAGTAAAGATGGAGAAAACTTCAATTGGTGGGCTTGGTATGAAAAACATGGTGAAAACTGGTATTGGATTGGACCTGAGATCGGAGAAAATTTCAAATCCAATCGTATTTACAAATCCGGTACATATTATATTCGTGTTTACAACAAATCAAAAACTGGTAAATATGTATTAGCAGTTGGTGATATAGAAAGTTTCCCCTTCACAGTTATATTACGGATGATTTTTACAATGCCAAAAATTAACTCTTATTATTGGGATAATGGGAATTGCTAAATTTTGTAATACTATTAATTTGTTATGGTTCCCATAGCCTTAGACTTTAAAATCATATTTAAAAAAAAATTTTAAATAATTCTTAATATGACAAAAAAAAAAATTACGAAACATTAAAAGATATTCAAATCATATTATCTAGAATAACTGTATTAATTCTAATATTTGTTTTAACTTCATGTAAAAAGAGCGACGAAGACTCACAAGCTTCTTCTACAACCTCATGTAGTTCTTACACCACTACTTGCAATCAGCAAAATGATCTAACAAATATTCCTACTTTATATAAAACTGCCCTGACTAAGTTTACTACAGTCAATAGTAAATATCTTATAAATGTATGCACTGAAGATTCAGATGGTGATGGTAATGCTGATTATATGGTTGTAGAGTCTTCTAATAGACCAGAACATAAATCAGTATACTGGCAAGCTACCAACGCTCTTTACGAAGCTTTTGATTTTGCAACAAATCTCCACAAGTATGCGGAGACTAAAACATCAGCTTCATACAGTGGAACCCCGGCCTCAGCTGGTAATAACAAGATTGAGGAACAATGTATTACGATGAAAATGCCTATAAGTCCTGCAGAAGCAACATCAAAAAAAAAGACAACATATAGTACCATTGGGTTGTCTCTAAACGGTATTTCATTTTTTAATGAAAATGCGGCTCCCGGAGATCAAATAACGAATGAATTATTTACTTTTGATCAATGCTCAGGGCATCCAGAAAGTCATGGTGTATATCACTATCACGTAGACCCCGTTTGTTTGATTAGAGATTTAGGGGGAAGTGTTGTCGATAACAGCACAACAGTTGGAGGAACTACTTATACATGGATTCAAGATAATGGCACTAATGCCGGCCTACTTTTGGGATTCCTTTTAGATGGATTCCCTGTGTATGGACCAGCAGTTTCTGGTGACAATCATACATATTCTGGTTCATCAACTCCAAGTATAGATTCCTATAATGGGCATACTCATACTACTGCTGAATTTCAAAGTGGAAGTGGCATATACCACTACCACGTTAAAACTGGGAATGTAGGCGGTACGAGTAGCAATGTTTTTTGGATTACGAATGAAAAGTATTATGGTAACCCCGGAACTGTTACTGTCAGATAAAAAATAGATTTAAATTATATAAAAAAATCCTTTTTATCATATTTAAATAGTTAAATGGCTTCACTTGAAAGGGCATAATATTCTATTCTCCTTATTAATAATGATTTACTAGTTAACTAAATTACCCATCCTTCCATCTTGAAAATCTTGAATAGCTTCTAAAATTTCTTTTTTTGTGTTCATTACAAAAGGACCATACGCTTCAATGGGCTCATCAATAGGTTCTCCATTAAGGATTAAAACTTTTGAATCCTTACCTATATTCAAATTAATTTCAGATCCATTTTGACTGAAAATACCCAAATTACCTTTCTGGATTAGATTATGATTAAAATATGTCTTCCCCAAAATTTGAAAAAGTAAAGTGTTACTTCCTTTTGAAAAAGGAATCTTATATTTAAAATTTTCATTGCTGCTTATCTCAAAGATATTGATTTTAGTAAAAGTTTTTACGGGAGATAATGCGGTCTCAAAACAGCCAGCAATTATTTTAATCTTTAGGTTCCCTTTATTTTTATAAATTATAGGAAAATCAGTTTCTTCGAAAGATTGATACCTAGGATTGGTCATTTTGAAATTTGAAGGAAGATTTACCCAAAGTTGTATCATTTCAAATTCACCCCCTTTTTTAGCAAATTTTCTGGAATGGAATTCATCATGTACAACTCCTTTACCAGCGGTCATCCATTGAACTCCGCCAGTTTTTATAATTCCTCCACCACCAGCTGAATCTCTGTGCTCAACTTCTCCACTAATTGCAAATGTTACTGTTTCAAATCCACGATGGGGGTGCTCTCCTACACCAAGTTTTTTTTTTGTTGAAGGGAAATATTTTGGTGATGCATGGTCTAAAAGTATAAAAGGACTTATATTCTTGTGATCTTCAGAATGCATAGAAAAAATAGAACTAACATAAAATCCATCACCAACCCAGTGTTTCTCTTTGGGCATAATGATTTTGATTAATTCTTTTTCTTGAAAATCCATAAAATGATTAAATTATAGAGATATTTAATGTTTTACAAATAACAAAATTATTCTAGAATTCCGTTTATTTCACAAAAATTAAGATGAAACAAGTTGCAGGATTTAAAGTAATTATAAAATTTTTAGATTTAAAAAGAAAATTAAAATTTTGTTAATAAAAAATATTTGCTGAAATCTACTTAAAAATTAATTATATTAAGCTGCATTGATTTTAATCAGGAAAATAAAATATTATACTGAATCATGCAAATTGTTTCTTACGGCAATTTTAATTAAAAATATTTTTCATAATAATGTCTTCTTGATATGCTTACCAATTATCGTTAATTTTTGATCAAAAAAGGACTCACTTCAAAAAATTTTTGCAGTATTTAGTAGGCAAATTATATAACTCTAATCCTATCTAATTTTTTTGAAAAAATCATTTAGGTTGTTAACTCTCCTGATATATTTTTATCATTATTTTTTAAAAAATATTTTATATTAATACATTCTAGTTAAGTTGTGTTTGTGAGAATAAATATTTTTTAAATTTTACATCTTTATTCATTTATGTTTGAAATTTTTAGATTGATTTATTTTTCCAAAATCAGATGAAAAAATTTTATGAAAATAAAAAATAACAAAAATCCATCATGGTCAATGCTATATGGAGAAGGAAATATTTTTAGACTATTATTCCTTTGCTTTGGTGTTTGGTTATATGCCGCAGATTCTACTTTGATTGCTACGTTAATACCAATTGTAGTTGAAGATATTGGAGGAATTCCTCTTCTTAGTTGGGCTTATACATTATTTCAACTAGGTTCCGTTGTGACTGGTGCAATTGCGGGATTAATTGTAATTCGTATAGGAATCGCCAATTCAGAAATAATTGTAGGAATTCTATATTTATTAGGATGTGCAATAAGCTCATTTGCTAATGATATGCCCACATTTGTCTTTGGGAGACTTTTGCAAGGTATGGGAGGGGGAGGATTAGTTTCTCTTGCATTTATTGGTGGAGCTTCGATGTTTCCAAAGAAATTGTTTGTTAGGGTTATTGCTATTATGTCGGGTTTTTGGGGTATTTCGTCTTTATGTGGTCCTTTGATAGGAGGATTTTTTGCGAATATCGGGAATTGGCGTGGAGCCTTCTGGGCATTTTGTGTTCAAGGAATAATATTTGTTATAATTGCAGCACCGTTACTTAATAAATTTTCTCAAGTTGAAAAAAAAATTACATCCACAATTCCTTTTGCTAGATTATGCATTTTGGGGTTGTCTGTTTTGTTAATATGTCAGGCTGGTACGTTTTCAAATATTGCTATTTCAATTACCATATGTATTGTCGGAATCATGGTTTTAGCATTTTTTATTAAACAGGATTCCTTAAGTAAAAACAGTATTTTTCCTAGGGGGATCCTAAATCCATTCTCTTATGCGGGTTCGGGGTTGTTAATGATATCGTCATTTTTCATGGCAACTATTTCATTTACTGTATATGGACCATTACTAATGCATATCCTTTTTGGAGTAAGTCCACTAAGTGCAGGCTATATTATAGCATTACAATCAATCGGATGGACAGTTTTAGCTATTTTGTCATCAGGAATTTTGGAAAAAACTGAAAAGTTATTTATTAGGTTGGGAGCATTTTTTATTAGTATTTCCTCGTTAGGGTTAGTTTTTACCATGCCAATGGGGCCAATATGGTTAATAGCTTTTTTTTCTACAATAATGGGTATGGGCTTTGGGATGTCTTGGAGCTTTGTATCAAAGAGAATAATAACCTCATTACCTGAAAATGAAAGAGTTCAGGCATCAGGCTCTATCCCCACTTTTATGCGACTTTCAATGGCACTAGGATCAGCTTTCAGCGGGATAATTGCAAATTTTTCAGGATTTTCTGAAGATAGTAGTATATTTGTAGCTAGAAATGTAGCTTTTTGGTGTTTATTTTCATTTCTACCATTAATCATCTTAGGAATTATTTTCGCTTGGCGAATTAGTAAATAATAAAATACTTTTGGTTAATACTATAAATAGCTAGTCTTTATAATCCCCATTATCAGGCATACATTGTTTTCAATTTGTATTTATAATATTTATTTTATTAATTAAGTGTATTTTTGTAACTATTTTCTTATTCAAGTTTTTTCTTATATTTTTATTAGCTAATTTGATAATTCTTCAATAATAGGACATTCCGGACTATTATCTCCACTGCACATACTAATTAATCTAGTTAGCTCATCATTAAGATATTGTAGTTCTTGTTGTTTTTTTAATATTTCTTTAAGTCTTTTAGATGCTAATTTTTTTACCATAATACTTGAACGTTTTTTGTTTTTGTATAAATCAAGTAATTCCCTGCAATCTGGGATAGAAAAACCAAACTCGCGAGCACGTCTTACAAAAATAAGCTTTTTGATATCGTTTTCATTAAATATTCTGTAGCCAGAATCCTTACGCTCTGAAGGATCTACCAAATGTATATCTGAATAATATCGGATAGTTTTTATGCTAAGACCAGAAATTTTAGAAGCTTTCGAAATATTCATGTTGACTCTCCAGTAAGTGGATAGTTTAAAATAAATTCTATCAATTTTCAACTATATAAAAATGTATAATTTTTTTAAAAATGTTTTCAATAAATTGGAAATGTAAGCAATCTTGGAAGAAATCTTCTAAAAATACTTTGTGGTGTTTATTAGGTTGTTCAATAGGAGATTTTGGAACAATAGCATTTTTTCAGTTTTCAGGAATTTCTTGGCCCACAATTTCGATAATGTTATTAGCTATAATTAACGGATTAGTTTCATCCATATTACTTGAGACTATAGTTTTAACAAAACAAATGACATTCAGAAATGCTTTTAAAACTGCGATTGGCATGTCACTTATATCTATGATTGCCATGGAAATTGCTATGAATTCCATAGATTATTTTTTTACAGGTGGTGCGATACTTACCTGGTGGGTTATTCCTATAATGCTTTTAGTAGGATTTATTACGCCTTTGCCATACAACTATTGGCGTTTAAAGTCTTTTGGCTTAAACTGTCATTGAAGTGGATATGATAAATACAAAATATTATTTTTACTTGATTGTTATGATATGTATTTTATTATATTTTTTGTTTACAAAATTAGAAAACTTGAATAAAACTGAAAAAGTAAATTTTAATGAAAATATGCCTCTAGTTGAAGTTAAATTGCCAAAGTATTTCTCAGAAAGTGCCAAAATGGGAAAGGATTTATTCAATGAAAATTGTTCTGCATGTCATGGGTTAAATGCATCAGGTAAAGAAGGATACTTACTATGATAAGAGAAAATAGTTGGAAAATCTTTTTTTAAAAATTAAAATCTCTTTCTAGATTAAGTAAAGCATATAAATTTCAAAGAAATCATATTATTAGGAATATCTAATTTTTTTGAGTGATTCTAATTATATTCCACTAAGTCAATTATATTTTTTGGATCAAACCCAATACATTTGATTGTTTTTATTGCTGAACAGACAGCAGATTCTAATAGTGGGACTCCAGGAGAGGCATAAGAACCACAAAAAAATACTTTTCTGGAAGGTAGTTTGTGTAATTGATCCAATTCTTCGATTAAATTTTGATTGAAATTGCTTACTACTGCCCTTTCCATTGGAACAGTAGAAATAACTTTTTCTGATTTTGGTTCAAATAAAGGATTCCAAGTTTGTAAAACTGGTTCATGTAAACTAATCGAGGGTTCAATGGGATTTACCCAAACACTGAACATTGATCTACTTAAATCCTTATCCATCTGGTAATGAATTGGAGACCAATCTTCTCTTTTTTTTGGCATGAAACGAATATCTCTATGAACCCAAAGATTACCAGAACTATATGGGAAAGAGCTTAAAATTTTTTTTTCTTGATTATATTTTTCTGGAAGAAAATGGAGTTGATTAGCTTGAGTTGCGCAGATTACATAATCAAAAGGACCAAGTTGATATTTTTTTGAATTTATAAAAATGCCTTTTGAGTCTTCTACTAATTTTTCTACTTGAGTATCGTATTTCCAGTTCTGTCCTTTTCCTAATTTTTCTGCAAGAGACTTTGTTCCTCCTTTAATTCTTTGGAGTCTTGATCCAAAAACAATTTTTTGAAGTAATACTAGAAGTGGTTTAGCAGGCCAATTGTCAAGGGTTTTTTCATCACTAGTACATATTGTTTTCAAAAGGGGATATATCAATCCCTTCCAGAAAAGTGGATCCATAGGTTGCTGTTTAGCAAATTCTTTCAAAGTTAAACCAGAATTCAATAATTCTGGTTTTGCCATATAAAGTTTTATGAAACCAAATAGTATTTTGAAGGTTTCTTTACGAAGTACATAATTTAAAGGAGCAAATGGCAAAATTTTATAACCAAACTTAACTTTTTTACTTCGGAACCATGTATTGGAATTCATCCAACTGCATGCAACATCAGTATCTACATCAAAAGTATTTACTTTTAATTTTTCACAAATTTTCAAAACAGTTGGCCAGCCTTGTGGATTTAAGACTCTTAAGGGGACATCAACATAACCATTTTCAACTCCATCGACATTGATATACTGGGTTTGTGAATCCATTCCTCTTTTAGAACGAGCCTCAATTATTGTAACTTCTGCTCCTTTTTCTCGACACAACCAGCCTGAAACTAGTCCAGCTATACCACTACCAATTACTGCAACTTTTTTTTTCATTTTTTACCATTTTAAATATTACTACATTTTATTATTAATAAAGTTACAAATTGATACAAGTTAAGAAAAATATTTATTAAAATTTAAAGAAATCATTAAAATTTATTTTTATATACGAATGTGATATTAAATTTTTGTGGGGTAAAATTAATTCAAATATATTTCACGTACCTTGAACATATAACTTCTAAAATCTGAGTAGATTTTATAGAATGATTTAGTTAAGATTTATAAAAATGTATGTTTTTGAAAATTTGTGGATAAATATGGACACTAAATTTATAAAAAAATATTTTTTGTTTAAAAAAATAGATACAAAGTATTTTTTCAAACTCAATACTATTTTAGCTATGGTTTTTAGAAAAAAATATTAAATATTTACTTTGATTTCTCTATAAATATGAATGATTTCCATGAAAAAATATTAATATTTTTATTAAGTTTTTTGATTATTGCTTGTGCTGAAAATGATAATAATTCAGAAAAGTTATTTAAGATTAATGAAATTTTTACTGAAACACAATCATCATATTATGTAACAATTGAATCTTTTGAACAAATTAGTGATTCTAATCTATTGACCACAAAATCGATAGAAAAAAATAAAACAGAATCTAAAGATTATTTTTTAGTAAAATATGATTCATTAGGGAAGAGGTTATGGATCAAAAATTTTGAGGGAAGTGACTTTGATAGTGGTTTTTCTTTGACTATAGATTCTTTTGAAAATATTTATTTAACAAGTTATTTAAAAATATACATTGGAGGAACTACTGATTCTATTTTGTTTAATATGTTTTTAACTAAATATAATTCAAATGGAGTTTTGCTTTGGAAAAAAAATCTAGGAGAATCATTTTCAAATTTTGGAATGGGAGTCGCATTGGACTCATTTAATAATATTTACGTTACTGGGTTTAATAAAGGCAGTTTCAATAGAATAGCTAGTGATAATAATGAGATAAGTTTTCTCAAAAAATTCAATCCTAAAGGTTTAAAAGAGTGGGAAAAAAAATTAGAAATTATAGAATCTGTAACAGTTATTGATATTTCGGTAGACCCATCCAACCTGGTTCATATTATGTCTTACCCAGATCATGATTTTGATAGAATTTTAAAATTTGAAAATAATGATTTGATCCATCTAATTTACAATACTGATGGTATTCTACAATAATTTAAATTTAAATCGATAGGACATTTCTAAAAATATTATTAAATGAGAATTTTCAAAATCCCTGTTATTATATTTATTACTTTTTACTCAATTAGTTGTACTAATAAATTTGTGAATAGATCCCCAATAGGTGAAAAGTTCCCCTCAGTAAAAGGCCAGTCTCTTGAAAAAAAAATATATAATATACCTGAAGATTTTGAAGGGAAAAAAGTTTTATTTCTTATTGGATTCGTTCAAAATACCCAATTTGACATTGATAGGTGGACAATTGGCTTAGATCAGTCGGGTTCAGCAGTAAAGATATATGAGCTTCCAGCTACCCAAGGATTTTTCCCTATTTATTTTAAAACTAGATTAGATAATAGCATGCGGAGTGGAATACCAAGCGAAATTTGGGGAGGTGTTATAACAATATATAAAGATGGTATTAAAATTCAGGAATTTACAGGTAACAAAAATCCTAACAATACAAGAGTAGTCTTAATTGATGAATTTGGAAAAGTAATTTTTTTCCATGACCGGGGTTTTTCTGTAAAAGCTCTCAACCTACTAAATGAATTAATATAAACAACATTTTTGATACATTAGTTGAAATTATTATGGAAAAAATTTTAAAAAATGTATTCGTGTTAAATATATCTAATACTCTTATCAAATTCTTCTGGGTATTTTTATTTTTTTTTTTATTTCTTCTAAATTCACCAATGCAAGTTGATTCTATTCAAATTAAAAAGATCATTCATGATTTTTCAAATAGAAGTAAAATAGGAAGGTGGATGGTAGTAAATGATGATGTCATGGGTGGAGTTTCTAGATCAAAAATCAGTTTACATCCGGAAGGTTATCTTGTCTTTGAAGGTCAATTATCAACTGATTACGGAGGTGGTTTTGCATCTTTGAGAAGTAATTATGTAAATTGGGGAATTGCCAATTCTGAAGGAATTATAATTAAGGTTAGAGGTGATGGTAAAATATATCAATTTAGGTGCAGGATGGGAAATGATTTTTATGAAATAGCGTATCGTAGTTTTTTTAAATCTAGAAAAAATTTGTGGCAAGAAATCAGGTTGCCATTCAGTGAATTTATACCAACATACCGAGGAAGAATTATTAAAGGAATGCCTTATTTAGAACCAAAAGATATAAGAAGTTTTGGGTTAATGATTTCTGAAAAACAGGTTGGAAATTTTCGTTTAGAGGTTAGTTGGATAGGGGTATTTTATAATTTGGTTCATTACCAAATTGATATAAAAAAGTTTTGTATGAAAACGTATCGTTAAAATATACTTTTTTACCGCATGGTGAAAAAGCTGGACCATTAGAAACTTTAAAACCCGTATCAATTAACCTAATCGTTTTATTTTTGTCTAAACTCCATAGTGAACCCTTATCTTCTTTTTCGTCAATATGTGATGTACTTATCCAAAGATTGTTATCTCTATCAATTTTTAGATCATTATAAATAACATCTTTTTTTTGAGACTCTGGATGTACAAAATCACTATATTTGAAAGTATTCAAATTTAGGATAGATAGTCCATTTTTATGTGAAACGATTAAACTATCAGATTGATTGTATAATGCTACCCCTCCTAGTGGAATCTCAAATTCTAATTTTTTAATTATAAGATTTTTCTCATA
>CACGSI010000028.1 GCA_902575715.1 uncultured SAR324 cluster bacterium
TATGGCAAAATTAATTCGACGACCGGATATATGGATTTCTCTTGCGCTGTTTTTAATAATGGTGCCCGCAGAACGAATGGAGCTTTTTTCTGCGTTGGAAAATTGGCTTTTAGGTAATCGTCACATAGTACGTTTAAACACTTTAGAACCAGAAAAAACTCAGTTTGCATATGACAAAATAGTTATTGTTGATACTGAAGAACAATTTTTTGATGAGTATGGTAGTTGGCCTCTTAAGCGAATTGATATAGCAAGGTTGATTACGAATATAAAAAAATTGGGTGCTAAAGTCATTGCTATTGATATGTTGATGGATTTTCCTAACGGTTATGATGAAGATCCTATTCTTGCGGAAGCACTAAAAAATGCCGGTAATACAATGGTCGTAGCCCAACTTGAATTTGGTAGCGATGGTAAATTTAAAGGTGTCAACTATCCAACAGAAACTTTAAAAGTTGCTACAGAAAGTGGATACACTAACCATACATTGATTGGTAATAAGATTTCGAGAGTTCGCTTTTTTCCCAAGGAAATTAAAGAAAACAATATTTGGCCTTTTGCTATAAAAGCTCTCGCAATGTATAAAGGAGTTGATCCTAAATTAGAAAATGGACAACTCACCATTGGGGATATCTCAGTTCCTTTGGACCCTTTTAATGATTTGTGGGTAGATCTCCCGTCTCTTCCACCAATGGCAACTTTTTTAGCTAAAGATACTCCTGCAGGGATTTCAGCAGCAGAAGTTTTGATGGAACTTGAGGGTATTACAGATGAGGAATGGGATGAAGAAACTGAAGAATTACAAGAAATGATTAGAGGAAAAATTGTTATGCTTGGTGATACTTCTGAAGTTTCTCATGATATATTTACGAGTCCTATTGGAGAAGTTTATGGGATTGAATTCCTTGCAGATACAATTACGACTCTTCTGAATAACGCTCCAATTCAACCTGCAAGTTCTTTCAGTGAGGCTCTTGTTCTTTTGGTGTTATTTTTACTTTTTGTTCTTGTTGCACTTATACCAAAATATGAAAATGCACTGTTTTTTCTAATAATTTTGGCTTATGCAGGTTTTAGTTTTTTCGTATATATTTATTACGGCGTAGCCTTCTCTATGAGTTATGCTCTTATAGCATGTTTTCTAAGTGTGGGAACGATAAATCTATATTTGTTTATGATGGAACGTAAGCAGAAAGGTTTTATTAAGGGAGCATTTTCTCAATATCTATCACCTACAGTGATTGATCAGATCGTAGAAAACCCAGATATGCTTCAATTAGGAGGAGAGAGGCGTGAAATGACTCCTTTTTTCTCAGATGTACAAGGTTTTTCAACAATTTCTGAAGGTTTAACTCCTGAAGAGTTAGTTCAACTACTAAATGAGTATTTAACCGCAATGTGTGAAATTATCTCTTCTTACAATGGAACCATTGATAAATTCGAAGGGGATGCCATTATAGCATTTTGGGGAGCCCCCTTGGAACTGCCAAATCATGCATCGACTGCTTGTTTTGCTACTCTTGAAATGCAGAAAAGGGGAGAGGAATTGCGTAAAATGTTATTGGAGCAAAACCGCCCAATGCTACATACCCGTATGGGACTTAACAGTGGCCCAGTTGTAGTAGGGAATATGGGTTCTGCAGACAGAATGGATTATACTATGATGGGAGATGTGGTTAATTTAGCAGCAAGGCTTGAAGGAGCTAATAAGTTTTATAAAACCTTTACTATGATTTCTGGGAGTACATATGATCTTGCCAAAGATGATGTGGATTGTAGAGAATTAGATATTTTAAGGGTAGTAGGGAAAAAAGAACCAGTTCAAGTTTTTGAATTACTTGCCAGAAAAAATGAGACTAGCAGTGAAAAGAGTGGTGTTGTAGAACAATACTTAAGGGGTTTGAAATTATATAAGGATAAAAATTTTAAAGATGCCATTGCAGAATTTGAAAAAGTTCTAAAATTAGATCCAGCAGATGGGCCTGCCCAGACTTATATCAAACGTTGTGGAATGTTCATAGAGACACCACCAGAAAAAGACTGGGACGGAGTTTTCACTCATACTGATAAAGGTTGATTAATAATTATATGAAAAAGCGTCTTGATAGATTGCTTGTGGAAAAAAAACTTGCTCCTTCACGAGAGAAAGCGCAGGCATATATCATGGCAGGTATAGTAATCGTAGATGGTCACCCTGTTGACAAATCTGGGCGAATGATCGAGGAATTATCAGAAGTAGAAGTTGTTGGGTCAGACCATCATTATGTAGGTAGGGGAGGAGTTAAGCTAAAAAATGCTTTAGATAGCTTTGGTTTAATTACTAATAATATTGTAGCATTAGATGTTGGCTCTTCCACTGGAGGCTTTACTCACTGTCTATTGTTGGGAGGTGCTGCAAAAATTTTTTCAGTAGATGTTGGATATGGTCAACTTGCTTGGGAGTTGCGACAAGATCCAAGAGTTATCTCAATTGAGCGTACAAACTTTCGAAATATAGAATTTGATAGGATAGGAGAAAAAGTAGATTTGATTGTTATTGATGTTTCATTTATATCACTAAAATTGATTTTTCCAAAAACACTTCAATTTATAAAACCAGGAGGCCACCTTCTGGCTCTTGTAAAGCCTCAGTTCGAAGCTGGAATTGATCAAGTCGGTAGGGGAGGTAAGGTGAATGATAAGGAGATACAAAAAAATATATTAGAAAATATTAGAGATTTAGCTCAAAAGTTGGGTTTTCTATTCTTAGGACAAATAAAATCCTCAATAGTTGGTAAAAAAAGTGGCAATGAAGAGTTTTTCATATGGCTTCAACAACCTAAATAGATCTTTAAGAAAAAGTTATGAAAAGTGATCTGTTATTAGAAGATTTCCCTGATGATACCTTGATCAACGTTTCTATAGAACAAATAATTCCAAATCCAAAACAACCACGCAAATATTTCTCTGAAAAATCTTTAATTGAGTTGGCTCAATCAATAAGAATAAAGGGAGTTCTTCAACCATTAATTGTTAGGAAACATCCATTTAAAAATAATTTTTTTGAGTTAGTAGCAGGAGAGAGACGATGGCGAGCACTGCAGAAACTCGAAGTATTTCAGGTCCCAGTAGTTTTGAGGAAAATAAATGATGATGAATTGCTTGAAATATCACTTCTGGAAAATATTCAACGCGAAGATCTAACTATTATTGAAGAGGCTCAATCTTATCAAGATCTGCTTAAAACTCATGGTTATACTCAAGAAGAATTAGCAAAAAGGATTGGCAAAGATCGCTCCACTGTTTCTAACTTGATGCGTTTGTTAGATCTGCCTTCCGAACTGAAAAATGACCTTGAAAGGGAACGTATATCTGTTGGTCATGCTAGAGCAATTTTGAGCCTTCCAAATAGGGAGACACGTCTTGAAATGCGACAAATTGTTTTGAAGGATGCATTATCGGTTAGAGAAACGGAAAAGAGAGTACGCGAAAAATTAGATTTTTTTTCTAAAATATCAGTAGTTAAAAAAAGTGAAAGGGAAAAAGTTATAGGATCTGAAGAAATGATTCCATTTAAGCAGATTAATTTGAAAGATTTGGAAGATAAACTTGAGACAAAACTTGGAAGTCGTGTTCAGATAAAATATATAAATGGTAAAGGGCATATTAAGATTGATTATTTTTCATTGGATGAATTTGAAAAAATCTATAATGTTTTATTTACTTCATGATTTAAAATAATTAGACAGTAAAAAAAATTTTTTCATTTACATTTTTATCTTTTTTAATATAATAATAATCTAAATTTGATAATTTTAATTGTATAATTTTTTCTAAATCTTTTAAATATAAGACAGGAGTTAATCATGAGATTAGGAAATACTACAACTCTACCTAGAGGAGTCGCATCTGCATCATCTGCCGCAACCTCTGACAGGTTAGTTTTTATAAAGAAGGTATACAGCCTACTTGCTCTATCTATGGTAACCGCATCTATTGGAGCATATTTAGGATCGGGACCACTTTTACTTTTAGTGGCACCAAACATGATGTTATTTTTCATACTTCAGATTGGTTTAGTCTTTTTTGCTTCTTTTGCAGCACGAAAACCTGGCTTGAATATTGTTGCACTATTTAGTTTTACAACAGTCTCTGGGCTGACTATAGGTCCTTTGCTTTATAGAGTCGGGCCAACGATCGCCGCAGAAGCATTTGCATTGACAGCAATTACTTTTGCAACCCTGACTTTATATGTAATTTTTTCAAAAAAAGACTTTAGTTTCATGTCAGGCTTCTTGATGACAGGATTAATCGTTGTAGTACTAGGTGGAATTATAAATATTTTTATGCAAAATACAATGATGCACATGGTTATGTCTGGGGCTAGTGTTTTGTTATTTAGTGGTTTCATTCTATATGATACTTCAAATATTTTAAGGTACTATGGCACTGACGAGCATGTTTCAGCCACTTTGGCATTATATCTTGATGTACTTAATTTGTTTATAGCTTTGTTAAGTATTCTTGGTATAATGAACGATGATTAAAGAAAAATAGGTTCTTAAGGCTGCGAGAAAATTTTAGTTATAGAATTAGTATCGCGCCTTGGTTCTTAAAATTTCAATAAGCCCTTTCCTCTAAGATTATAGTTTATTCTCGATTTATAGTATAGTTAAACCAGAAGAAACTTTCGTTTTTAGTTTTAATATAAAAAATTAATATTTTAATTATTTTTAAAACTAGTTAAAAAATTTGTTGCTTTTTTAATAATAAAAATCTATACTAAAGGGTTAGATTTAACTATACCGTCATTTGCGGTAGTCATTATTTTAACTCCCTCCGCATGAACCTTGGCTATAGTCCAAATGAGGAAATTCTATTTTGCATCACAGCAATTTTTTTTTCCCTTAGAGGGAAAAATTTTAAAGCTGACTCCGGATAAGGTCGGTGGAATAAAATTGCGTAATTGTCTTTTTCGGATTTAATGAAATGTTCTGCAGGAAGACCGGTAAATAGTAGTAGAAATTTTGACTGCAGAAAAGACTGAAAACCCTAATTTAAGTCAGTTCTTATGCCTTCAACACTAGAAAATCGTCACCGTATTCGAAGATCTTTTGGGAGTTTGACGTCTCCAATAAAGGTTCCACACTTATTAAAAGTTCAATTAGACTCTTTTGAACGCTTTTTACAAAGAGAAGTTCCCCCCGATCAAAGGGCAGATAAAGGACTTGAAGCAGTATTTCGTTCTGTTTTTCCTGTTTCTGATTTCAGTGGCTCATCTACATTAGAGTATGTGCATTATCGATTGGGAGATCCAAAATATTCTGTAGAAGAATGCAGAGTCAGAGGAGTAACCTTTGCGTGTCCTGTTAGAGCTGCATTAAGGTTAATTGTGTGGGAAAATGATAGTGATACGGATGTTAAACATATTAGAGATATTAAGGAGCAGGAAATTTATTTGGGAGAATTACCTTTAATGACTCCAACAGGATCTTTCATTATTAATGGCACGGAAAGAGTTATAGTTAGTCAGATGCACAAAAGCCCAGGAGTAGTTTTTACTCATGACAAAGGAAAGAGTCATTCTAGTGGTAAGCTTATTTATTCAGCTAGAATTATTCCTCAAAGAGGTTCATGGTTAGATTTTGAATTTGACAAAAAAGATATCCTTTATGTTCGAATAGATAGACGAAGGAAATTTTACGCAACCGTTCTGCTGAGAGCTTTGGGGTTTACGGATGATCAATTATTGGATTATTATTACCAATTTGAGAAAATTGATATCAGTAAAGCTAAGCCTGGCAAGGATTTAGAGGGTCAAAGTTTTTTTCGAGTTATGGACCCAGAAATTATTTTGGAGCAGCGACCCCAACTTCCAATTGAAGATCCAAAAACAGGTGAAATTATAGTTAAAGCAGGACAAAGAATTAATAAACGATTGGTAAAAAAATTACAAAGTGCGAAAATATCCCTTATAAACATAACTCTAAGTGAATTAACTGGAAGAATTTTAGCTAGAACCATATGCAAAAAAAACAGCGATGAAGAAATAGCACCATGTAATACTCCTTTAAGTTCTGAATTGATAAATTCTCTATTGGAGAATGGAGTAAAAGAAATTGAGTTGTTAAATATGGGTAGTCAAAAGATGGGCTCAGCCTTGCGTGATACTTTGGAGCTAGATAAAGTATCCTCTCCAGAACAAGCATTGATTGAACTCTATAAAAAAATGAAACCAGGCGATCCGCCAACTTTAGATGCGGCTCATTTAATGCTACAAAATTTCTTTTTCAAAAGAGAAAGATATAGTCTTTCTAAAGTTGGACGTTTGAAAATTAATGAAAAATTAGAACTTGATAGTGATCTTGAAAAATCGGTTCTAACTGAAGATGATATATTGAAAACGGTAAAATATCTTCTCGAATTAAAAGAAGGACATCCTTATAGGATGATTGATGATATTGATCACCTTGGTAATAGGAGGGTAAGAAGTGTTGGAGAACTTTTAGAAACACAGTTCAGAATCGGATTAGTAAGAATGGAAAGAACAATTAAGGAAAGGATGTCCTTACAAGATTCTGAAACTATGATGCTACACGACATTGTAAACGCAAAACCAGTTGCTGGAGCAATTCACGAATTTTTTGGAAGTAGTCAACTTTCTCAATTTATGGATCAAACAAATCCACTTTCTGAAATTACTCATAAACGCCGCTTGAGTGCACTAGGTCCTGGAGGTCTAACAAGAGAGCGAGCTGGTTTTGATGTCCGAGATGTTCATTCATCTCATTATGGACGAATTTGCCCTATTGAAACACCTGAAGGTCCAAATATTGGTTTGATTGCGTCACTTGCTACGTTTGGAAGAGTAAATGAATTTGGTTTCATAGAAACACCATATCTTAAGGTAGAAAACGGTATTGTCACAGATAAGGTTGAATATCTTTCAGCTATAGAGGAAGAAAAGTATAGTATAGCCCAAGCAAATGCAAAGCTTAATGATAAAAAGGCATTTGTAAATGATTTTATTACTTCTAGAGTGGGAAGTGAATTTAGTATGGTTTTGAAAGAAAACATCGATTATATAGATATTTCCCCTAGGCAGTTAGTTTCTGTTGCTGCAGCGATGATTCCATTTTTAGAGCATGATGATGCCAATAGAGCTCTCATGGGTTCAAATATGCAGCGTCAAGGAGTCCCTTTGGTTAAACCAAAAGCTCCTCTTGTAGGTACAGGTATTGAACATCAAGCAGCACTGGATTCAGGTAGTTGTGTTGTTGCTCGAAGAACTGGTACAGTGGACAACGTTGACGCAGGGCGAATAGTTATTCAGGCAGATGTTGATCTTTCAACAGAAGATTCAATTGTTCCTGCTAATGTAGACATATACCATTTAGTCAAATATCAGCGATCAAATCAAAATACCTGCATTAATCAACGTCCTCTCGTAAAGAAGGGAGATCGGGTTTTTACTGGCGATGTTATAGCAGATGGATCTTGTACGGAAAATGGAGAATTAGCTTTAGGGCAAAACATCAATATAGCATTTATGCCGTGGCGAGGCTATAATTTTGAAGACTCTATTTTAGTTTCTCAGCGTTTAATGCATGAAGATACTTTTACTTCTGTACATATTGATGTTCTCGATACAGTTGCTCGCGATACAAAACTAGGCAAAGAAGAAATTACTAGAGATATACCAAATGTAAGTGAAGAAGCATTAAAAAATCTTGATGAAAGTGGGATTATAGCTGTCGGGACAAGTGTAACTTCAAAAGATATTCTAGTAGGAAAAGTAACTCCAAAAGGAGAAACACAGCTAAATCCCGAAGAAAAACTTTTACGTGCAATATTTGGTGAAAAGGCTGGTGATGTCAGAGATACATCTTTGAGAGTGCCTCAAGGAGTAGATGGAGTAGTTACTGATGTAGTTGTCTTTAATAGAGAGGGCGTAGAGCGTGATGAAAGAACAAGGCATATTGAACAGGAACTTTTAGCGAGATATGAAAAAGATCACTATGATGAAATCAGAATAGTTCACAGTAATCTCGTAAATAGAATACTTTCTGTTGCAGAAAAACAATCATTTTCTGTTGATGTTTTATCTGTTCAAGGAGAGATTATTGCCAAAAAAGGTTCTGAAATTACAAGGGAATCATTAAATAAAATTCCATTAAATTCTTCTGAAGGTATCCAAGTTTCTGATAAAAAAATAAATTTAAAAATTGCTACTTTTGTTAGAAATGCCCTTCAGCAAATGTATTTATTGGAGAATGTGTATCAGGATCGTTGTGAAAAAGTCTCAAAAGGAGATGACCTCCCTCCAGGTGTTATAAGGATGATAAAAGTTTACATTGCTATCAAACGTAAACTATCGGTAGGCGATAAAATGGCAGGTAGACATGGAAATAAAGGGGTAGTTTCTACTATCCAACCAGTTGAAAATATGCCTTTTATGGAAGACGGTACACCTGTAGATATAGTTCTAAATCCTCTTGGCGTTCCTTCTCGTATGAATGTAGGACAAGTTCTTGAAACTCATTTAGGTAGAGTTGCAAGTGGTTTGGGTAAAAAAATTCAGGAATTTTTAGAAAAAAATAATGAAGTTAAGCAAATAAGAAATTTCCTGAAAGATGTTTATGAATGTAAAGTTGCTCAAAAACATTTTGATAGCATGGATGATGGAGAGTTTTTGGAATTTGTGCAGAGATATAGACCTGGGTTTCATATGGCGACCCCAGTTTTTGATGGTGCAAAAGAAACTGATATCCATAAGATGGCAAAAATGGCAGATTTATCTACTTCTGGTCAGGTCTGGTTATATGATGGCATGACCGGGGAGCGGTTTAGTCAGAAAGTTACTGTTGGATATGCATACATAATGAAGCTCCATCATTTGGTTGATGAAAAAATTCATGCGAGATCTATTGGTCCATATTCTTTAGTTACCCAGCAACCTTTGGGTGGTAAAGCTCAATTTGGAGGTCAAAGATTTGGGGAAATGGAAGTTTGGGCTTTAGAAGCTTATGGAGCAGCTTATACTTTACAGGAATTATTAACAGTAAAATCGGATGATGTTCTTGGCAGAAATAAGATTTATGAATCAATTGTTAAAGGTCGTCATCAGTTGGAAACAGGACTTCCCGAGTCTTTTAAGGTTCTAATTAGTGAATTAAAAAGTCTTTGCCTAAACATTGAATTGCTTCAAAAATCTGTAGAGAATATTGAGGATGAGGACAAGTTAGATTCTTTAGTTGAGCCTGAAAGTGATGAGAGTAAAAAAATAGAATCTACTAATGAAAGTTCTGAGAATTCGCAGGAAAAAACTGAGAAAGTCGAAGCAACAGTATAGATTAAAAATATAACCAATAACCTCAACATATGGTTAAACATGGCGCTTAGAGATTTATTTGAAATTGCAGAAAATCCAAAAAATTACTCAGCTGTTAGAATAAAAATAGCTTCATCAGATGAAGTATCATCTTGGTCATTCGGAGAAGTTCGAACTTCTGAAACTATAAATTACAGGACATTCAAACCCGAAAGAGATGGTTTATTTTGTGGAAAAATTTTTGGTCCAGTTCATGATTATGAGTGTATTTGTGGTAAATACAAACGGATGAAACATAGAGGTATAACATGCGAAAAATGTGGGGTTGAAGTGATTGAGTCCAAAGTTCGCAGAGACAGAATGGGAAATATAAAACTAGCATGTCCAGTTTCTCATGTTTGGTTTTTAAAAGGAGTACCAAGTAGGATTGCTACAATTCTTGACATGATGTTGAGAGACTTAGAGAGGGTCTTATATTTTGATTCATATATTGTTTTGGAACCTGGAGATTCAAAACTCGAAGTTATGGAACTTGTGGAGGAGGATCAATATAGAGAATTAGAGGAAAATCACCCAGAATTAGTTTTGGGAATGGGGGCAGAAGCAATTAAGACATTATTGTGTAGAATTGATTTACCTGAACTTGAAAAAGAACTTCAAATAGAAATGCGTGAAGTTAATTCTGAAACTAGAAGAAAAAGGATTGCAAAAAGACTAAGAGTTGTGAGTCAGCTTTTACAATCTGGGAATGATGTTGATTCTATGATAATAGATAATTTACCAGTATTACCACCTGAACTAAGACCATTGGTCCCTTTAGAAGGAGGACGTTTTGCAACTAGTGATCTTAACGATTTGTATCGTAGGGTGATTCATAGAAATAATAGACTTAAACGACTAATCGAATTGAGAGCACCTGGAATTATTGTAAAAAATGAAAAAAGAATGTTACAAGAGTCAGTAGATGCACTTTTTGATAATGGTCGTCGAGGTAGACCAATGGTAGGATCAAATAAAAGACCTCTTAAGTCTATAAGTGATATGCTGAAAGGTAAGCAGGGGCGTTTCCGTCAAAATTTGCTGGGTAAGCGTGTAGATTATTCAGGACGTACTGTGATTGTAGTAGGTCCCGAGTTAAAGTTGCATCAGTGCGGTTTACCAAAAAAAATGGCTTTGGAGCTATTTAAACCT
>CACGSI010000029.1 GCA_902575715.1 uncultured SAR324 cluster bacterium
TATACTCTCGGGGTTAAATAATCATTCAGCTAACTTCATAGAACGTCCTTTCCGTTAACCTTTGTAAACAATCTTCCCGTCCTATTGTAAAAACAACCGATTGATGTTATACATTGTCCACGAATAGTCGACTATTTCTAATTTATTAAAATATGGATATTAAAAAGCATTATAATTATTACGAACACATAATTGAAGCACTTAAAAAAACAGGTGGTTCAGCTAGCAATGAAGAGATTTTGGAAAACGTTATTTTGTCAACAGGAATTACCGAAGAAGAAACAGAGGTCTTACATTCTGGAGGGCCTCGTACAGAGATAGATCATCAAATCGCTTGGGCAAAAACTTATTTAAAACATGCAGGTTATGTGAACAATTCCAGTAGGGGGGTTTGGAGTTTAACTGAAAAGGGATCTAAAGAGGAACTTGCAAGTTATGATGAAATAACTGCAATTGCTAGAAAAAAAGGGAAAGGGAAAGGGCATAGGAGAAAAAAAACATCAAAGGAAGAACTGTCTTTAAGTATTGATGAAAATAAAAGTGATGAAGATTGGATAAATAAATTAATTGATAAACTTAAGGAAATTTCTGCAGAGGGTTTTGAAAGACTTTGTCAGAGAATATTTAGAGAAAAAGGTTTTGTGAAAGTACAAGTAACTAATAAAGGTTCTGACGGGGGTATCGATGGAATTGGGACTCTTAAAATATCACTGTTATCATTTAAAGTTTTTTTTCAGTGTAAAAGATGGAAAGGCAGCGTAGGAGCTAAAGAAATTCGGGATTTTAGGGGAGCAATGTCAGGTCGTGCAGATAAAGGTATATTTTTAACAACTAGTAATTTTACATCTAAAGCTAAAAAAGAGGCTACTCGAGATGGTGCAGAACCCGTAGAATTAATTGATGGAGTTGAAATTTGTAATTTACTTAAAGAATTACAACTTGGTGTCACAACTAAAAAAATCGTAAAAATTAATTTAGATTGGTTTAACGAATATTCATAAAAATAACTCAAACTTTTTTAGGCTATACTATCCTTTTCATTAAATGACTTTAGGGTTAAACCTTTTACCCAGTCAACTCAGGGCCTGATATGCGCTAGTGAGTTTGGTGTAATCAGCTGGCTATTTTATCACTTCTGTCCTTGCCATTCTAGCTTATATCCTAGTTCTTTTGAGGATGAGAGGAATGTGAGGAGCTCTCCAAATGCTTCTTCTATTGGTTGATATTGGTGGCTTTCTTCATGTGTGTCAAAGTCTTTCCAATACGTAACTAACAAGAAATGTGGTGTTTCTGATTCATGTTCTCCTATAGATCCTTCTGGTGAAATGAACCCTGCATATGAGAAAACTTGTCCTGCGATGAACCCATCCTGTGTGTCTTTTGTTTTAGAACAAACCTCTGCTATTGCTAATTCTACATCTTCGAATTCTACTCCGTCTTTTAGTCTACATTCATTCAATAGCATGACTGATTCGGGAATTATATTAAAAATAAAAAAAGTTCAATGATTTCTTTAATTGATATTTATGAATGGTATCTTGATTTGCCTGAGGTAAAGACTCTATCATCATACAAAAGTCTTAGAAGTAGATTGGGAAATCCAGTTCGCAATATTGGTAAGAATTTAAGGATTTCTGAACTCACGCTAGAACATGTAAGACAATATTCGACGTCAAGAAGCAAAGATAAATCACCATGGGGGAAGTGTGACCATATGTCAACTGCAACGATTCATAAGGAAATTGGTTCGCTTAAAGCAATGCTCAACATGGCTGTCCGATATACCAAAATTGAAAAAAATCCCAATGAAACATTTGATAAACCAAGTTTTCTTATCTACAAGCATGATTTTAAATCAATTAGTCATTTATCTGATGAATTGTTAGGATTATTGTTCAGAACAATCTGTGTGTATCAAAATGATAAAAAGGCTGATATTGAAGTTGATCCCAGAATAGAACTAGCTTTTCGCTTCATGAAGACACGTTTTGACTATGATGATCAAAAGTATATGAAGCGTGTTGTTGCTAATAGATTAAATGCTAAAAAAAACTCAAAAAATAAAGAACCAGTTTTAGACCCTTATAATATCTAACCAATGGATTCCAATGAGATAGTTTGTAATTTTTGGAACCAATGGAGCCCGATATAGTTATAGAAATAGATATAGATTTAGATATAGATATAGATTTAGATATTAAAATGTCTAACAACAGTAAAATAAATATATTTATATAATATAAGGGTTTTTTAAATAGATCTGAATATTAACATTAACAGGATATAACTTTGTTAATAGATCAACTTGAATGTAAGAAATGAAGTATTTATTTTAATTGTTTTTTTAAAGTTATAGTGCTAATAAATGTAGAAAATTAGAAATTTTTAGATTAGTTAAGAATTATGTTCGAAAACACCTTCAAAAGAATAGATGACATCCTCAGGGAAGAGGCTGGATGTACTACTGAACTAGATTATACTGAGCAAACCTCCTGGATACTCTTTTTAAAGTATCTTGATGACATGGAAGTGGAACGCAATGAGAAGGCAAAGCTCCGTGGTATGTCTTACCAATTCATCATAGCTGATCAGTATCGCTGGGCAAGCTGGGCTGTACCAAAGAAACCCGATGGCTCATTTGATCATCAAAATGCACTGATTGGCGAAGACCTTATCGAATTTGTTAAAAAAGACTTGTTCCAATATCTCAAAGGATTCAGGGATCGAGCAGGCAGAACTGATTCAATTGAGTACAAAATAGGTGCAATTTTCGATGAGATAGAAAATAAGTTCCAAAGTGGGTATGCCTTGCGTGATGTCTTAGAGCAGATGGATCAACTTCGTTTTCGTACTCAGATTGAAAAACATGAATTGAGTGCCCTTTATGAGGAAAAAATCAATAACATGGGTAACGCGGGTAGAAATGGAGGTGAGTACTATACACCCAGGCCTTTAATCAGGGCCATGGTCAAGGTTACAAAACCAAAATTGGGTGAAACAATTTATGACGGTGCCTGTGGTTCTGCAGGATTCCTCTGTGAGGCGCATGATTACCTGCGTCATGGAGACAAAGAACTGACTACATCTGAGTTTAAAGAGCTTCAGGAAACAACTTTTTATGGAAAAGAGAAAAAATCCCTAGCATACATAATTGGGATCATGAATATGATTCTTCATGGTATTGATGCACCAAACATAATTCATACCAACAGTCTTAATGAAAATCTAGCAGATATCCAAGACAGAGATCGACATGACATTATTCTGGCTAATCCACCTTTTGGAGGTAGGGAACGTAAAGAAATACAGCAAAACTTTCCAATACGTACAAGTGAGACTGCATACTTATTCTTACAGCATTTCATAAAGATGCTTAAGGCAGGAGGTAGAGCTGCAGTAGTAATAAAGAACACTTTTTTATCAAACGGTGATGCCAAAACTTTGCGTCAAGAGCTCTTAGAGAGCTGTAATCTACATACAATACTTGACTGCCCCGCCAAAACATTCTTAGGTGCTGGAGTAAAAACAGTTGTTCTATTCTTTGAGAAGGGCCTACCAACCCGCAAGATTTGGTACTATCAACTTGATCCTGGCCGAAGTATGGGTAAAACCAACCCACTTAATGACAATGATTTGGCTGAATTCATAGAATTTCAGAAAACTTTTGGAGACTCAGAAAAATCATGGACAATTGATGTGGAAAAAGTAAACAAAGAAACATTTGATCTCTCAACGAAAAACCCCAATGCTCCTGAAGAAGCGCCTCTTCGATCACCTGAGGAAATACTTGACGAGATTGAGAAGCTAAACATCCAATCATCCGAAGTACTGAATGGGATACGGGGTATGCTGTGATTGAGAATATGAAAAGAGTAACTCTAGGAGACGTCTGTGAAAAAGTCGACTATGGGCATACAGCTTCAGCAAAAGAAACTGGGGACGGGCCAAAATTTCTTCGTATTACAGACATCCAAAATGGATCGGTTGATTGGGATGGCTTACCTGTCTGTGAGTGTGAGCTGAAAGAGCGAGAAAAGTACGGTCTAGATACAGGTGACATAGTTTTCGCAAGAACAGGTGCAACGACAGGGAAAAGCTATCTTGTTTCAGATTGTCCAATTGATGTCGTTTTTGCATCGTACCTAATCCGAATTCGACCCAAAGATCAGGTTTTATCGACATATCTCGCTTATTTCTTCCAAACACCAGAATATTGGGAACAAATCAGTATAAGTTCTAGCGGAAGTGCGCAACCAGGGGTAAACGCAACCAAACTTAAGACCCTACAAATACCACTTCCATCGCTCGCCGAACAACAGCGCATCGTAACCATGCTTGACGAGGCTTTCGAGGCTATTGAGATTGCAAAGGCCAATACTAAGAAGAATCTCGCAAATTCTAAAGAACTCTTCCAAAGTAAGCTGAATGAAATCTTCAGCCAAAAAGGTGATGGCTGGGAGGAAAAGAAATTGGGGGAAATTGGTAAAGCGTCAATGTGTAAACGCATTTTCAAAAATGAGACTACTGTTACGGGTGATGTGCCATTTTATAAAATTGGTACATTTGGTAAAAACCCTGATGCCTTTATAACTAATACTCTTTACAAAGAATACAAAGAAAAATACCGCTTTCCGAAAAAAGGAGATGTTCTAATATCGGCATCTGGCACAATTGGTCGAACAGTTTTTTATGACGGAGAGCCTTCATATTTCCAAGATTCCAATATAGTCTGGATTGATAATGATGAAAAAATAGTAACGAATTTATTTTTGAATGTTGTTTATAAAAACATTGATTGGGGTGAATCGGATGGTGCAACAATCAAAAGACTTTATAATAGTAATTTAGAAAATATTGTAATTCCATATCCCGAATTACAAGAAGAACAAAAACAAATCGTCCATCAACTTGACATATTAAAAGAACAAACCCAATCCCTTGAATCCAACTACCAGCAAAAACTGAATGAATTGGATGATTTAAAAAATTCCATCCTTCACAAAGCTTTCAAAGGAGAACTGACAGCAGACAAAAAAACCTTAGATCGGTCATTAGCAGAGGGTTGTCTATGAACGGTCGCAACGAAGAAGAAACACGTGCTGAATTAATTGATCCTGCTTTAAATGCAGCAGGATGGGGTGTTGTCGAAGGAAGCCGTGTGAGAAGAGAAGCAATTACTCTTGGCCGTTTGCTAGGGTCAGGCATTAGAGGTAATCAACTCAAAGCGGACTATGTACTTGTCTATAAGAACCAAAAGTTAGCAGCAATTGAGGCTAAGCGAGAGAGTTCAGCTGATACTGAAGGATTAGGACAAGCCAAAGAATATGCAGAAAAGCTACAAACCCGATTTGCATATTCTACCAATGGTCATGGTATCTATAGAGTAGACATGCATACTGGTGAGGAAGGTTATGTTGATAACTATCCAACACCTGATGAACTATGGGAAGCAACTTTTGGAGAGGCTCAAGAAAAAGAAAGAAACTGGCGAGAGAGATTTTCAAAAACGCCTTTTGAAGACAGGGGTGGGCAGTGGCAACCACGATACTTCCAGCATAATGCTGTAACAAAGACATTGGATGCTATTGGCCAAGGGAAAGACCGTATACTGCTAACTTTAGCTACTGGAACTGGTAAAACATCTATAGCTTTCCAGATAGCATGGAAACTATATCACAGCCGCTGGAATCTAAGAGATTGGCGAGAAGGTATAAGAGAAGGGCAAGAGCCAGGAAGGAGACCACGGATACTTTTTCTAGCTGACCGCAATATCCTGGCTGACCAAGCCTTTAATGAGTTTAGTGCCTTCCCCTTAGATTCTCTTGTTCGAATAGACCCAATGATAATTAGAAACAATGGTCAAGTACCTACGAATGGGAGCGTTTTTTTTACAATCTTCCAAACATTTATGACAGGTCGAGATGAAGAAGGAAATCCCCAACCAAGCTTTGGTCAATATCAGCCAGATTTCTTCGATTTTATTATAATTGACGAGTGTCACAGGGGAGGAGCAAGTGATGAGAGTAACTGGCGCGGAATCATGGATTACTTCTCTCCCGCCGTTCAACTTGGGCTTACTGCAACTCCTCAGAGAAATGACAACATTGATACTTATAACTATTTCGGAAGACCAGTATACGAATACTCACTTAAGGAAGGTATTAACGATGGATACCTGACACCGTTTAAGGTGAGGCAAATTGCTACAACCTTAGATGACTACGTTTATACACCAGACGATGATGTAGTAGAGGGAGAAATTGAGGAAGGAAGACGCTATGGAGAGGATGATTTCAACAATGTCATCGAAATAGAGGCTAGAGAGAAGAAGCGAGTTGAGATCTTCATGAATAGTATTGATCAAAATGAGAAAACACTGGTTTTCTGTGCTACTCAATACCACGCATTAGCAGTAAGAAACATTATAAACCAATTAAAAGAAAGTACTGATCCAAACTATTGTGTGCGAGTTACAGCCGATGATGGACAGCTTGGTGAACAGTTTCTGCGTACTTTTCGAGATAACGAAACGACCATACCGACAATCTTGACTACCTCTCGCAAATTATCAACTGGAGTGGATGCTCGTAATGTTCGCAACATTGTGCTAATGCGCCCAATCAAATCAATGATTGAGTTTAAGCAGATAATAGGGCGAGGAACTAGGCTCTACGACGGAAAAGACTATTTCACAATCCATGATTTTGTGAAGGCTTATGAGCATTTTAATGATCCTGATTGGGATGGTGAAGTTGAACCTGAACCATGTGCTAATTGTAATGAAATACCATGTGTTTGCGAACCAACACCACCTAAAGCTTGTCCTGAATGTGGTCAAACACCATGTGCCTGTACAAAACCACCACCTGAGCCTTGTGTTGAATGCGGAGAATATCCCTGTATCTGTCCTGGTGGAAGGCAAAAAATTAAGGTTAAACTAGCTGATGGTAAGGAGCGTACTATTCAACATATGGTAGAAATTATGTTCTATAGCCCAGATGGCAGACCAATTTCAGCAACTCAATTTATCGAACGGCTCTTTGGAAAAATTCCTGACCTATTCAGAAACGAAGATGAATTGCGTAAACTCTGGAGTAGGCCAGATACACGGAGAAATTTGCTTGAGAAACTTGAAGAGGAAGGCTATAGCAGTGAATCTCTTACTGACTTGAAAAAAACAATTGATGCTGAAAAGAGTGATATATATGATGTTTTAGCATTTGTAGCCTATGCTGTTCCGACAAAAACCAGGGAAGAGCGTGTTGATTTAAATCGCAATGTAATATTTGCTAACTTTGATACCAGTCAGCGTGAATTCATTGAATTTGTGCTTAAACAATATGTGGACGAGGGTGTAGGAGAGCTAGATGACCATAAACTGCCTGAATTGATTGAGTTGAAATATGGTACAGTTACAGATGGACAAGCAGTACTTGGAGAAGATATAAGGGAGAAATTCATAGATTTTCAACAGCACCTTTACGCTGCATGAATTTACTCTCAGAAAGAAAAATCTGCAAGTATAGGGGGCTATATAGAACGTCTTTTCAGTTAACTTTTGTAACAAATTATAGGTGGGGGTATATAAATAATTTATAGTTGTTCTATATGATATTTACTTATTTTTATAGAAAATTTAACAATTTATAATCTCGGGGTTAAATAATTTTTAAAATAAAATTAGAAAAGAAAGAAATCTTTTTGATAGGAAATTATTATGATAGGAAAAATAGAGCGCGTAAATCTTAGAGATGTTTGGAAACATGAGGCATTTGATCTAACAACGTGGCTTCAAGAAAACATTGACGTTTTAAATGAAGCTATTGGCCTCAACATTTCTAACCCTGAGAATGAGCAATCTGCGGGTTCTTTTAAGGTTGATATATTGGCAGAAGATGATTCAGGTAATCCTGTAATTATTGAGAATCAGCTAGAAAAAAGTGATCATGACCATCTTGGGAAATTAATAACTTATTTGGTAGCATTGGAAGCTAAAACTGCAATCTGGATAGTTTCTGATCCAAGGCCAGAGCATCTTGCATCAATTTCATGGCTAAATGAGTCGTCCTCAGCAAATTTTTACTTATTGAAACTTGAAGCAATAAAAATTGACGATTCACCTCCTGCACCTCTGCTAACACTAATAGTGGGGCCAAGCGAAGAAGCAAAAGAAGTAGGAAAAGTTAAAAAAGAAATTTCTGAACGATACCAAATTAGAAAGAAATTTTGGGTTCAATTACTAGACACAGCTAAATTAAAAACAAATCTACATGCAAATATCTCAGCTGGTAGGCACGGTTGGATTGGTGCTAGTGCTGGAAAACAAGGATTAGGGTTTAATTATGTTATCAGAAGAAATGATGCGCAGGTTGAACTTTATATAGATCGTGGTGATGATAAAGAAGAAGAGAACTTAAGAATTTTTAAACAAATAGAAGATGAAAAAATGTCTATTGAAGAATCTTTTGGTGAATCTTTAGAATGGGAAAGTCTTGAAGGAAAAAGAGCGTGCAGGATAAGAAATTTAATTAAAAAAAGGTGGTTATTATGATGAAGAGGAAAAGTGGCCAGAGATACAATCATTGATGGTGGATGCAATGATTAGACTAGAAAAGGCAATAAAGCTTCACATTTCAAAACTTAACATATGATTATTTGGTTTTAAATTCACATAAAATTATTTGGATGAGGTACAAAAATATAATAGTTTTTCTTAATTATATTTATTTGATTCTATAAAGGAAAAATATATGGATCTTGAAGAATTAGACAAAATTAAAAATAAATATGAAAACAATAAGATTTTAGAGTCATTAGGATTAATAATATTTTTTTTACTAGCAATAGTTTTTTTAGTTTTGAACTCTCATTATGGACATCTTAGTGGTGAGACATATGGAAGGATAGTTGGATACGGATTATTATATTTTTTACCTTGGTTCTTCCTTAAAAATAAAAAATTAAAAAATATAAAAAATATCTGTTCCATTTTACCATTAATCGCAATTCTATCCGCATTCCCTAGATTATTGATTGAAGGTGAAGAGGGCAAAGCTAGCATAATCCAAATTGAATCTTTCGAAAAAGGGTTACAGTCAATAGGTAGAGAATTTAGTTATTTACGAGATTCTAAAGACAAATCACAAAGGGAAAAGTTTTTAGAAATAACTAATAATTACATAGACTCGTATCTAAGAAAATCAAATAGTAAATCTCAAGAAATAATAAATAAACTTAAGATTTACAAGAATGAACTAGCTAATTCTCAGGAAATTTGGATTACAAGTATGACAAAAATTGAAGAACTGATTGCAAAAAATGAAGGCCCTTTGAATTTTTCAGATCAAGATTTAAAAGATATTAATTTTTTCATTAATTCAACTGATAAAATGATTGAGCTCTTTGGTAATTCTAAGAGTAAAAAACCGAGAATTAATGATATTAGACGAAAGTATGTCTTATTTAAGAACATAGGTTTGAATTTAAAAAAAGTTGCAGAGATATACTTTTCTTATTTAAATAATGATATTAATGAAGCTAGATATAATGAATCTATTGAAAAAGCATTAATTAAATTTTCAAAATCACAAGAAAATTTAAACAATTTAATTCTACAAAAATAGTTAAAAAGCTACTTATGGGGGAATTTGTACGATTATTAACTCCTATTACCGCCTAATTCAGGCCCAGAAATGCTTTTCCTACTTTTGAAAGCACTTATTAACATCTCTGCTCCATCATTTCCTACAAGACTCACAAGCTGAGCATTCAGTTCTTCAACTGATTTCTCTTTGACAATTTCATGTCTATCAACAGGTCTGAACCCAGCTCTATCCAAAAGATCGCGTGTTGCCCCTAAACGTACACTCTCACTTTCAGCATTCTCTGCAAGGTCAGTCAGTATATTCAATGCCCTAGGTGCTATTTCAGCAAAGTTACGGTGTAACTCATCTGCTATTTCATCTGCACACTCCCTGCGGAGCTTACAAGCCTGATTACGCAATGTATGAGTGTCTTTGTATCCTGCCTTCTTTGCTGCTTCCAGATGGTCTCCAGAGCGTACATATTCTTCTACAAATACTTGTCTTTGATTAGTTAAGTCTGTCTTTGCCATAGTTCTTTACCTTAGTTAAATAAGTTAACAAACCGAAATTCTACCCCGTGTAGGTTGATGGGATATTATATACAGAGCTTGAAGACCGTTTTGTGCCCCCACCCCCA
>CACGSI010000030.1 GCA_902575715.1 uncultured SAR324 cluster bacterium
AACTGTGATTTATCTAAAACTAGAAACAAATTTGTTTTTGGTCATGGAGAATCTGATTCTAAGATAATGTTTATTGGTGAAGGTCCTGGAGAAAAAGAAGATAAAACCGGGGAACCATTCGTCGGAAGAGCTGGGAAATTACTTACCAAAATGATTAATTCTATTGGGATTGAGCGACAAGATATTTACATAACAAATATTGTTAAGTGCAGGCCGCCACAAAATAGGAATCCTTTTGAGATAGAGATTAGTAAATGCTCACCAATTTTAAAACAACAAATAGAAATTATTAACCCAAAATTAATTGTAACACTTGGTAACTTCCCAGCGAAAACACTCATTCCAGACATTCAGGGTATTACTAAGATACATGGCAAGGTTTTTCAATATGGGAATTGGAAAATTCTACCTACATTTCATCCTTCATACCTTTTAAGGAATAGATCTTCAATGTTATTGGCTTGGCAGGATTTTAAAATTATTCCTGAATTAGCCTTTTGATTATTTATAGTATAAATTTTAAAATTTTGATAATCGAGACTAAAAAATAGATGAATGACCTACTCCCGGTTAAAGGGACCAGAGATTTCTTTCCAAAAGAAATGCGATTAAGAAACTGGCTATTTGATTTATGGCGCAAGTCATCTTTAAAATCAGGTTTTGAAGAATATGATACTTGCGTTTTGGAGCATGAAGATCTTTACATTAGAAAAGCTGGTGATGAAATTAGCAAACAACTCTATAGTTTTGAAGATAAAGGTGGTAGAAGACTTAGTTTGAGGCCAGAAATGACACCTTCATTAGCTCGATTAGTAGTCCAACAAAAAAAATCTTTATCGTTTCCAATAAAATGGTTTTCTATACCTCAATGTTTTAGATATGAACGTATGACTAAAGGAAGGAGGAGAGAACACTTCCAGTGGAATGCCGACATTATAGGTCAACCAGAAATAATAGCTGAAGTTGAAATTCTAATTCTCATTATTTCTGCTTTAGAAAAAATGTATCTCTCTTCCAAAGAAATAAAAATATACATTAATGATAGAAGAATTTTAAATGCAATTTTAAATCAACTAGATGTCCCTAAAACTCTCCACAGCGAAGTTCTAATCATTATGGATAAACGCGACAAAATTTCTTCTGAATCAATAGATAGTTTATTAGAAAAAATTGGTTTATCAAAAAAACAAATTTTACAATTAAATAAATATTTATTGGAGTCAAATCTTAATAATTTGTTAAACAAATTAAAAGATACTAATGGAGTTAGTGATTTGATATACTTAATAAAACTTGTAGAAGACGCTGGATACAAAAACTATATGGAATTTGATATTTCTATTGTAAGAGGATTATCTTATTACACAGGCCCAGTTTTTGAGGTAAATAGTATCAAAAAACGACATCGCGCTTTATGTGGTGGAGGAAGGTATAACTCTCTACTTAGTTCATTTGGTAAAGAAGCAGTTCCCGCTGTGGGTTTTGGCTTTGGAGATGTAGTAATTTTAGACATTTTAAAAGATTTAAACAAACTACCAGAATTAACTCGGGAAATAGACTATACTATTATTCCATATGATATTTCTCAGATTGGAATTGCTCTAAAAATAGCCTCTAAATTGCGTGATAATAATTATTCAGTTGATTGTAACTTTAGTATGAAAAAAATAAAAAAATCATTACAAAGTGCAAATGAAACAGGTGCAAAAAATGCAATATTACTTTTTCCAGAAGAGTTGTCAGAAGAAAAGGTTGTAATAAGAGACTTATACCTTCACGAACAAAAATCATTAAAAATTTCAGAATTAATTTCTTCAGAGGAGTAGAAGATTTGAGAATACACGATATTTTTTCCTCAACTTCATTTAAAATTAATTGGATATTAATGATAATCTTTTTTATTTTTGATTTTTTATCAAAAAATTGGGTAATAAAAAATTTACCACTTTATGAAACTAGGATAGTTATTACTAACTATATAGAATTATTACATGTCCAAAACAGAGGAATAAGTTTTAGTCTTTTTTCAGATCTTCCAGATTATATTAGAGTTCCTTTTTTAGTTGGCGTATCATTAATAGCAGTGATAGTAATGATTTACTACCAAACTCGATATTGGAAAGAAATTGACTTTTATAGTCGTGTAGGACTAGTTTTCGTAATACCGGGAGCTGCAGGTAATTTAGTAGACCGTTTTTTTTATGGATATGTAACTGATTTCATCCACTTTAGATGGTATGAAACAAGCTTTTTTGTAAATAATCTTGCAGACTGTTTCATAAGTATTGGAGTTATTTTTTTTATAGCACAAATTTTTTTTCAGAATAAAAATACTTTATCTCAAACTAAAAATTAATTTTTGAAAAATTTAAAAAATACTAAATTATAAATTATTTTAGGAAAGATAATGTGATTAATTTTCCTTAAGAATTTCAAATAAGGTAAAATTCCTTTTAAACCTACTTAGGTATACTACGAACCTGCAATGAGGTAGAATATCCTTCTCCTGTTAGTATATTAGCTAGTACGACAACTTTCTCATTTGAAACAAACCCTTTCCTTTTCGACAAAATCTTTAAAGCGTCTTGTATTGTTTCCTCAGGGTTTATTTTGAAATCCATTAAAAATGGGATAACTCCTCTGTAAAGAGCCATAGAAGTCAATACATTTATACTATTTGTAAACGAAAAAATATCAATATTGTATGGTCTAAAATTAGACAGGTATCTGGCTCCCCTTCCATTTCGAGTAATCACTACTATGGCACGTATATTTAAATTTGTTGCTATTTGAATGGCAGATTCAGCTAAATGTTCTCCAATTTTGACTTTTACCATTTTTTCACTAAAATTTACTCCTGGAAATTCTTCTGAACGCCTAACAATCTTAGAAAGAGTTTTTACACAAGTTACAGGATACTTACCAATTGATGTTTCTCCAGAAAGCATGATTGCATCAGTCTGTTCAAATACAGCATTCGCAACATCTGTAACTTCTGCTCTGGTAGGAACGGGATTTTCTATCATTGATTCAAGAATCTGGGTTGCTACTATTAGGCGTTTACCATATTTTGCACATTGATAAGCAATTCTTCTCTGTATTTGTGGCAATTCTTCCATCTCTACTTCAATTCCAAGGTCTCCTCGTGCTACCATAATTCCATCAGCTTCCTGAACAATTTCTTCCAAATTATTGACTCCTTCCTGATTTTCAATTTTTGCAATTAATTTTATATGATTCCCGTCATCTCCCAAAATTTTTCTAACTTTTTTTAAAGTTTCTGCATTACGAACAAATGAAAGGGCAATAATGTTAACTTTATTTTTTAAACCAAACAAAATATCATTCTCATCTTCTAAAGTTACTCCTGGAAGCTTAATATTTTTACCGGGTAAATTTACATGTCTTCTAGCTTTTAAAATTCCTCCATGAACTACTTTACAATTTAGATTATTCTTTTCTTTCTTTAAAACAGTTAAGCAAAAAAGCCCTCCATCTAAAGAAATTGAATCACCAACCTCTAAATCTTCATGCAAGTAAGAATAATTTACGAAAATAGAATTATCTTTTTCATAATTTGGCGGAGAATTTACAAAAATATTTTTACCTTTAGCAAGTTTTATTTCTTGATTCCCAGTCCTTATTTCCGGTCCTTTGGTATCAAGAAGAATTGCAATTGGGAATTTTCTGTTGTTATTAATTTTTTTTATTTTTTCAATAATTTTAAAGTGAGTTTTATGGTCTCCATGAGAAAAATTAAGACGTGCGACATTCATTCCAGCATCTGCAAGTTCAGATAAAATTTTTGTCGAATCACTTTCTGGTCCAATGGTGCAAATAATTTTTGTACTTAACATTTTTTTTGATCTTTTATTTTCTAAATATTTTTTAATTAATATATTTACCTTCTCTAAAACATTTAAACTTGAGGTAATCTTTGAAAATATATGGTTTGTAGATTGATTTTCCAAGAAGCATTCTTATACATTCCTGAATACCTTCAATAATCGAAGGGTGGGGATGGATTAATTCAGCTAACTCATCTATTCCTTTGTTCGTGGCAATAAGCAAGGCCACTGCTTGAATTGCACTTGAAGCATGTTCTCCTACAGCACGTAAACCCAAAACTTTCATTTCTTTGTCATCAGAAACCAAAATTTTGAAAAAACCTTCAGTATTTCTCATTGCAACTGCTCTAGGAATACATTTGTAGTCAAAACTTGCAACCTGGTAATTTATATTAGCTTTTTGTGCCTGCTGTTCATTCATTCCTACTCCAGCTACTTCAGGTGCTAAGAACATTATAGTTGAAATATTTTCATATATGATAGGTCTCTTCGGAACTCCGTATATTTTTTCAACAGCATGTCGACCTTCCAATTCTCCTACATTAACTAGTGCTATATCTGCAGTAATATCTCCTACCGCAAATATGTTTGAGATACTAGTTTGGGTATCATTGTCAATTATATGTCCTGTTTTACTTAATTTAACTCCTATTTCATTCAAGCCTGTATTTTCTATATTAGGTACACGACCTACAGAAATTAGAGCTTTTTCTGCTTTAAAAAATTCCCTATTTCCATCAGGATGCTTAAGAATATACTCTACTTTGTCGTCAACTATATCCATTTTCTCTAGAATGGATTCTCTATGAATAAGAACATGATTGGATTCCAGATTGTCTTCGACTACTTTAGCAAGGTCGAAATCCTCAAAAGGTAAAATTCTATCATCTTTTGAAATCACATGAACTCTAGTTTTATTAAAATTTGAAAAAATAGTAGCAAACTCACAACCAATAACTCCTGCTCCAAGTATTACAAGACTTTCTGGGAACTCTTCTAGAGAGCTAATTCCATCACTTGTCATGATGATTTTTTCATCAATTTTTATTGAAGGAATTTTTCGTGGTCGACTACCTGTTGCAATAATTATATTTTCTGCATATACTTTTTCACTCCCAAAATTAGTTTTCACTTCTATAACACTTTTACTTAATAAACGTGCTTTACCTTTTAAGAAGTTAAATAATTCTGGATGATTTTTAATTACTAGTCTGAGATGATTTTCAAGCTGCTTTGAACGTTCATCAATTGCTTCATTAACTTCCTGAAGAACATTTCTAAAGTGGATCTCAGTTTGAGGCAAACCGAGATGGACCATCTTTTTGTTAAATGAGGCAAACTCTTTGGATATTTCCCAAAAAGTTTTGGAAGAAAGAGCGCCATTATATATTCCCGCACCTCCAATTCTATCTTGCTCGATAAGTAAAACATTTTTTTCGAAATCAATTGCTCGCATTGCTGCTGCATATCCAGAAGGTCCTCCACCTATTATGCATAGATCATATTTTTTCATTCCATTACTACAATTAATCTTTATATCTTTTTACTTCTTTCTTTTATTTCATGATTCAAAATTCTATCATTTTCGGAATAATCAACAGCCAATTCCACTACATGTACTCCTCGAGTATCATGACATTTTTTCAAAATAGGGATAAATTCATCAGTTCTTTTTACACGGTAACCTTTAGCCCCATGACATTCAGCAAATTTTACAAAATCAGGATTATCATATTCTAGGCCAAAATCTTCAAAACCTAAATTTGCCTGTTTCCATCTAATCATTCCATAAGAGTCATCCCTCAAAATCAAACAAACTAGGTTCATTTGTAAACGCACAGCAGTCTCTAATTCTTGCGCATTCATCATAAAACCCCCATCCCCACAAATAGCCATAATTTTTCTATCAGGAAAAACCATGTGTGCTCCCATTGCTGAAGGAAGTCCCGCCCCCATTGTGGCCAAAGCATTGTCTAACAAAACAGTATTTGGTTCATATGCTTTGTAATTTCGCGCAAACCATATTTTGTAAACTCCATTGTCTAGAGCAATAATACCATTTGGAGGCATTACTTTTCTTATATCTGAAACAAATCTTTGTGGAAGCATAGGGAATCTAGAATCATCAGCACCTTCTAATAAATGCTTATCAACAGCTTTCTTTACTTTTAAAGAATATGAAAAATCCCAAGAACTCTGAGGCATAATCCGCTCTTTTATTTGCCAAATACTATTTGCAATATCACCAATTACTTCTAATTGTGGGAAATATACCTGATCAACTTCTGCAGAAGAAAAATTTACGTGAATAACTTGAAATGATTCTTGCTCCATAAAGAAAGGAGGTTTTTCAATATCGTCATGTCCAACATTAATAATTAAATCTGATTTTTCTACAGCTCTATGTAAAAAATCATTTGATGAAAGTGCTGCGTTTCCTAAAAATAAAGGATCTCTTTCATCCAAAACTCCTTTTCCCATTTGGGTACTTATAAAAGGAATTTTGGTCTTATCTATAAAGGATCTTAACATCCTTGCAGGCATTTTTCTATTTGATCCTGCTCCGATTAAAAGCAATGGTCTCTTTGAATTTTCTATCATATCAACTGCATTCTTAACCGCCTTTTCTTCCGCTATTGGACGTCTCGCGCGACTCCGAGGCAAAGGGAGAACAGTGGATTCTTCTGCAGCCACATCTTCAGGTAATTCTAAGTGAGCTGCTCCCGGTCGCTCTTCTTGAGAAATACGAAATGCCTCTCTAATTCTGGGAGGAATATTATTTCCGCTCACTATAGATTGAGTATATTTAGTCAAAGGTTTCATCATTTCTACAACATCCAATATTTGGAATTTACCTTGTTTGCTGTGTTTGATTGGCTTTTGTCCTGTTATCATCACCATAGGCATCGCGCCTAGTTGTGAGTATGCGGCTGCAGTTACTAGGTTAGTTGCGCCAGGGCCAAGAGTTGAAAGACAAACTCCCGCTTTACCTGTAAGCCTTCCATATGTAGCAGCCATAAAACCAGCAGCTTGTTCGTGTCTTGTTAAAATCAATTTTATTGATGAGTCTTTGAGAGAATTAAGAAAATCAAGATTTTCTTCTCCTGGGATCCCAAAAATGTATTCTACACCCTCCTCTTCTAGGGCTTTTATAAACAGATCAGATGCTTTCATAAATTTGCTTTAATTTTTATTTATAGAAATGTACTAAAATATTTGTAAAGAAATTTTTCAAAAATTAGCTTCAAAGCTATCTGGTCGCGCAGCTTCACATGCACGAGCATAGCTTTTAGGCTTTGACTTCCCGAGAAGTGAACCTGTTTCAATATACTCATATATTTCGGAAAAATTTCTAATCTCATATGCTTCAATCCTTCTCATTAAGTGCCAAGGTCTTAAATCATCTGGTTTTTCAAGTCCCATTGCTCCCATAATCTCGCATGCGCTATCTACTGTATTACGATGATAATTATTCACTCGTTTATTTTTATCTTCGGGGACAAGACCCTTCATAAGGCTTGAATTTTGAGTTGCTACTCCTACTGGACAAACATTTGAATTACACTTTCTTGCTTGAATACAACCTAAGGCCATCATCATACCTCTCGCAGAATTGCAAATATCTGCACCTAAAGCTAGTCTCTTGACTAAGCCAAATCCAGATGTCATCATTCCGCTACTAATAACCTTAATATTTTTCCTTAAATCAAAACCCACAAGAATATTATGCACAAAAATCAGTCCTTCAACTAAAGGAGTACCGATATGATTAGAAAATTCCATTGGAGCTGCTCCAGTTCCACCCTCACCTCCATCAACTGTAACAAAATCTGGAGATAAACCTTTTTCTATCATAGCTTTACAAATAGAAATGAATTCCCTCCTTTTGCCTATACAAAGTTTAAAACCAACAGGCTTTCCGCCAGATAATTCTTTCAATTTACCTATAAAATCAATTAATTCAAGGGGATTTTTAAATGCAGAATGTGCTGGTGGAGAATCTACATCATTTCCCATGGGAACATTTCTAATTTTAGCAATTTCAGCAGTGAGTTTAGCTGCGGGAAGTATACCTCCGTGTCCAGGTTTGGCACCTTGAGATAGTTTTATTTCAATCATTTTAACCTCTTCTCTTTCTGCATTTAGCGAAAAAGATTCTGGATTAAAATTACCATCTTGATTACGGCATCCAAAATATCCTGTACCTATTTGCCAAATCAAATCGCCACCCTCCAAATGATAAGGACTAATACCCCCTTCTCCCGTATTGTGTGCAAAATTTCCTAACTTAGCTCCTTGATTAAGAGCTAGAATTGCATTTTTACTTAATGCACCAAAGCTCATTGCCGATATATTTAAAAGACTGGACGAATAGGGTTTCTTGCAGCCTGGACCGCCTATTATGGATCTCACATCCTCATGAACCATTCTCTTAGGAGTTAACGAATGGTTAACCCACTCATAACCTGTTTCATAAACATTTTCAACAGTACCAAATGGGATTGTATCGCGAGTATTCTTTGACCTAGCATAAACTACACTTCTTTGCTCTCGACTAAAAGGGCGCCCACTAGTATCAGATTCTACAAAATACTGGTAAATTTCTGGACGAATTTCTTCAAGCAAAAAACGCATGTGACCAAGAACAGGGAAATTTCTTAAAATAGAATGTGATTTCTGGGCTATATCGTAAATACCTAAAAAAATTAACGGTACGAATATTACTAATGACCATAGAAATAGCGGAAAGTATAAAAAAGCAAAGAAATTCACTATTAAAATAATTAAAGTAGTAATAAAAAAAATAATCCGCATTTAAATCACACTATTATTAAAAAGTTTTATTTTCCAAAATTTACAATTATTTTTCAAAAACTATTTAAAGTTTTATTGAATTTTTACAGGAAGAAGCAACAAAATGCAAGTGTAAGTAAAAATTGAGAGATAACTATTAACCTCCAACACGAGACATAACTAAAGAAGAGCCTGTGAATGCTACATCTTGTTTATAAGATATTGATTTTTTAACAATCTTTTGAAGTTCTTTTTCAGGATTTTTATGATTGATGAGGTGACGAATTGAAACAGGAGATGGATTGCTCAAACAACCAATAAGCTTGCCCTCGGAAGTTAGTCGTAATCTAGAGCAAGTAGAACAAAATGGTGCACTTTTGTTAGGAATAATTCCGAAGTATCCACCAGGGATCTCATATCTAAGCGAAGTTGAGTCATGATCTGCTTTAGCTTGCTTAATTGAGAATTTTTTTGAAATTTGACTTAATATTTCATTCATTGAAACCTGCTGTTTTTCATTTTTATTATGTAGTAATCCCATACCCATCAATTCTAAAAATCGTATTTCAATTCCCTTATTTACTCCATATTCAAGCATATCTAAAACTTCACTATCATTCTCATTCCTAATTACAACCATATTTACTTTAACAGAAAGTCCCAAGCTCAAACAAGTATCAATTCCCTCTAAAGTTTTTTTAAGTTTTCCAACTCTGCCCATTCTATTAAAATTTTTTGAATCTAAGGAATCTAAACTAAGATTAACACTTTTGAGCCCGACATCATAAAGTTGCTTAGCTTTTCTTGATAATAATTGACCGTTTGTTGTAAGACCAATACTTGCTATTCCCATTTGACGTATTCCTGAAATCACATCGGTTAGCTTAGAGTATAACAAAGGTTCTCCCCCTGTTAGACGAACTTTTTCAATTCCAGCATGTTTTATCAATATTCTAACTAAATTCAGCAATTCTTCTGCACTTAACTCTTCAGGAGAGCGAACGTGATCATTTATACTTGATACACAGTAAGTACAGGCCATGTTGCAGGACTCTGTCAAAGATATTCTTAATTTATTTATATTTCTACCTTGGTGATCAATCATGAGGGTTCTCCTTTCCAAATCCGGGAGGCTGAGAAGTTTCCCTTTCAACCCTATCGTTCACCTAACCCTAGAAGACTCTTTAGGTTAAGGCAAATCGGAGATTTAAATTTTATTCAACTGAAAAAAAGAGCATACATTATAAAAATTAAAAATTCAAGTAAAACAAAAACTCTTT
>CACGSI010000031.1 GCA_902575715.1 uncultured SAR324 cluster bacterium
TTCATAGCGGGGGATAACTTTTTGAAAATCGGTCCTGTATGTTGCTGAAGTAGGCCTTACCCTATCTCTGTTATTATCAACATAAGTAGGGTAAAAATTAGTTGTTCCATTTAAACGTTTCCAATTTTTTTTTTTTTTGTTCATTTTATTAAATTTTTGTAAAGAAATCTTTTGATCAGAATTGTTGAAAATTAATTAATTCCTTTATAAACTAATTAGAGCAAAATGCAAACCATACTTTTATAAAATTTTTCATATGGCAAAATCAAATTTTAAAAAACCAGTTAATATTGTTTTGGCTAGTCCTAGAGGATTTTGTGCAGGTGTTGATCGTGCAATTACTATTGTAGAAAAAGCATTGGAAATATATGGTCCACCTATTTATGTTCAACATGAGATTGTTCACAATAAGCATGTTGTTATGAGGTTACAAGAAAATGGGGTAATATTTGTGGAGGATGTTGCTCAGATCCCCTATGGGTCTCATGTTATTTATTCAGCCCATGGAGTTTCTCCAGAAGTTCGAAAAAGAGCAAAGGAGCTTAATCTAAAGGTATTAGATGCTACATGTCCATTAGTTACAAAAGTACATGGTGAGGCAAAGCGATATGCTCAAGAAAACCATGCTATAATTCTCATTGGACACGAAAATCATGTGGAAGTACAAGGTACAGTTGGAGAGGCACCGGATAGAATAATTGTGGTAGGTTCGGTAGAAGAAGTATCGAATTTAGTAGTTACTGATGAGAATAAAGTAGCATATATTACACAAACGACTTTATCTTTGGATGATACTGAAAAAATAATAAAGGCGCTTAAAAAAAAGTTCCCAAAAATTAAGGGACCGCCTAAAGCAGATATCTGTTATGCTACCCAAAATAGACAAAATGCAGTTAAAGCACTTAGTAAAAGAGTCGACTTAGTTTTAGTTGTTGGTGCACAAAACAGCTCAAATTCTTTGCGTTTGTTGGAAGTTGCAAAAACAACAGGCGTAAATGCTCGTAGAATAGAATCTGCTTCTGAGTTAAATCCTGAGTGGATTGCTGGAATTGAAAATATAGGAATTACAGCAGGAGCATCTGCCCCAGAGAGTATTATACAAGGTATTGTTAAAGAAATTAAAAAAATTTCGCCTATTAATAATATTAGTACATTCGAAATAGTTAAAGAAGATGTAACATTTGCGTTGCCGTCGGTTTTAAGATAAATTTAATCGTTGTTTTTTGTACAAATTTTTGTTTGGATTTTTCTGAATCATATAGGGTAAGATAGTCGTTAATCTAAAAAAGAAAATAATTCGAAAGTACACTAAATTTCTAACGCTATTTCCAAGAAACTAATTCTTAACTTGAATTAAGGTTAAAAAAATTTATTATTTTGTGAACTAGTTTATAAATTCTCTAAATAATAAGTTTCCTTGTTAAACTTTCCACAGCTTGATTTAAAAAATTTATTTCAAAAGTAAATTTAAAAGATCATTTTAAAAACTGGCTTCAAGTGGAGATAAATTTGCGTTTTTTATAGTTTTTGCGTTTGCATACACTCTTGGTAGTATGCTCCATACATAAAATTCAGTCGTTTTAAGTTTATTCCAATAAAATTTTGCTTCATCATTTTCTTGCAATAATACATCGCGAGAAATTTTTCCACCTAGAAATGATTTCCATGTTTGATAAGCCAAGCTAGCTTGTTTAAGCAAATAGAAACAGCTTAAAACATCTCCCATTAAATCCAACATATTTACAGCATAAAGTACATATGCGTCTTTCCCTTTAATTTCTCTAATATTTTTTAAAATCGAAATACTATCAAACATTATATCTTTATAGACTTTCCACTCAGTTACCCATTCTGCTATTTCTCCTTCTGGAACATTATTATCAAACCAACATAGTTCTTCTTCAAGAAATTTTAGTAGTTGTCCTTTTTTAGAAAAGAATTTACGACCAACTAAATCAAGTGCTTGGATTCCGTTTGTTCCTTCATAAATTGAACCAATTTTTTGATCCCTAGAATTTTGTTCAAGGGGGAAATGTTTTGTGAAACCTGCACCTCCTAAAACCTGAATCCCAATATTAGCTACTTCAAACCCTTGATCAGTTCCAAAAGATTTGCATATGGGTATGTGAAGATCTAGCAAGTCTTGGTATTTTTCACGATTCTCTTCAGGACCATGATTAGCCAAATCAGTATACCATGCTGTAGTATAAATTAGTGCACGAAGTCCTTCAGTAATAGACTTCATTTTCATTAGCATTCTTCTTACATCTGGGAATTCTATAATTGTTGCTTTTTTGCCCTCATGAATAGAAGAAGGTCCTTGAGTGCGCTCATTTGCATAAGCCCATGCATTTTGTAAAGCTGCACTTGCTCCAGCAAGACCTTGTAATCCGACTAGCAAACGTGCTTCATTCATTAACTCAAACATTTGGGACATACCTAAATTTTCTGATTGCAGTAAAAAACCATGACAATCATCGTTATCTCCAAAAGATAATAAGCAGGTTGGTGATCCATTAATTCCCATTTTATTTTCAATATTAAGTACTTTAATATCGTTGAGTTCTCCGTTTTTTCTAAATTTAGGTACTATAAACAAACTTATTCCTTGCGTACCAGGCGGAGAATTTGGAGTACGTGCAAGCAAAAGATGAATTATATTTTCTGCCATATCGTGATCTCCGTTTGTAATAAATTGTTTCGTTCCTTTGATTAGGTAGTGTCCATCTTTTTGTTTTATTGCACTGGTGGTTGCATCTCCAACGGCACTTCCTGCATGTGGTTCTGTTAAACACATTGTTCCAGACCACTTGCCAGTAAACATATTTTTGCAATAGTCTGATTTTTGTTCTTCTGTGCCAAACATATAAATAAGATTTGAAGCACCTGATGTAAGAGAAGCACCAATTGTAAAACCTTGATTTGCAGCTAATTGTGTTTCTTTACCAATTATTGCTATTACCTCGGGTAAGCCCTGACCACCATATTCAACAGGAGAACTCATACTCAACCAACCACCCTCACCTAATTTTTCCCATGCATTAGAAAAACCGTCAGGAGTACGAACTGAACCATTTACAATTCTACAGCCCTGGCGATCTCCGCTTTCATTAATAGGAGCTAGTACTTGCTCAGAGAAAGTACTGGCTTCATTGATAATCATTTTAAAAATTTCCTCATCAAATTCAGCAAAATCAGGAAATTCACATAATTTACCTACGTTTAAACTTTCAAGAATTACAAATTGTAATTCTCTTCGATCAACACTGTATTCATTACTTTTCATAGACTTTAAATGAATCGAAAAATGGTATAAAATTAGATTAAATTAATTATACTGAAAAAACCATTATTGTAATTTAATATTTTTTAATCTGGTTTCTGAAAAATTATTGAAGCATTTGTTCCACCAAAACCAAAAGCATTAGACATTGCGATACGCATTTCTTTTGGTTTACCAGTGTTTGGAGTTACATCTAAATCACATTCTGGATCTAAATTATCAATATTGATTGTCGGAGGTACAAAATTATGGTGTAGAGCTTTTATTGAAAAAATTGCCTCTATAGCTGCAGCGGCTCCTAAAAGATGTCCTGTCATAGATTTTGTTGAGCTGATTGAAGTTTTTTTTGCAGCTTCTTTCCCAATAGCAATTTTTATAGCATTAAGTTCGTTAATGTCCCCTGCAGGTGTAGAGGTTCCATGTGCATTTATATAATCTATTTCTTCAGGATATATACCAGAATCTTTAATTGTCATTTTCATCGCACGTGCAGGTCCTTCTGTTGAAGGGGAAGTTACATGAAATGAATCCGAACTAAATCCATAACCTGTAATTTCGCAGTATATTCGAGCTCCCCTTGCTTTTGCAAATTCATAGTCTTCAAGTATTAAAATTCCGGATCCTTCACCCATAACAAATCCATCTCTATCAATATCGTAGGGACGGCTGGCTTTTTCTGGATGATCATTCCTTGTACTCAAAGCATGCATAGACGAAAAACCTGCTATTCCTAAAGGTGTAACACTAGATTCTGCTCCACCCGAAATAACAACTTTTGCATCACCACGTTCTATTGTTCTTGCAGCAGTTCCAATTGCATGATTTGAAGATGTGCAAGCGGAAACACTACAGGCAGTATAATTTTTTGCTTTGAATAGTAGCGAAATATAACCTGGAGCTAAATTACTTAAAGTCATTGGTATAAAAAAGGGACTAACTTTTTTTGGTCCACTACTTTCTAAAATACTATTATATTTTTCAATACATCCAAGACCTCCAATTCCTACTCCCATTGAGACTCCAACTTCTTCTTCAATCTCTTTTGTAATTTCTAATCCAGAATCTTCAAGTGCTTCTTGAGTGGCTCCTATAGAATACTTGATAAATAGATCCATTTTTTTTGCTTCCTTAAGTGGTATAATTTCTGGAAGAAGAAAATTCTTTACTTCACCTGCTATTTGACAACGATACATTTCTGGGTTAAAGTTCGTAATCTTTTCTATACCTGAATTACCATTGATACAATTCTCCCATGACGAGTGAACGTTATTACCTAATGGGGTAATGCATCCTAGCCCAGTTACTACAACACGATTGCGCATAATATTCGGCTATCCAAATTAAATCTATATATGATTTGAGTTTAAAGTGTATGGAAATCTGAACAATCCCTAACAATTAAGATGTTTTTTCCAAAATAAAATCAACTGCAGATTGTACGGTTGTTATTTTTTCTGCAGCGTCGTCAGGAATATCAATTTCAAATTCTTCTTCTAATGCCATTACTAATTCTACTGTATCAAGTGAATCAGCATCTAAGTCCTCAATAAAATTTGAGGTCATATTTATTTCTGACTCTTCCTTACCCAATTGTTCGCTAATAATTTTTATGATTTTATCTTGAATTTCTTTCATACTCTTTTTCTGATTTAAGGTTCTTAATTTTTTTCTGACGCACTATCTTTTTTGTCAGAATTTACAAAAAAGTCAAATTTATTGATAATAATCTTTTTAGAACATTCCTCCATTAACATGTAGTATACTTCCAGTAATATAAGAGGATTCTTTAGAAGCCAAAAAAACTACTGAATTAGCAATATCTTCTGCATCGCCCATTCTGCCAAGAGGAATTTGTTTAATAATAGATTCTTTCTGGGTTTCGCTCAAACTTTTTGTCATTGGCGTATCAATAAATCCTGGAGCAACAGCATTAACAGTAATTCCTCTTGATCCAACTTCACGCGCGAGGGATTTTGTAAATCCAATGAGTGCTGATTTTGTTGAGCTATAATTAACTTGTCCGGGGTTACCTGTAAATCCTACAACCGAAGAGATATTTATAATTTTGCCAAATCTTTGTTTTACCATTTGTCTTATTACAGCTCTAGTTACATTGAAAATTCCATTCAAATTTACATCAATAACTTGATTCCACTGTTCTTGTTTCATTCTCATAAAGAGCTCATCTTTTGTTATACCAGCATTATTAACCAAAATATTAATGTTTTCGTAATCATTGGAAATAGTTTTTATTATTTCTTCTATAGATTTAAAATCAGTAACATCTGCTTGAAAAGTTAAATATTTAGTTCCTAGTGATTTTGTTTTTTTTTTAATTTCATCAAAATCTGGATTAGAATCCAATATAATAATGTTAGCTCCAAGTTCTGCAAATTTTAAAGCAATATTCTGGCCGATGCCTCTCCCACCTCCAGTGATCAGTACAGTTTGATTATCAAAGGTCATAATTCCTTCCAAATTATAAAAAATTAATAACTAACTTTTTAAACATAAAATTTATATTATCTTATTTTAAAATATATTATTAAAGTAACCACGAAAAGCCAAATAGATTTTAGGTGCATATGCCAAATTACTCGACTATTTACCTCCTGTGGTGTTAATAATTTGTTTTCTTCTGGAACCGGATTAAGACCAAGTTTATTTTGTAAAATTACCCATACAGATACAATATCTTGTTTATCTTCTGAATATGTCCAAAGTCTTTGTAAATGATGGTGGTATGGAGACCTTAAAAAAAAGCGGTAACGCTCAGCCTTTGTGCGCCCTTTTTTCCACATAATAAACTTAAAAAAAGTTCTTTGAATTATTGAAGAAAGAACAGAAAACACGAAAACACCACCTACAATCGGTAAAAATAATTCTGCTTTTACGAAAATAAACATTGCTGAGATCATACTGCCTAAAGCAAGGGCACCCAGATCTCCCATATATATTAGCGCAGGAGGGGAGTTATATTTTAAAAAGGCGACTCCAGCACTAATTACAAGGGCAGAAATTATAGCTAATTCTTTGATTTCGTGAGAAAGGTTTGGAATTTTTAACTTAGCTGCTAGCTCTTGATCTCCCCCAATATATGCCACGATTCCAACAAACATTGCACATGTCATTAGTGGTACAGTGGCTAGTGAGTCCATACCATCAGTCAGATTAACTGCATTAGCTCCACCTACTATAATTAAGATCATTAAAGGTATGAATAGGTATTTAGGTAAATATGGATATGCCATTTTTAGAGGAACTAATGGGACAACTAGATGGCCATCAATGTCTACATATAAGTATAACCCAGCAACAACTATCGATGAAACAGCAAATTGAAAAATTAACCTCCAAATTCCACTAATTCCATCTGCTTTGTCAACAAAAACTTTTTTTACTTCTAAACCGGATTCAACACGACGTTTGTTATAAACTTTCGCAATATCGTCAATAGCACCTATTAAACCAAACGAAATCATAATTACTAATAAAGCTATAACATACTGGTTTATATTGCACCAGAGCAAAGCACCAAGCAAAATTCCTAGTACTAGAACCCCTCCACCCATAATTGGAGGAGCTCCAGAATAAGGTTTTTTGTTAGAATTTATTTTGACAAAATCAGAAGTTATTCCTTTTTTTCTAAAAGATCGAATTATAAAGGGCATTATCCAGACAATTAGGATATATGCTGTCAAAAATGCCATTCCGCCGCGAAAAACAACGGATTCAAATAATTGATATTGCCAAATTGAATGCAGAAGCCCTGCTAGCATTTAACACCTAAAGTGTAAGAAGTTCTTTTTCCTTAGTAGTTATAAACTCATCCACTAAATTTGTATGAATATCGGTAACTTTTTGGATGTTTTCTTGAGCAGTTTTTTCATCGTCTTGAGAAATTTGTTTATCTTTTTCCATTTTTTTTATCTGTTCGTTAGCATCCCTACGAATATTCCTTAAAGAAATTTTTGTTTCTTCACCATTTTTTTTTATTTGCTTGACATTATCTCTTCGTCTTTCTTCAGTAAAAGGCGGAGCAATTGCGCGAATCATGTTACCATCATTTGAAATACTAAAGCCTAGATTTGCTGATTGTAAACTTCTTTCAATTTCTTTAATCAAATTTTTTTCCCATGGGCTAATCGCTAGCATTTGCGGTTCTGGAGTCGAAATATTAGCAATCTGACTTAATGGAGTAGAATTGCCATAATAATCTACTTTTAAAGAATCCAACATTTTGGGAGAAACTTGGCCAGCATGTATACTAGTAAGATCTTTTTTTAGGTTATTTATTGTATTACCCATTTTTTTTTCTGCTAATTCTAAAACTTCTTTTATTTCATTTGAGCTCATAGTGATTTTAGTTGATCAATGTCCCAGTATTTTTTCCACAAACTGCATTTAAAAAACAATCTGACCCCATATAATCTATAACAATTATGGGAAGCTTATTATCCCTGCAAAAAGCAATTGCGGTAGCATCCATTACTTTAAGATTTTTGTTCAAGACGTCATCGTAATTTAATTTATCATAAAGTACAGCGTCTTCATGCAACATCGGGTCTTTATCATACACTCCACTAGTTTTAGTTGCTTTTATTACAACTTCAGCACCTACCTCGGAAGCCCGCAGAACTGCGGCTGTGTCGGTAGTAAAAAATGGATTACCTGTTCCAGCAGCAAAAATGACAATCCTTTTTTTTTCGAAATGTCTATCTGCTCTCCTCTTGATGTATGGTTCTGCTATAGCGTTTAATTCTATAGCAGACAAGATACGAGTCAAAATTCCATGCTGTTCGAGGATTTCTTGGAGGCAAATACTATTAATTACAGTAGCCAACATGCCCATGTGGTCTCCTGCGACTCTACCTATAATACCTTTAGCAGATTTTGACCCTCTAAATATATTTCCGCCACCAACAACTATTCCTATCTCAACACCTAATTTATGAATTGAGACAATATTCTCAACAAGATTCTTAATTATTTCAAAATCAAATCCAGAGCCTTTATTGCCTCCAAGTGTTTCTCCACTCAATTTAAGAAGAATACGTTTAAATTTTGGAGACATATAATAATTTTAGAATTGAAATTTAATAAAGGTTTTGAATTCAATATTCACTCCTAATTCATCCGAAGTTTTTTTAACTAATTCTCCAACTGACATTTGTGGATTTTTTACAAAAGGTTGAGTTTCTACACAAACTTCTTTTAGATATTTTTTTATTCTTCCTTCAATCATTTTATCAATAATTTCTTCAGGTTTCCCAGACTCCCGTGCTTGAGCCATAAAAATTTCTTTTTCTTTGTCTAAAACTTCCTTTGGAACTTTTTCAGCTTTAACTGCTTCTGCTGGAAAAGCAGCAATGTGTAAAGCAATATCATGGGCTAAGGTTTTTAGGCGTTCATCTTCACAATGGTTTTGGGTTTCTAGAGGAACAATGACACCTATTTTCCCATTATTGTGAACGTAACCTCCTATTTCTCCTTGTTCTATATTAACTTTTTTGGTATCGATTATTTGAATGTTTTCTCCTAGTTCTGCAATATAATTTGTTAAAAAACTTTGTATATTTCCGTCACCTGATAACAGTTGTTGTTCAAGTAAATTTTCCGTACCTTTTTCACAAATTTGTTTAGCAATTTCTTTTACAAATGATTTAAACTTTGAATTTCGAGCAACGAAATCAGTTTCACATGCAACTTTTACCAGTGATGCACTTTTTCCATTAGAGCTTTTTGAAAAAAATATAGTCCCTTCTCTGGTTTCCCTAGATGATTTTTTTAAAGCTTTTGCTTGTCCTTTTTTTCTTAAGTAATCTTGGGCCGCTTTTAAATCCCCATTAGTTTCTATAAGAGCTTTCTTACAATCCATCATGGCTACACCAGTTATCTCTCTAAGGTCTTTTACTGTTGCTGCATTTATGTTGTTCATTTTTTTACTCTTAAATTATTTTTGTTTAGTTATCACAAAAGTTAAAGATTTAATAATCTTACATTTTTTAAAAAATCCTCTATTGA
>CACGSI010000032.1 GCA_902575715.1 uncultured SAR324 cluster bacterium
AATAATACATATCACACCTAAAACATATCTAGCAAAGGGGTAAAAAATAACAATTAAATAACCTATATTTACAATACAAAAACTTATAAAACCTATACCCATTCCTTCATAGACAATTAATTTTAAGGGAAAAGAATTATTATGAGAATTAAAATAGAAAATTATTGAAAAATAAAAAATGAACAAAAAAAATAGTGAAGATAATTTAAAAATACTTTCACCAAAAATAAAATAATTTAAAATGTCAAATGGATATATATAAATCAAGTATGTAACAATAAAAATAATTATATATAAAATTGTTTTTTTAAAATAATTCATAAATAACATAAATTTAAAGTATCCATAATTCTCAAGATTAACTTCCTATACTTCAAAATTAGAGCAATGTTTATAATATCTGTGATATATTGAAAATTATTTAGATTTTTTATACTAGCATGACTCTTTACTATTTTTTGTAAATAATTGATGTTAATTTTTTAATTTAATTGTATCTTCTTTCTAAGAATTTTTAATTTATATAATAATTTATAATTTACTTATTGGACTATAGCAAATTGAATGCGAAAAAATATGAGTATTTCTAAATCTAAACCTCTTCTAATAGTAAAAAATCTAGTTAAATATTTTAAGAACCCGAATTCAAATTTTCTAGCAAAGGACAAATGGATAAAGGCAGTAGATGGTGTCACTTTCGACATTTTCCCGGGAGAGACCGTTGGGATTGTAGGAGAAAGTGGATGCGGGAAAAGTACTTTGGGTAGAACTATTGCGGGACTATATAAACCTGATTCAGGAAAAATATTTTTTTTAGGTGATGATCTTCTAAAAATTTCAGAGGGCTATAGAAAAAAATTAACTAAAAAGATGCAAATTATTTTTCAAGATCCAGCAGGAAGTCTAAATCCGAGAAGAACAATTTTAGAAACACTCTTAGATCCTTTTTCCATTCATAATATCTACGAAAAAACTAAAAGAAAAAAAATAATTGAGGAACTAATTGTTGAAGTTGGTTTAGATTTATATCATTTGGACCGATATCCCCATGAATTATCTGGAGGACAAAAACAGAGAGTCGGAATTGCAAGAGCATTAGCAATGAAACCCGAATTTATTATTTGTGATGAACCTGTATCAGCATTAGATGTTTCCGTACAAGCTCAAATAATTAATCTTTTTCAAGATTTGAAGGCAAAATTCAATTTTTCAAGTTTATTTATATCTCATGATTTAAGTGTGATTCATCATATAAGTGATAGAATTATAGTTATGTATTTGGGGAATATAGTTGAAATAGCAAGTTACAAAGCAATATACAGAGATCCACATCATCCTTATACTAAGCTTCTAATTAGTTCAAATCCGGTTCTAGCTTTAGAAGAAAAAAAGAATATTCATCTTGAGTTGAATGAAATAAATCCTAAAAGCAAAAATTTTTCTGGTTGTAGTTTTTCAGATAGATGTCCAAATGTTTCTGACTTATGTAAGGAATCCACACCTGTTCTAAAAAAAACTAACAAAGAACATTTTGTAGCTTGCCATTTATACTAAAAATAAGTGATGCTACTCGACAAGAGAGAATTTTTTTGAGTTATTTTTTAACTATAAATTTAATTTAACATAAGGAAGGGTATATGAAATTTAAGAAATTGTTTATCATTTCAATAGTTTTTTTTAGTTTTTTCGGAATTAATAATGTCTCCATGGCAGAAAGTAGATTAATTCTTGGTATAAACCCAGATTATAAAACTTTTGACCCAGGTCATGCCTATGAAATATGGGCAACAACAGTTTTAAATGTCACCTATGATAATTTAGTAAAATTTGAGGGGAATGGTGATGTTCCTGAGCTTGACGCAGCTGTATCTCGAAGAGCTTCTAGTGATGGCCTTACTTGGACTTTTAAGTTAAGGGATGATATATTTTTTGTAAGTGGAAACAAACTTACATCTGCAGATGTAAAATGGAGTTTTGACCGAGTTAAGCATTTAAAAGGTAATCCTGCTTTTCTGGCCGATAACGTGGAATCAGTTTCTGCACCAGACAAAGGTACAGTAATCATTAAACTTAAAAAAACTGATTCTTCATTTATTTCAAAGCTAGCTACTCCTGCTTTTGCAATACTTGACAGCAAAACAGTTAAGGCCATGGGAGGAGCTTCTGGCAAAGGCGCGAGCGATAAAGATAATGTTAAAGATGGATTAAATCAACTCTCAGCAGGTTCAGGACCTTACATTCTTAAGAGCTTTGTACCAGACTCGGAAGTGATTTTGGTAAAAAATAAAAAATATCGTTCAAATGTTCCTGGCGCAGATCGCATCCATCTTAGATCCATGGCGGATGGTAATAGTCAGCTTCTTGCTATACAAAAAGGAGATATCGATATTGCATTCAATATCAATTCTGAGCATGCAAAACAGCTTAAGGGAAAAAAAGGTGTGAAAGTTATTGCGAATAATACCAAACTCATAAATTTTTTGTTAATGAATATGGACCCCAAAATAGGTGGCCCTATTTCAAATCCGCATGTTCAAGATGCTGTTCGTTATGCCCTTGACTATAGAGGGTTGCAAACTATTGCAGGAAGTGGAGCAATCACTCCACAATCATTCATACAACAAGGTTTCCTTGGCGCATTACCCCCGAGAGATCCTGATTTTCAAAATTTGCAAAAAGCTAAAGAATTAATGGCAAAAGCAGGATATGCTAATGGTTTTTCGATTGATTTTGATGTAGCTACTTATTCTATGCAAGGAGTTAGTTGGACTATTTTAGGTGAAAAAATTGCTTCTGATCTTGCCAAAATAGGAATAAATGCTAAAATACGAACTAGTGAAATCATGGTTGGCCTTGCAGAATATAGAGCTGGGAAGCAGGCATTTGCTATTTGGGGATGGGGACCAGACTATCCCGACCCAAATAATCAGTTAGCTTTTGGCCCAGGTGAAAAAGTAGGTGGAGATAGGGTAAATTGGAAGGCAAGCATGCATCCAGAATTGGTTTCTCTAATTAAAAAGGCAAAATCAGAGACTGATGACTCTAAAAGGTCAGAATTATTACAGAAAATTCAAAAAATTGATACTGAAGATGGACCTTATGCTTTTATTCTTCAACTTGGCAGACAGTATGCTGTTAGAGAAAATATCGACAATGCGTACACAAATTATTACCAACTTGAACTAGATCAAATAATTAAAAGATGAAGTTTTAGATTTGTAAAACTTAGATTACCAAATTTTATAATCTCCTAGTTTTTATACTTTTCGGGGTTTTTATTAATTGTTTTAAATTTTTAAAAACCCCGTAACTTCCCTCCGATATAACTACCAAAGATATGGATCTTTTAAAATACATTTCTAGAAGAATAATTTTTCTATTTATTTTGGTTTTTGGAATTACTTCAATGGTATTTTTATTAACCAGACTAGTTCCAGGTGAACCTGAGTTAGCATTTCTTAGTCAACGTAATTTAAGTGATAAAGAAGTTGTCTCTGCTTTTCGTTCCAGGTGGGGTCTGGATAAACCTTTGCACATACAATACTTTAAGTACTTGAAAAACTTAATGCAAGGTGACTTAGGAACATCATTTAGAACAAATAGGCCGGTCTTAGTTGATCTAAAACAATATCTTCCTGCAACTATTGAATTGGCACTAGTTGCTATAATCATTGCAACTTTTTTTGGGATCTTATTTGGTGTTTTATCTGCAACTTGGCCAAATAGTATTGTTGATCATGTTCTGAGGACAATTTCTGTTAGTGGTGTTTCTATTCCCAGCTTTTGGTTTGCTCTGCTAGTTCTTTATATCTTTTACTTTCAGCTTGGCTGGTCTCCAGGACCAGGCCGTATCGGAGCTTGGTCATCTCCTGGTGAACCTATAACTAATTTTTATACCATCGACGCTATAATTAACAAAAAATGGGATATATTAAATGAGGCTCTTCAGCACATTTTTTGGCCAGCATTAGTTCTTGGGACTTTCACAATGGGACTTATAACTAGAACGAACCGTTCGAGTCTTTTAGAAACAATGTCACTTGACTACATTAGAACAGCAAAAGCAAAGGGTTTAGGAAAGTTATCTGTAGTAGCACGACATGCTTTTGGGAATGCATTAATTCCTGTAATTACTGTTATTGGATTGGGTTTTGGTAATCTGCTTGGTGGAGCAGTTCTTGTAGAAACAATATTTTCTTGGCCTGGCATTGGTATGTATGCATACAGGTCAGCCGTTTCACTTGATTTTCCAGCTATTACAGGAGTTGCACTTTTAATTGCTATAAATTATGTAATAATTAATCTAGTTGTTGATATTATATATGGAATAATAGATCCAAGAGTAAGATATCAATAAAATAATTTATTATAACTCTAAACTATATTTAAATCTTGTTTAGAAAAAATGAAAATTAATTTAAAAAATTTTCCCAAAGATAATATCTTATTTTTAGCTGGAATTTTTGTAAGCCTGCTTTGGATATTTATTGCAATTTTTTCCAACGAAATAGTTCCATTTGATCCTTTGATTCAAAATCTATCAAGGAGATTTGAACCCCCATCATCCGAATACTGGTTTGGCACGGATACCTTAGGTAGAGATATTTTTAGCAGAGTTCTAGTAGGAAGTAGATTGTCCCTTACTGCTGGATTTTTGACAGTCTTAATTGCTGGTACAATCGGAACTCTTTTTGGATCTATTGCTGGCTATTATGGGGGTATCTTGGATGACATTATGATGAGAACATCTGAAATGGTTATGGCTTTCCCTGCTATTATCCTAGCAATGACAATCACAGCTACTCTGGGTCCAAGTCTATATAATACTATTTTAGCTATGGTAGTTGTATCTTGGCCTAATTATGCGCGAGTTATGAGAAGTATGGTAATACATGTTAAACAAAACGAGTATGTTGATGCTTCAAGGACTTTAGGTAGTTCCAAGATTCGTACTTTGTTTAAAGAAGTTTTGCCCAACAGTTTAGGCCCTGTAATTGTGATGGGGACTTTAGATCTAGGGAATGCAATTTTGATTTTTTCTGGATTAAGTTTCCTAGGACTTGGATCTCCACCTCCAACTCCGGAATGGGGTGCTATGGTAGCTAATGGAATGGAAAATTTTAGCTATTGGTGGATTGGCTCATTTCCAGGATTAGCTATTTTCAGTATTTCAATTGCAGCAAACTTTCTTGGAGATGGACTTAGAGACTACCTTGACCCTAGATTAAGAAAATCATTTTAGTTATATAAAATTTTTTATTGATTTCAAGAATATTTTTTTAATTTGCTTTAGCAAAAAATATTTAAATTGCTCTTATAAAATTTTGCAAATACATGCATAAAAAAAACCTCATTGAAGTAGAAAATCTAGAAGTCATTTTTAATACAACAGGTGGTCAGTTGAAAGCCGTTTCTGATATTAATTTTCAAATGAAACAAAGAGAAACTCTTGGTATTGTAGGGGAAAGTGGTTGTGGAAAAAGCGTAGTTTCCTTATCCATAATGGGCTTGATTCCTAATCCGCCAGGAGAAATAAAAAATGGTGTTATTCGTTTTGGAGACAAAAATCTACTATCACTTAGTCAAAAAAAAATGCAAGCTATCAGGGGAAATGAAATAGCAATGATATTTCAAGAACCCATGACCAGTTTAAATCCGATCCATTCCTGTGGTCGCCAAATTCTTGAACCTCTTCTTATTCATAATGTAATGCAAAAAAAGGAAGCTATTAAAGAATCCCTTGAGCTTTTATCAAAGGTTGGGATAAGAAATCCGGTTCAAATAGCTAAATCTTTTCCACACCAATTGTCCGGTGGCATGAGACAAAGAGTAATGATAGCAATGGCCTTAGCTTGTAAACCAAAGTTATTAATTGCAGATGAACCCACTACCGCACTCGATGTCACTATAGAGGCTCAGATTATTTCTCTTATGCAACAACTAAAGAAAAATATAGGTGCTGGAATTATAATGATTTCTCATAATCTGGCTTTAATGAGTCAAGTATGTGATAGAATAATAGTTATGTATTGTGGCAGAATAGTAGAAGAGGGAAGCGTTACTTCATTATTAAGAGATCCTAAACATCCTTATACCATCGGGTTGATAGAATCTATCCCAAAAATTTCTGAGAATAGAAAAAGATTGAATCCTATTGAAGGATCTGTACCAAATCCATTCAAAATGCCAAGAGGTTGTTCGTTCCACCCACGCTGCAAAATGAGTCTTGCAGAATGTGAAAAAAATATGCCTTCACTGGAAAAATTCAAAGATAATCGAAAAGTCAGATGCTGGAATAATTCCACATCAAAAATGTAGATAACAAATTTGCTTTTAAAAAGATTCAATCTTTTCAAAAAATTGTTCTGCTCTGTGTGTCATTTTTTTCTTTATTTTTAAATGCATCTTGTCATAAATTTTATACATCAGGGCCATACGATAATTCCTTTGAATAAGATTTCTATTGCGCCTTAAGAAATCCCAATAAAGGTAATTAAATGGACAAGAATTTTTTTCTGTTTTTTCTAAAACATTATATTTGCATTTTTTACAATAATTGGACATTTTATTTATATAATTCCCTCCAGCAGCGTAAGGTTTGCTTGCTACTAAACCACCATCAGCATATAGGACCATTCCTGAAACATTTGGTAATTCAACCCATTCAAATGCATCCGCGTAAACAATTAAATACCAAAGATTAACTTCATATGGATTTAATCCAGTAATTAAAGCAAAATTTCCTAATACCATTAATCTTTGGATATGGTGAGAATAAGCATTGGATTTTGTTTCAGCAATCGTTTGTTTCAAACAATTCATTTTGGTGTTTGCGGTCCAAAAAAAATTTGGAAGAGATCTCTTAGAATTAAGGTAATTCAGTTCCTTATAATCTGGCATTTTTAACCAATAAACTCCTCTAATATATTCTCTCCATCCAAGAATTTGTCGTATAAAACCTTCAACCGAATTTAAAGGAACTTTTCCGTTGAAATAAGTCTCTTCAGCTTTTTGGATACATTCTTCAGGTAAAATTAACCCACAATTAAGATAAAAACTTAAAACAGAATGAAACATCCATGGTTCCCCTTCAATCATAGCATCTTGAAATCTTCCATAATTAAAAATTCTATTTTCAAAAAAATCTTCGAAAATAATAAGGGCCTCTTCTCTAGTTACTGCTAAATAAAAGGGTTCTATATCTCCAAAATTTTTTGGAAAATACTCCAATACCATTCCAATTACTTCCTCAGTAATACTATCATTATTAAAAGATTTTAGTTTTGGAATTTTCTCGCCAACATTTGGGAATTTTCTATTTTCTAAATCTAGATTCCACTTACCTCCAATGGGTTTTTCGTTTTCAATTAAAATATTTTTTTCGAGTCTCATTTTACGATAAAAATCTTCCATTCTTAATTTTTTTCGCATATTAGCCCAAATTCTAAAATTTGAAATAGAACAAAAAAATCTAGTGTCTTCTCTAATTTCTACAAGGACTCCAAACAATTTTTCCCAACTTAGGAGATTTTTGTAAACTCTATACTCCCCTGGGAATGTTACAACAATCTTATCTATCTTTTTATTTTGTAAAAATCTTTTAACCTCTCCCTTAAGAGTCCCAGTATTTGCTCTATCTGTTAACTTTACATAAGTTACAGAAAATTCTTTTTTTTGTAATTCAATTGCAAAGTGCCTCATTGCAGAAAATAAGAAAGCAATCTTTTTCTTATGATGTTTAACATAATTAGCCTCCTCGTTAACTTCACACATTAAAATAAAATCTTTTTTTATTGAGAAATTTTTCAAGGATGAAATTTTTGTATTTAGTTGATCTCCTAGAATCAAAATTAAGTTTGACATCAATAAAATTGTTTTGATTTTTTAAAAATTTGATTAGGCCTACTTTTAGGTTTTTTTTGTTACGAGTATTGGTTATGAAAATCAGAATTAAGCTTCTGCACCCTAGAAAAAAAGATAAGATTTTCCAAGACACATACGCATCAAAGATAATTAATAATTTTCACACTAATTTATGATTGTAAGAAAATTTTCGAATAAAATTCAAAAAATATTGTATTTTTTTGAAAGAAGAATGATTAAGTTTTTGACCTACCAATACATTTCTCAAAAAAATTTTCTTTGACTTTTGAGGCTATGAAGAAAAAATTATTTTAAAGTTTTTCTTTATTTTAAAGAATTATTTATACAGATATATTTGAATCTTTTTTTGCTGCAGCCCAAATGACTAGTCCAAAAGCTGTTTTGTTAATTAAGTCGGCATAATTATAAATAATATTAACAGCATTCATATTTGCACTACCCAACATATATCCCCAGAAATAACCAATAGGATATATAGCCCAACCAATCGTCACTATAAGCCTTAATGCTTTAAATGCATTCTGGCATGCTTCATTTGCACTATTTGAATTTATTCTACTAGCTTCACCAAAAAATATTTCATAAATAATCAACAACCAAAAAATCATACCAATGACAAAGCCTAAAGTTACGTTTATGAAGTTAGCTTCTCCTAGGTAACCAAATATTAACATTAAAATAGAATATGAAAGTAGCCTCCAGAACAAAGCTATTGGAACTGATGCAATTGCAGCTAAGATTACATAGAACTCAACAATCTGTAAAGGGACTGTTAGAAACCAGTCTACATACCTAAAAACAGTTGGACTTTGTCCAGTTGTAACCCAAACGTCTCGCATGTAAAAATAATGTACTGTTGCAATTCCAGTAATCAAACCAGCTAATGTAACAGATGTCTTCCATTTCCCTAAAACACTATCTCTTTCAAAGAAAAAGAATACAGAAGATGCCATCATAGCCATAGTTGCTATGAAAAAAGAAATCCCAACAAAATCATCTGGTTTTAAAATATTCTCCATTTGGCTCCTAAATAAATAAAAACTGTAAAAAAATTAAATTGAGAAATCATCAAAGAGACCATCTTGCCCCTGATGAGATATTAAATCACTAATATAATACCATTATTTCTTTGATTTTAAAAAAGTCAAATAATTTCATTAAATAATCAAAAATATTATTAAATAGTTAAAATTATTTATCATTTAGTTAAATTATATTACTAAAAAAATATAAGCCATTATAAAAAATTTTAAATGTTGCAATGATTAAAATAATATTAGATCAAACAAAATCAGAGAAATATTTTAAATGTATATTGGACTTTTCAGTTAGGTAAAAAAC
>CACGSI010000033.1 GCA_902575715.1 uncultured SAR324 cluster bacterium
TGAGGATGAGGATGACTATTAATATCACATAATTAAATTTATCAAATAACATCTAAGCTAATTTTTAGCTCAGCTAAAAAATAGTTTTTGAAGAAGTAATTAAATGTTTGCCGATTTTTAGCTATTTTATTAAATTAGGCATTCTGCTTGCAAAAATCTATAAAATAGGATAAAGTTACCGGATATTTCGTGCAGCCTCGTATTTCTCCTTACAAGAGGGTTGCTGTCGTAGAAATTAAAAAATTAGATGAGGTATGTAATGAAAAATTTATATAAGTTGTTTTTAATTGTGGTCTTAGGGTTGTTGTTAGCCGTCGGAGGATGTACAAAAGACGAGCCAAAGCCGGAGCCTGATAAGCCTTTGGATGAGCCTGATGCTCCTCCTCCTCCTCCAGAACCAGAACCAGAACCAACACCTCCGCCTAAGGAGCCTGAACCTGAGCCTGAGCCGGCTAAACCACCACCACCACCACCTCCTCCTCCTCCAAAGGAGCCTGAGCCTGAGCCTGAGCCTGAGCCTGAGCCTAAACCAGTACCACCACCTCCTCCTCCTCCATCAAAGGAGCCTGAGTCGGAGACGAAAGATGCTGGAACCCAGGATGTTGAAGAAGAAAAGGAAGCTGCAGCTGTGAAGGCAGAGCAACAGAGAGAAGTTGAAAGGGAGGAAAAACAAATTGCGGCAGAGCAAAAAGCTGATGAAAGTGTTGAGGCTCCAAAAGCTACCACAATCATTGCAGCGCCTCCTGAAGAGCCTGAAACGGTAATTGTTAGCTTAGACAATGTTTATTTTGACTATGATAAAAGCGTAATCACTCCCAATTTTGCTGAAGTCATTCAGGCAAACTATGAATGGATTTCCGAAAATCCTGACATACAAGTTCAGTTAGAAGGACACTGTGATGAACGAGGCACAAATGAGTACAACTTAGCTCTAGGTGAAAGAAGAGCAAAAGCTGTTTTTGATTACCTTGTCAGTCTTGGAGCAAACCCATCTCAATTTACAATGGTAAGCTTTGGAGAAGAAAGACCCGCTGCCAACGGAAATAATGAAACTGCTTGGAGTAAAAATAGACGCGTAGAATTTACTCGGTTATAAAAATTATTTATTCTCTGTGTCGAACTATTAAACCTATTTAATTTATGCTCAGCGAATGGTTAGGCGAAACGAGCATTGTAGGTATGGTGTTAGGTGGCAGTTTTGTTGCAAAACTCATCCTGCTTGTTTTAGCTTTAATGTCGGCCCTTTCATGGGCCGTCATAATTATTAAAGCGCTTCAATACTCAAACATTAGACGAGAAAACAAGAAATTTTATAAAACTTACCTGAACGAATCTAGTTTAAATCAGATAAAAAAAGTTTCTTCCGACTATTATTATTCTTCATTTGCTTCAATGTATTCTGCCACTTACCAAGAAGCAGCCAGGATGAGTCAACGAATTCAAAGGGCTGCACCTGATATCCCAGAAAGTACATCAATGTTACCTCACTTGAGCCAACAACTACAAAGGGTCATAGAACAAAATATAAATGAAAGATTTTCATTTATTGAAAGTCGTTTGAACATTCTCGCAACAATTTCAAGTGCAGCCCCTTTCATAGGCTTATTCGGAACAGTTTTGGGAATCATTAATTCATTTCAAAGTATAGGAACTTCTGGAGTAACAAGTCTTGCTGCAGTTGCCCCTGGAATTTCTGAAGCGTTAGTCGCAACTGCTGCTGGTTTATTAGCTGCAATCCCTGCTATAATGGCTTATAATTATTTTAGAAATCAGTCTCGTCTTTTAACTAATAACATGCGAAATTTTGGTATGGAACTTACTAATAGATTTGAATGGATTGTAAATGGGAGGATCTTGGGAAGAGAATGAACCGCTGAGTGACATTAACGTCACACCTTTCGTGGATGTATTGCTAGTATTACTAATCATTTTTATGGTTACAGCTCCGATTGTTAATCATGTAATCCAAGTAGATCTTCCTGAAGACAGCTACAATCAAGACAAAATGAAGCCCATGAAAGAGCCTCTTAGACTTGTAATTGATAAGTCCGGAGTACTGTTTATAGGTAATACTCGTATAGGTGGAGCAATAAAAAAAGAAAGTCAAAAAGTTTTGGAAGATAGAATAAAGCAATGGGTCAAAGGACAAAAACAACCATGGCTTGTTGACGTTGAAGCTGATGAAAAGGTTAATTATGGTGCCATAGTTCCTATAATAGCAAGACTAAAGGAATTAGACGTTAGTATGAACCTCGTAATTAGACCTAAACCGAAAAAATAGACTTAAATTAACTATTACCTTCTTTAATATCCGAACTGTCATCTTTAGATACATTTGAATTTTCATCAATTTTTGCTTGTTCATCTTTGCTTTTCTTGGTTGCTCTTTTAAAGTTTGTAATCATACCTCCAAGTCCTTCTCCTATAAGTGGTAAGCGTTTCGCTCCAAAGAGAACAACAACAATGGCCAAAACTATTAAAAGTTCCCAGATACCTAGACCAAACATTATTTTTGCTCCTAATTATTGTTTAAATTTAAAAAAAGCTTTATAATTGCAATTATGGACTATAGTAGAACGAATTAAAATAACAATCGCAAGATTATTGAAACAAAGACTTATTAATAAATGATATATAACAAAGTTTTCTATGAATGATGAAAAAACAGGAGGAAAAAATACAAAACATAAAATAAGTTTTCTATCAGATACACAACAAGTTTTGCAGGCCGAAATTGCTCGAAAAAGTTTTTCTCTAAATGAAGTAATGTTATGGAATAAAGAAACCGTTGTAGTTCTTGATAAGATTGTTGGTTCTCCTATTGATATTATAACAGGCGACAGACTAATTGCACGTGGAGAGGTGATTGTAGTTAATGATCATTTCGGAATTAGAATAAGCGAAATAACGCATCCCAATGAAAAAATTAAATCTCAATAATTACTTTTTAGATTATCAATACATAAACTAACCAAAAATATTTTAGGCTATAAATGCTTTTCGAATTGCCAAAGATGTTCGCTCCAGATCCCCATCTGAATGTGCCGTTGAGACAAAAAAAGTCTCAAATGGCGATGGAGCCAAATAAATACCTTGCTTTAACATAGACCTAAAAAAACGGTTAAACTGTTCCTTATCCGTTTTTAGTGCATCTTGATAATTTCTTACCGGCTCACTGTTAAAAAATAAACCAAACATTCCTCCTATTGCTTGGGTCTGAATAGGAATCCCCGCAATTTTTGCTGAAGACTGTAATTCATCTATAAGCCAAGAAGTTTTTTTACTAAGTTCAGAATATGGATTTTGCTCTCCCAAAATTTCCAAAGTTTTCAATCCTGCTGCAACTGCAAGAGGGTTACCAGACAAGGTCCCTGCCTGATAAATAGGACCTGCTGGAGCTACTTTAAGCATTATATCTTGTCTGCCTCCATAAGCCCCTAAAGGGAGACCTCCCCCTATCACTTTTCCGAAAATACTCAAATCCGGAACAATACCAAATAAATTCTGAGCACCTCCAAAATCTACTCTAAAGCCTGTCATAACTTCATCAAATATTAGTAATATGCCTTCTCTATCACACAATTCACGCAAACCATTTAAGAATCCTTTTTCAGGTGGAATCATTCCCATATTTCCAGCAATAGGTTCTAGAATAATGGCAGCTATTTCCTGAAAATTATTTTCCAATAGGTTAATAACGGATTGAAGATCATTGTATTTAGCCTGAAGAGTCAATTCAACAAAATTATTTGGAACTCCTGGAGAATCTGGTATCCCGAGTGTCATTGCTCCTGAACCAGCTTGTATAAGCAAAGGATCTACACTACCATGGTAACACCCCTCAAATTTAATAATTTTGTCTCTACCTGTAAATCCCCTAGCAACCCTCAAAGCTGACATTGCTGCTTCAGTTCCAGAATTTACTAATCTTATCATTTCAACACTTGGTAAGGCATTACACATATACTCTGCAAACAAAATTTCGCCCTCAGTTGGCGCACCAAAAGAAGTCCCATTTTTTATAACTTGCTGGAGAGTCTTGACAATTTCTGGATTGGAATGACCTAGAATCAATGGTCCCCAAGAGCCTACATAATCGATATATTCATTGTTATCTGTATCATAAATTTTTGAACCTGATCCTTTTTTTATAAAAATTGGAGTCATATTTACCGATTTAAATGCTCGTACGGGACTATTTACTCCACCAGGCATCAAGTTTTGAGCACGTGAGAAAAACTTAGAAGATTTACTAATCTGCATAAACGTTGCAATAAAATATTATTATTGTTTTATTAGTTTTTTTGAAAAATGATTATAATGTAAAATTCTTTTTAATGATAGTTTGTATAACCAAACAAGAGTTGTCAAGACTTCACTATTTAAAAAAGATGAAAAAATATTTAAAATTATTAATTTTTGTTTACTTATTTTGTTTTAGTTGCTCATATTCAGAGGAAGTTATTCAAATATATTATGATAGAGATTATAAAATATTGGATAGAGGAGGTAAAAATGTCACCGTAATTAGCAAAGCCTGTTCAATTTTTCCTGAAAAAGCATTTTTTGAAGCCAGAAGATATGCAGATTTCCATCTCAGAAGCATTATAGGTAATGAACATTATAGCAAAAAATTTGAAAAAATTAAAAATTACAATTATGGCCAAAAAACATGTGTAGAAATTTTGGCTAAAGGATTCTAATCATTGTAAAAATTTTGATTAAATTAGCTAATCCTTGATTACTTGATATTTGAAAATGTTGTTGATAGAATAATACATTATTATGTAATTAGTATTTAATAATTTACAAAATAAATGCTTGAAAGTAATTCTAAAGACAAACTAATTGTTAATTTTTTTTTAATCTAGAAAAAAAATTTAATGCAAGTCGATACAATTAAAAATAATTCTGGAACAATGCGTTTGGAATTACCTATGTTGCCAATGAGGGATATTGTAGTTTTTCCACAAATGACTGCACCTTTCTTTATTGGAAGATCACTCTCAATTTCATCTCTTGAAAAAGCACTTGAAGGAGATCGTCAAATTTTCGTAGTTGCTCAGGAGGATCCTTTAATTGAAGAACCAGAGCCAAAAGATCTATATAAAGTTGGAACTATTGGTAAGGTTTTACAAATCATGCGCCTTCATAATGGAACAATAAAAGCTCTTTTTGAAGCAAATAAAAGAGGTCTTTTAATTAATGCACATATGGGAGCTCCTTATTTCTCTGCAACAATAGAAGTAATGTCGGAAAAAGTATCAAATGATCCAGAATTATTTGCTTTATCTAAAAATGTTCGTAATGAATTTAAACGATATCTCAAGGAAGTTAAAAAAAGAGAAAGTCCTGAAAAATTTTCAATAGACTCTGAAGAACCTCATTTGGTTGCAGATAGAATTGCTCCTCTTTTGAATATGGATTTGAAAAAAAAGCAAGAGCTTCTAGAAAATAATAATCCAAAAAAAAGATTAGAAATCATTTATGGACAAATGCTCGAAGAAAAAGAATTTAAAAAAGTTGAAAGGAAGCTAAAAGAAAGAGTACAAGGTCAAATTGGCAGAACACAAAAAGAATACTATTTAAATGAACAAGTCAAAGCTATTCAGAAAGAGTTAGGCCAAGGAGAAGATGGAAAAGCTGAAATTGAAGAATATGCAGATAAGATAAAAGAGATTAAACTATCTGATGAAGCAAAAAAAATGGCCGAAAAAGAGTTGCAAAAACTAAAAATGATGCCATCTATGTCTTCTGAGGCTAATGTGGTTAGAAATTATATCGACTGGATATTAAGTATGCCATGGTCAGAAAAAACCAAAGATAATTTTGATCTAAAAAAAGCAGACAAAGTTCTCGACCAAAGACATTACGGTCTAGAAAAAGTAAAAGAACGTATTATAGAGTTTCTGGCTGTTGCTAAACAAGTTGGTAAAATGAAAGGCCCTATTATCTGCCTAGTCGGTCCGCCTGGAGTTGGTAAAACTTCTTTAGCTAGATCAGTGGCAGAAGCATTAGGGAGAAAATTTGCACACGTAAGCCTAGGAGGAGTTAGAGATGAAGCCGAAGTAAGAGGACATCGTAGAACATATATTGGAGCCATGCCCGGGAAAGTAATCCAATGTTTAAGAAAAGCAAAATTCAAAAACCCATTACTTTTGTTTGATGAAATAGATAAAATGACATATGGTGTAATGGGTGACCCTGCTGCAGCTTTGCTAGAAGTTCTAGACCCTGAACAAAATCATACATTTATGGATCATTATCTTGAAGTAGAATTTGATATTTCTGATGTTTTATTTTTATGTACCGCTAATGTACAACAAAACATACCTCCTGCATTAAAGGATCGTATGGAAGTCATTAATCTCTCAGGGTATACTGAATTAGAAAAAGAACATATTGCTCAAAAACATCTTATACCAAAACAAATAGATGAAAATGGATTAAATTTGAAGAAAATTCAATTTCAGAGGAATACAGTAACAAAGATTATTCGGAGTTATACCAGAGAAGCTGGAGTAAGGAATCTAGAGCGAGAAATTGCAAAAACGTGTAGAAAAGTTGCAACACATTTGATAAAGAAAGATAGTATAAAAAAAATTATTGTCACACCTAAAAGGTTACAAAAATTTCTTGGAGTACCGAAATACAAACATACTATTGCAGAAGAACAGGATGAGGTGGGTTCAACCTGTGGATTAGCTTGGACAGAGTCCGGGGGTGATATGTTAGTCACAGAAGTTAATATAATGAAAGGAAATGGTAAATTAGAGCTTACAGGAAGATTGGGAGATGTTATGAAAGAATCTGCTCAAGCTGCTGTTAGTTTTGTTAGAACAAATGCTAACCAGCTGGGAATTTTTTCTTCAGTATTTGAGAAAACTGATATACATATACATGTCCCTGCGGGAGCTGTACCAAAGGACGGCCCCTCTGCCGGGATAACTATTACGAATTCTTTAGTTAGTGCTTTCAATTCGATTCCAGTAAGAAAGGATGTTGCAATGACCGGAGAAATAACTTTACGCGGAAAAGTTTTACCAATTGGCGGACTCAAAGAAAAACTGCTTGCGGCCAAAAGAGGTTTCATTAAAACAGTTGTGATACCATATAATAACAAAAAAAACCTTAGTGAGATTCCCGAAGAGATAATTACTGATTTAAATATAATTCCTGTGAAAACAATTAAAGAAGTGCTGGAAATAGCATTAATAAACTTACCCACAGCAGTACTAGATGGTGATGATAAAACTGAAGAAAGAACTGAAAAACATAAAGAAGTCCCCATTCTACCCCAATCTGAGTCATCTGAATCACCGCGAACATATGACGCATAAAATTAGTTTTTTGTCATAATTTTTAAACAATATATAAAACATTTAATCCTAGTTTGCTTTTTTGGTAAGAAATAATTTTATGAAAATTTACAAAAATGCGGTTTTATTTATTTTATAAATCGATAGATTAGATATTTTGAAGATTTAATTAATTTTAAATTTAGTTGAAAGAATATTTTAAAAATCAATGACAAAAAGCATTTTTCAAAAAAATTTTAGTATTAATGTAGAAGAATTATCTTCATTTTATCTTTCTTATATGGGTGATGCTATTTTTGAATTATGGTGTCGCCAAAAAATTTTGCAATTATTTCAAAACAGAAAGACTGTTCATAATTTTGTTGTAAAGTTGGTCAGATGCCAGAATCAAGCTCAAATTGCATCACTTATTTTACCTGAGCTAACACCTAAAGAAAAAAAAATATTCTTTCAAGGTAGGAATGGCAAAGTTATTTCAATTCCTAAACACGCTACTGTAAAAGAATATAGAAAAGCCAGTGGATTTGAGTGTTTAGTGGGTTATTTATATATTATTAATAAGGCATCAAGATTTGAACAATTAATGAACAAACTTGAGGTTGTTGAACACATGGAATCTGTTTTAAATGAAGTTATTAACTAAAAACTACTAGCTAATCTATAGTTCTAAAGACTGATATTTTTCTTGATTTTTAAAAAAATTATTTCTTTAATAGCTCTATGATTTTATTTTTTATTTTTTTAATTGTAATTTTGTCAGTAGGAGCAATATCTTATCCACTTTTTTTTAGCAATTTACAAATATATAGAAATAATTCCTCAAAAAAATCAAAGTTAGGTTATGCTAATTTTTGGCTTTTGGCTTTAAGTGATCTAAATGAAGATTATAAATTAGGAAGGATTTCACAAAATGACTACCAGAAACAAAAAACTTCATTGCAGAGAAATTATTTAAATTCAATTTAATAAAAATTATCAATTTTAATATCTAAAAACTTTGATTCAACTATTGGAGAATTAAATTTTTTTACAAAAAATTTAATTTCTTCCTAAATCCATCCAGAAAACTTATACCTAATTAATCCTAAGTATTCATGCGCTATAGTTTGAATGCGATTAAAGTTTTTCCATGCAAATAGCTGCCACCACGGAGTAGGCTCTCTTTTATAAGATTCATTTTCCGAGTATGCATAAACATTAATTCCTAACTTTTCAAATACAGATACAAGTCTGAATAAATGATACTCATGCGAAACCAAAATGACGTCCTTCAATCCTAGACGATTCAGAATTTTTGTTGTCTCTAATCCATTTAAATATGTATCTGTTGAACGATTTTCAATAATTATATTTTCAGAAGGCACTCCCATTCCTTTTAATATAATTGCCATACCTTTTATATTTACAGGATGTAAATATGGTTCAGTTACTCCGCCAGTGATAATTACAAGGGGAGCTATTCCTTCTAAATATAATTTAGCTGCAGCATGTGCTCTCAATGCTGATCCTTGAGTTGGAGTTCCAGATTCATGAACACCCGCAGAGGCAACAACAATTGCATCGCTTATAATTTTTTCACTTTGAGGAGTCAGAAATTTTAATGGTATATAAAATAACTTAAAAAATAAAGAGTTACTACCCATTATTAAAATAAACCAACTGA
>CACGSI010000034.1 GCA_902575715.1 uncultured SAR324 cluster bacterium
TCAAATTTTGATTTCGGTGATAACAAATTTAGAAAAGATCTGAACCATCTGTTTCAAAAGGGTTTTGAAATCAGGGAAGTAAGAGGATCTGAACAATTTATTTTCTTCAATCGTATTACATTTGGTTTGATGTCTATTCTTATGAAGCTTGAAGCAAAAATTGAAACAAGAGAAGCCAGAGAGATTATTTTGAATGCTAAATGCTGATTGATGAGAATGAATTATGATTTTCAATAAATTGACCCCAGGGGTTTTAAGACTTTAATAAGATTTTTCGCAGCTTTTTTATCTTTTAAAATATAATATACCCATTTTTCACGAGCACCATAATTCCTTCTCATTTTATAAATATATATCTATTTAATCAAAAATATTACAAATTTTGTTTTATATAGCATTTCGATATGCGGTCAAAAAAAAGGACAATAACCAATTAAATTAGTATTCGAATTCTTCAAGAGCAACTTCTATTTTTTAAAATTTATTTTTAGTATTAAAGGAAAATTATAATTTAGCATTTAAAAAAATAAAAAAATTTAAAAGAATTTAAAAAAGTTAATTATTTCAAATTAAAGAGGTAAAACGCTTAAATTAATTATGATAAATATAATTTATATGATTAACTATATACTATATCAAATAATAACTTTTTTAATATACATAAAATATAAATTATAGCTTTAAATTAATTTAATTAATCCGACATATTATACAGAGTTTGAATTTCACTTTCTGTAAGTGCCCGATTAAATATTTTTAAATCATCAATTTTGCCTGAGTACCACCTGTTACTATCTCTTAAATCCCCACCAACATAAGTTTTGTTTGTAGTTAGAAGTGTAACTCTCCCTGAAGAATTGTCAGTTTTATGATGATTCCCATTCAAATACATTTTTCCACCGTTATCTGTTTGTAAAAAAGTTAAATGATGCCAGTGCCCATCATTTAAAGCTATGCTACTAGTAACGTTCCATTTGTATCCGTTTGAATAAGTGTTGAATTTTATTTTTCCTTGAGAATTTACTTCTAACATATATTGTCCATTGTATCCAGTATTACCAGAACTACGTTGTTGGAGGATACGGCCTACTGTATTATTCGGACTTTGAGTAGTATTTATCCAAATCAAAATAGAAAAATCGCCACTTCCTGATAGCATCCCAGTTCCAAATTCAATATAATTTTCTGAAGTACTTTCGAAAGCATAGGCGCTGTTAATACCATTATCTCTGCCTGTGGTTAAGGTTGCTCCTTGAACATTCCCGTTATATGATCTCATTTTATCAATTGCATTTCCATTAAAGGAGTAATAAGCAATTAAACCATTAGGAAGAATTGTAAATCTAGTTATAGTAAGGGTATTGCTTTCATTTCCTGCAGAATCTGAAATTTTTATAGTGCAGTCGGAATAATTGCCACTATTCAAAGAGTTTAAAGTGATTGAGTTGTTTCCTACAATTGCTTCCTCTGTAGGAGAGGAACATGAGCCTCCATATAAAATAGTTCCTGTTTTAGTAGAACTAAAAGTATATTCAGGTGTAGAGTCGGTAGTAGGGCTTATGGGAGTAACTTCTTCAATAGAGTATGTATTTGTTCCAGCGCTGGATGAATTACTTGTAGACTGCAAAGATATACCAAGACTTATGTTATTTGTCTGATTATTTATTCGAAAGTTTCCTGACTGACCGTAAGCACCAACTTCTCGAAATAAATACATATCATTCAAATTGTAGTTACCCCGGAAAAGAAATGCAAAAACTTTAAGATCTGTGTTCATAGGAATCTCCATACTCACCCTTCTTTCCTGAGGACTCATAAGATCTGCATAGAAAGCGCTATAATAATAACTCAAATAATTACTGTTCAATTGCTCTGATGATGGAACAGCAACTATAAGGTGAGTATTATACTGGTTTAATTCAGAAGATGAGATATTTCGACTGTTTCTAGAAGGAGATCTTTTTTGAAAGTCCATGTTTAGGACAACTGTCCTCTTGTCCTGAAGCCCTGGTTCCAGATCACTACAGCTTGTGAATAAAATTAGTGCACTAAAAGTAATAAAAATAAAATTAAATATAGTTTTAAACTTCATTTTTTATGTTTTTTAAACAAATTATAAAAATTAGTAAAATTAAAATCTACTCCAATTCTAAAATATTAATCCAATTTGTAAGATCCCTTCTCCGTAAGAATTTGATCTAAGATTACGATTCCCAGTTGCTCCAATTATTCTGCTGCAAACTAACGAACCCAGAGCCTCTGTATTACAACTTGTTATTTTTAGAGAGGGGGCTTCATAAGCTCGTAATAAAGCTCCAAAATACAATCCTTCTAAATTGAAATCAAATCCAATTAGTCCATATAGTTGATTACTTGTTTCATATTTAGCTTTAGCTATCTCTATATTACTAGCAAATAGTTTAACATCTCCATTAACTGATTGGATAATTCTTCCTCCACCAATTCTAAAATAATCAATTACTACATTAAATCCAATATATGGATTTCGAAAAATTAAATCGAAGTCATAAACTACATTTTTGCTGCTAGACAAAATTTCATAATCAGAACCTGCTTGAGGTTGGAATGTAACTTCCACGCCGTCTTCTACCTGACCGTTGTATACCGTCCGACTGTAACCTAAATCTAGTTCTAACTTAAGTTTGTTACCTTCCTTAATTACCCAGCTAAATCCCAAACCATTCCCATCTTTATCTTTGATTTGTTCTGTGCTGCCTAATTCAAAATCTGACAAATAAATGGGGTTATTTACCTCATAAAAGTAATATAATCTGTTGTTATAAGATGAAATTTCTTGAGCAATAACTTCAATTTTAAAAATTTGAAAAAATCCTAAAATTATTAAAATTAAAATCTTACTTAAGAGAAAAGATCTTTTCATTTTTTTTGACAATTAATGATTTAAAACAAAAAATTAAAATAATGTTCCAACTGAAAAAACTCCTCCATTAAACAATTGAGGTGAATTGTTTCTATTTCCTGTAGAAGATTTTATTCTACTGCATGCTAATTCGCCTACTGCTTCAGAATTACAGTTTTTAATATTTAATACTGGAGAAGTAATATATCTCAGTATAAAAGACATTTGAAGAAATTCAAAATTGAATGACCATCCCATTAGGTAGAATCTCTGTAATCCCGAATCATAAGATGCTTCTGCAATTAAAGTTTTGTCAATACTTTTAATTAAAGTATTTCCTTCTACTTTTTGAGAAATAATTCCAATTCCGTATGTTGATGGGATTGGACTTCCATTCCAATACTTTAACCCATGCATTGTAATTTCCCAGTTTGTGTAACTAATACTTATGAAAGTATTTTTAAAGCTTTGATCTATTTCGTAAAAAATATTTTTACTTTGAGACAAAGCCTCATAACCTGATCCTGATTGAGGTTGGAAACTAACATTCACACCATCTTCAACAGTCCCATGGTAATCGGTATTTGAAATCCCTGTATTCAATAGGAAGAATTTACCACCTTCGTTTTTGATTAACAATCCCAAAGAGAATCCGTGTCCGTTATTATCTTTAATAGATTCTTCGCTTCCCAACTGGAAATCGGACAAGTATAATTGGTTATTTACTTCACGAATATATGAGATGTGCATATTCCCCCATTCTTCACCAAAAACCTTGGTGATTTTTGAAAATGTAATACAAAATGCTAAAAAAAATAAAATGAATTTCACTAAATAAATTTTTTAATGAAAGTTTAATTTAAAATTTTTTTTAAAAATATATTTTTTAGTCTTTTTTATGCAAGAAATGAGTAAGTTTAAATTAAAAGCAATTTTAATTTTGAATTTATATATTATTTGATCATTCAGTCATTTCATGAAAAAGAGACTATTATTTTAAAAAATACTAAAAAGTTAAATTTTTTTAATAATTGAATTAATATATAATAAATCAAATTATTTAAAAATTTAATTTCAGATATTATAGAAATCGCCTTTTTTTACTTACTAGGTATTTTTTGACAACCGAAAAAAGAATTTTTAAATTCATTAAACAAAACAATTTCTCTTAATTCATAATTATTGTAGAATTATATTTTTTTATTACATCTAAAGATAAATTTCAGATGTTAAATTTTAAACAACCATTAAATTAGAGGTACTATGTCTAATCCTTTTACTATTGAGGCTCGTTGGAATTATGGAATGGCGAGAGGGAATCATTTGAATGATACAGTTAAAGTTAGTATGGCTATTTTGTTTGGAACAGCAGCAATTTTGGCGTTTGCATCTGATCAAGTTTTGGATGGTCCTTTTGTCTATGTAATGTCGGCTTTAATAATTGGAGTATGTCTTTTTGGATTTTTGGGTATCGATGGATGTATCCAAGATATCAAGGCTGTGATTGACGATGCTCCTCCAGAAGAACAAGAAACAAATATAGGTAAAACTAATAAAGCAGTCCCGTTTGGGTTTTTCCGTGCTCTTATTTTGATAATATATGTAGCTATTGGAGGAACTCAACTAGTTATGCTTTACTCATGATATATTTTTAACATAAATTTTGCTCTGCAACCATAAATTGCAGAGCATTAAATGTCAATTAGACAATTTTCAATTAAATTCTATAATACCATAGTAAGTTCTGGTACAAGCATAATCATTCCACCTATCAGTCCCAATAGAACCCCTAATTGTTCCACAATCCTCATTTGATGCATTATTAGGCTCACCGCTCGCCCATTTTGATGATCCGTCAGGCCAAGTAGCCCCAGAGGATATATTATCTGTAACACCTCCGTCACCAGATGTAGTGCCTGTATACCAATACCAAGAACCCTCAGTAACGTTATCTAAAGCTCCTATCCATAGGTCACGATTGGTACCTCCGTATGTCCCGAATTTTTCGTATAACCATTCATTTTCTTCCAGCGTGTTTAAAACGGTCAAATAACCTCCCACAGTAGCAGCGGCATCTGCGGCGGCTTGCCAAGTCATGGTTGAAGATGTTAAAGCATAAGTGTGTCCATTGAAAGTTTCCGAGCCTTGAATATTGGAAGCGATGATAGCACTTGCTTCAGAAGAAAGTGTCCCCGTTCCGTAAAATTTACTTACAGCAGCTAATTTGTAATAGTATCTTGAACCGTTTTCTAAATTACTATGAGTGTAGTTGTCATTTGTGATTGAAGTTATAGCGCTATCATTAGCATCAACCTCTCCTTCAGTATTCCAAAAAATGGTATAACTTGTGGCATCATCAACTTGATCCCAGGTAAGAGTTGCGCTGTTGCTTCCACCGCTCACAGTAAAATTATCTGGCATAGCAGGAGTGGAAGTATTACTGGCACCATATTTTTCGTAGCTTTTGTATTCGTCTTTATCACTGCAGGAAAAAATAATTAGACTAGATAAATATAAGAGGGTTACAAAAAAAATAATTTTCATTAAAAAAATTCTTTAACTATCAAATATTCTGAATTGGTAAGTAATAAGAAATTACCTATGCAAATAAAACTCCAGTAAAATAGAATCTATATATATGATTAAATATATATTTAATCAAAAAATTTGGAACAATATATCTTTAAATAAGTTATTTTTTATCAGAATTTTAAGTATCAGTCAGTCGTACTCTTCAACCTTAAGACCCTTGATCGAATAAAATGTTTCAGTATCATAAACCTGTCCAAAATCACTTGACCCTTCTAAATAGTATTCTCCAACTTCAAGGATACCTGTAACCCAAACAGCATACAGAAGTGTCTCAAAATATACAGGTTTTTCTACAACAACATGAACTACTTGATTAGGAGGGGGTGGTGGTACATGAATACACATGCCATAGACTGGTACAAGAAGGAATTCCTTAACAAACTCAAACCCTTCCTCATCTTCCTCTAAAGGGACCGCAAATCCAGGAATTTTTACTGATTTCCCTATTAGATTTTTTATGCTGTCGGGGATTTCTCCTGTTTCATAATTTAACTTCCTCAAATCATACCATGTTATAATCTTTGGATCTAATTCTGAGCAAAAAACTGAATTTGTAAAAACAAAAATTAAGTAAAAAATAAAAAGTAAGAAGATTTTTTTCATTAAAGTTACTTTTTTTTATAAACGAATTGTCATTCCATCGGCAAGTGACTGACTGTAAGCTTTTAATGCTGGAATTACTCCCATCAAAATACCAGTAAATAAAACTCCTCCAAGTATAATGAATTCCTTATAACTAATAGAATTAATCGGAATAAATAGGCCAAAATTGGTCTCTAAAATAGGCTGCAAAATAAATAACGCTATGTATAAAAAAAACAGGCCAAAAATAATGCCTGATAATGTTAGGATTGATGCTTCCAAAATTAGTAAGAAAGATATTGTTCCTGGTCCAGCTCCAACTGATCTCAAAATTGCCATTTCTCTTCTTCGTTCATTAAGTCCAGATAATAAAGCTGTTATCATTCCCATAAGGCCTGCAAAAAGAACAAACCAAGTAATTACTCTCAACCCTGTTTCTGCCGTCCTAAGAATATTCCATAACTCTTGTAGTGCTACTCCGGGCATTATTGCACTAAGTGGTTCTTCCTTAAAAGTATTAATTTTTCTTTGAAAATCAAATGCGTGTATTTTAGATTTCATTCCTATAAGAAATGACGTTATTTCTTCAGGTGTTAAGTCCAATTTTATGGCTTCTTCTGCACTAATCCTTTCCTCTTCCATGGGTGGAGCTCCACTTTCCCAGTCGATGTGCATGGCTGTAATTCCTTCTAAACTTACATGTAAGGATTGATCAACCGGAGTCCCAGTAGGTTTAAGAATACCCACAATTTTAAATGGTTTGTCATCATGATTAAGAAATGAATTTTTTCCTGTGCCGTGAGCAATTATTATTTTTTGATTTAACTTATATTTAAAATTTTTTGCGATTTCACTACCAATTACAGCATCAAAAACTTCTGAGAACGGTCCTCCTTCAATAAATTTTAATTTCTTTTTACTACCGTAACGAAAATAATGAAAATAATCTTTGTTAGTGCCTACTACTCTGAATCCTCTATGGGAATCTCCTAAAGAAATGGGTATAGTCCACTTTACTCTTTTATTATTTCTTAATTCATTATAACTTTCCCAACTAATATTATTAGGAGCATTACCTATACGAAATATCGAATACAACAAAAGTTGCAATGAACCGCCTCTGGCACCTACTATAATATCTGTTCCTGATACTGCACTGCTAAAACTTTTTCTTACTCCCTTGCGAATATTTTCTACACCAATTAAAAGAGTAACACTTATAGAAATTGAAAAAATAGTAAGTAATGCTGTTCCTTTTCTATTCATCAAACTCTTAAAAAAAATATTAAGCATAAAATCTTTAATTTACAATATTGTTTATTTCTTCCATTGAAATTTTTCTATTGAAAAAATTTCCTAATGTTGAATCATGACTTACAAAAAGTAATGTGCTTCCAGCTTTTTTGCTTTCAGCGAAGAGAAGCTCAAGGAAAGAGTGACAAAGGTCAGAGTCCAAAGCAGACGTAGGTTCGTCAGCTATAATCAATTCGGGTTTGCCAATTAAGGCTCTAGCAACAGCAACTCTCTGTTGCTGGCCAACACTGAGCTCGGTTACGGGTTTTTTTTCTGCGAGTTGTTCCTCCAGATCCAGAGATTTTAAAAGTCTTTCTGCATCCCTGATTTGATCACTTTTAGTTTTGCCAGCCTTCTTTGCTCGAATATGTGAAAAATTTAGAGGTAACAATACATTTTCTTCAATTGTTAGATACGGAAGAAGATTAAAAAGTTGAAAAATATAACCAATATGATCGACTCTAAAAGAATCTCTCCCTGAACGAGAGAGATTCTTTAGATCCTGTCCGAGCAACTTAATTTTGCCTGATTTTGGCAATATGATGCCACCAATTAAAGCAAGTAGAGTAGACTTCCCGCTTCCGCTGGGTCCCTGCAAAAAAACATGTTCATGCTCCTTTAACTCAAATTCTGGAAGATTTATAATTGGACTGCCAGAATTTTTCCAAAGGAAACTTAGGTTTTTGATATCTAAAACTACCTGACTCATATTTTATTTCCATCCCTTAATTAGATCATTCTTAGATTCTAATTCTATTGATCCCTGACCATTTTCAGCAATCCAACTTACACGAATTTCTTCTATACGTGGAAAAATATCCATAAGTTGAGTTCCTATAGAATCAAGATCATCTAGATGATGACAATTCCATTGATATTTTGAATGGAATTCAGAATGAATTTCAGATTTATCGTGTCCATGATCATCTTTTTCATCGTGTCCATGATCATCCTTTTCATCGTGTCCATGGTCATCATGTCCGAATAAACTATCCCAAAATCCTTTTTCATCATGTCCATGATCATCTTTTTTATCATGATCATGACCTCCTTCACTAGAAAATAGACTTTGAGAAACATTAACACCGACTAAAATACATTCAGCCTTAGCAGGAATTGAGAAAAGCTTAGAAGGTTCTGAGAGAGTCCTTATTGCATTATTAAAATTATTACGTTGGTCCTGAGATTTAGGTAAATGTTCAAAACCAATCAAACTATCAGAGGGAACCTCAAAATTTAATTGAAATTTTTCGCCTTCCATGGCCAACATGACATTTGCTGCTCCGTGTTCATGAGAATCTTTTTCACGAGATGCTTGTGCCACAAAACTAAAAGAAACAAAAAGGCACACCAATATAATTAAAATATTTTTCATATTTCACCTATTATTTGAAGTTATTAGTTATTAAGAAAAAAATTAAACTTCAAAATAAGGAGGTCCTCTAGCATTTATAAAATGTGCTAATGATAATTCTGAAAGAGTTGTAAGTATTTTAAATTTGTTTTCACTAGAAATATAAATTAATTCAGGTGGTGTGCTAGCAAAAAAAATATTATTTCCTTCTGAATTAACAAACTT